>JBKQUF010000198.1:0-4603 GCA_052140285.1 Limisphaerales bacterium | reverse complement strand
AGTTCCGGTTGGAGAATAATCCTCGCGCACCGTGCCCCATTGCCGTTCGGATAAATATGGCCCCCAGGACCGCCAGTTTTGCCGGCCAGCCTTGTCTTCCGCGAGGCGCTGTTTTTCAGCGGCGATTTCTGCAGATGGGACTGGCTCCATGAGTGTTAGTCCGATTTAAATTCCGGACGTTCAAGAATAGTTTGCGCCCGATATCGAAATTATGCCCAGGATACCTCCATCTGATTAAACAATCAGGCCTTTGTTACCTGCTTTCTCAGCTCGGTTTTCAGGATTTTGCCCGTCGCATTTTTTGGCAGGGCGGGCAGAATGATCACCTGCCTGGGGATTTTAAAATCCGCCAATTGGCCGCGGATGAACTGCAACAACGCCTTCTCATCGAGGGTGTGCCCTTCGGCTGGCGACACAAAGGCCACCGGCTGCTCGCCCCGGCGCGCGTCCGGCACCCCGATGACCGCCGCCTCGCGGACGCCGGGAAAATGATAGAGCACTTCCTCAATCTCGCGCGGATACACATTGATGCCGTTCACAATCAGCATGTCCTTTTTACGGTCCGTGATGTAATAATAGCCGTCCGCATCGCGATGGCCGACGTCGCCCGTCAACAGCCAGCCGTTGCGAAAGACCTTCTTCGTTTCCTCCGGCTGGTTCCAGTAGCCCATCATGACATTGCCGCCGCGGACGCAAATCTCGCCGGTTTCGCCCGTGCCGAGCATCCGGCCTTCATTGTCCTGCACGCTCATCTCGACGTTCGCGATGGGAATGCCGATGGAACCGGGCTTGTGGGCGCCGCGCAAGGGGTTCTTGGAGACCACCGGGCTGGCTTCACTCAAACCGTAGCCCTCAATCAGCGGCACGTGGAACTTTTCCTCAAACTCGCGCAGTGTCTGCATCGGCAGCGGCGCGGAACCGCTGATAAAAATGCGGATGGGAATCCGGGGCGGCAAAGTGGCGCCCAGGAGCATCCGGTAAAACGAGGGCACCGCGGGCAGAATCGTGGGCCGGCGCGATAAAATCTCCTGCAACATCGCCCGGGGCGGGTGCAACGATTTCACCAGCACAATTGACCCGCCCATGGAGAACGGCAGAAAGATGCCCACCGTCATCATGTACGTGTGGAACAACGGCAGGATGACGGCAAACGAATCGTCCTCCACCATCGAGAGCACGATGCGGCAACTGTTGACGTTATGCAGCAGATTGCCGTGCGAGAGCATGGCGCCCTTTGGCTTGCCGGTGGTGCCCGAGGTGTAAATGATCACCGCGAGGTCCTCCCCGGGGCGGACTGGATTCAGCGGCCCGGAGGGTTCATTCAACCCGGCAAATTCCTCCACGCGCAGGACCTGCAACCCGGGGCGAACCGCGGCCAGTTCCTTCTCGTGCGCGGCCAATTCCGCGTCCGTGATGATCAGATCAATGCCGCCGTCGTTCAGGATATGGCCGACCTCGCCGGGCTTGAGAAAATTATTGATCGGCACGACCACGGCGTCGGCCAGGAGGATGCCAAAAACGGCCATGGGAAATTCCGGGCAGTTCTTCAACCAAAGCCCGACGCGGTCGCCGGGTTTGACGCTAAAATGGCCCTTGAGATGGGCGCCGATTTTTTCGGACTCTGCGAGCAGGCTGGCGTAGGGGATTTCCTTTTCACCGAAAAAAATGGCGATTTTTGGCGCGTGTTTTTGCGCGCATTCCCGGAAAGCAACGGCGAGGTTCATGGCGAAATGGTAGGAAGCGAGCCGGATTTGGCAAGGAGCCATTCAGAAAAGGATGAGGGCGTGAAGGCACGAGCTCGCGGTCCGGGTCTCATTCGGCGTCATAATCATAATTAACTTTGCAATTCGAATTAGATAATGCAAAAATCTCTTTCTTGAGAGCAAACCCACCGCTCCTCCGCCCGTCCGGGAAATTGATTCCGGCGGCTTTCACGCTGATTGAGTTGCTGGTGGTGATCGCGGTTATCGGCATCCTGGCGGCGATGCTGTTGCCGGCGCTGGCCAAGGCAAAGCTACAGGGGCAGAGGATTTCATGCCTCAATAATTTGAAGGAAATGTCGGCTGCGCGCCTGATGTACACCGACGATAATCAAGAGAAATTGATCCTGGCGGTGGCCAACGAGAATAGCGTGGATATAAGCGTCGCGACCGGCAATGCCAAGGTGCTGGTCTGCCCGACAACGCGCGTACACCCGGCCTCGGCGTCGGGTTTTGGGTGGGGCACGGCCGACTCCACTTATTACGGCTCGAATCCCCAGGCTCCCGCCACGCCCGGGAGCTACGCCATCAACGGCTGGCTTTCGGTGGATCATACGCCGGTGGATTCGTTGCCCCAATTTTTCTTTAGGAACGAGGGGGACCTCCGGGACCCTGTCAATACACCGTTTTTTGAAGATTCAATCTGGTACTACGTGTTCCCTCTGGAAACAGATCCCACGCTCAATCCGGCAGACCTTTACGACGGCTACTACGGCCAACGATCCGGTTGCATGCATAGCCTGGGCCTTTGTTTGATTGACCGGCACAACGACCGTCCGGCAACCTCTGCTCCGAAGGCTTATCGTTATTCCAGCGGCCAGGTGCTCCCGGGCATGATCAACATGGTGTTCGCTGACAATCATGCGGAACTCGTGAAGTTGAACAACCTCTGGAATTACACGTGGCACAAAGGCTGGGTGACGCCGAGTCCCCATCCTTAAGTGCCATTTTTTGACTTGCCTGCCTGCCGAACCGTCGAGTCGTGAACAGTCCCAAGGATAGGCCGCAGACGGGTGCTACGGTTTCTTCAAAATCTTTCCAAAACCCGATTCGTCCGGCTCAATCTCAATGCGATGCGGCTCCCCCGTGCCGCTCGCGGGCGTGGACGAGGATGCCGGGAGGGACGGCGCAGGCGTGTCCTTCTGCGGCGCGGCAGTCGCGGGGCGATGCGCCGAAGCGGCCAGCGGGAGCTGTGGCGCGGCGGGCAAATCGTCCGGCAACTTGTCTTCCGCCGGCTCGATGGTCTGGGAGGGAATATAAAAATTCGTCCGGCTGGCCAGCCATTTGGCGTAGCGTTGAGACGCCCACATGCCATGTTCCGCGCCGGTTTCAATCGCGGTAATGATTTTGAAAAATTCACGGGTACGAATGAAATTTTTCACCGCGTTCGTTGCCATGAGGATTTCGCATTCCGGCACGCGGATGTTGAGGTCCTCGCGAAAACGCAGGCGCTGGGAAACGACGGCCACGAGGCAATCGGCGAGTTGCGCGCAGACGGCGCTCTGGATTTCCGCCGGAAAGGCGGACGCCACCCGCTGGATGGCCTCCGCGCAGGTCGAGGAATGGACCGTGGCCAGCACGAGATGGCCGGTCTCCGAGGCGCGCAAGGTGAGGCGCATACATTCCGGGTCGCGCATTTCGCCGACCATGAGCACATCCGGGTCCTCGCGCAGAGCGTCCAGCAGCGCCTGCTCGAAACTGGGCGTGTCCCGCCCCACTTCGCGCTGGCGAATGAACGCCCGCCGCGGACGGAACGTATATTCAATAGGGCTTTCCACGGTGATGACGTGCCGCGCCTCGGTCAAATTGATTTCCTGGATCAGCGCGGCCAGCGTCGAGGATTTGCCGGAGCCGGTCGGGCCGCTCACAAGGATCAGGCCGTGCGGATTTTTGACGAGTTTTTTGAGGTCGGGATGCAAATTAAGCTTCTCGAGGGTGGCCTGGAACGCGCCGAGGAACCGGAGGGCGAACCCCACGCCGCGTGACGTATGCAGAATATTGATGCGGCAACGCACGCCGCCAATGGTCCGCGACAAATCAAACGAGCGCCGCTCGACGAATGCCGGCCATTGGTCCTCGCCCAGAAGCCGCCGGGCAAATTCCGTGAGCAGTCCCGGCGCCATGGGATCGCCGGTCACGCGCAACGCGCCGCGCACGCGCACGGCGGCGGGCATGCCCGGTTCGAGGTGCAAATCGCTGGCTCCGCCGGCGGCCGCCGATTCAATCAAAGCATCCAAATTCATAAACATGCAACACCGTGCGCCAAAAAAAGTCTGTTACGAGAGCACAAATTTCGTGCGTAAACTCGCATGAAAGTGAATGCAGGTAAAATCCATTTTTGACTGCGGGCTTGCCGAGTCGTAGTTCGAGCGCTCATCCGCCTGAGACAAGGCCCGCCTGCGCCAAGGCTGCGGCGCGGCAAGTCGGGCGCGGCAGTCTTCGTTCTGCGTTACGAAAGAAGATGGCGTTTGGCAAAGGCATGGCCGGAACCGCTTTTTAGATATTTTTCAAACTCCTAGGCCAGTGCCAAAGTTTCAAAGGCAGCATAAAATTTTGCTTTCCAAGGCTTGAACTTTGAAGAGTGCGGGCTCTTGCCTGCGTTATGCTCGGCAAGGCGGCGCTTAAGATCATCCGTATGGCCCCGGTAAAATTCGCCGGGCGTTTCAACGGATTCGAGAACATACGCGTAAAACATTGATATTACAAAAGATGGCCTGCCATCCGCAGCCCGGAACCGGATGTCGAACCAGCCCTCCTGCGCTACCAAGGCGGAGCTATGGAGGGCACCATCCTCCGCCCGGAATTGGGTTCCGGGCGGAGGATGGTGGAGGCGGCGGGAGTTG
>JBKQUF010000197.1:0-8232 GCA_052140285.1 Limisphaerales bacterium | reverse complement strand
CGAGAGGCAAATTAGGACACTACCGAAAATCAGATTTGTGAATCCTGGGCCTCAAAAAACCGAGAACCCCCGGCGCCTCCCAGCCATCGGCATGCAGCAACCAAAAACAACAGCCGATGCAACTTCATATCTCAAAACTGGGCTTGTCCTTCGGCTCCTGAATCCGCCCAAACGGAATCTTGTTCCAAACCCGCTCATGCACGTAAAATAAAAATATCTTCGTGAACAATTCCACCCCGCTGATGCTCAACGCCCACTTGATCCGGCCGGTGATCAGAAACGCAATAATCATCGTATCGATGCTGCCCGTAAAACGCCACGAGACGGCCTTGATGAGACTCCGGTAATGTTTTTCAACCATGCCGGAAGCTAAAAAACTTTTACGGCAAACTCAAACACCGTTTGCGCTTTCTGTTTGACCCTCCTCCCCAGTCGAAACGATGCGGTTGAAAAGGAATTCAATCATGGATATTTTCGATTGCGCAAGATTTTTTGAAGGATTTGGTGTTGGCAGGCGTATATCTGGATGGAATTGAAATTCAAATTATGAAAAAACATCTCATTCTGCTTTTGGGTGCTTTAATCCTCTCTTCCAATCTCATGTCTGCTCAACCCGTTGGAATGCCCCCATCCGGGCCGGGCCCGACACCGCAGTTTGGCCCAGGCCAAATATCGCAGCCGCCGGACGGCTACATTTTAGTGAAAGTTACCAACTCGGTGACGAAATTTGATCTGGATTTTCCTGGTGGTACACCGAATGATTTAGTGAAAGCGATTGAAAAAGTGACTGACAAGTCGCTCAACACTATCATCCCCAATGAATATGCCGACTTTAAAATCCCCGCGTTTTCCGTAAAAAATGTAACTGTGGATCAATTGTTTGAAGTATTAAAACAAGAATCAGAAAAAGGCGGACGTTATGCCATTGATAATGTAGATGGGGTGGGGACTTATCCCGAGGAGCGCAATTCAGAATATGGCTTCAGCACAGTAGGCACGCCAAACGATAATTCAATTTGGTATTTTTCCTGGGACGGTGAACCGGGACCGTTTCAAAGATTATCAGCTATCACTTGTAAATTTTATCAATTGTCGCCCTATCTTGATGCCGGTTATAAAGTAGATGATATAACAACCGCAGTCGATACCGCATGGAAGATGCTCGGAGTGACGAACACGCCAACGCTTAGCTACCATAAGGACACAAAATTGCTGATTGCTGTTGGCGAGAGCGACAAAGTGGATTTGATTGGCGATGTGCTCAAACAATTATCCACAACGCCGAAAGGAAAATCGGACGACAAAGACTTGCCTAAATCCAAAGACCAGTGAAACTCTTAGCCGTAACGATGCAGTTAAAAAATGGGTGGAACGGGCAACTTGCCCGTTTTGGCGGGCTGCCAGCCCGCCAACCCGCAGCCGATGGCAGACACCAAACGGTGACGAATTTCCGCCGTCCCAATGCGGCGGCAAGTTGCCGCCGCGCACAGCCAAGTTGGCCGTGCCACCCAATTCAACCGCATTGTTCCGGCTTAGCCAACGATGCAGTTGAAAAATGGCCTCACGCAAAGGCCACAACGTTCGCAAAGGAATTTTCAAAAAAGGAGTTTCAAAAAGCCCCGCCAAAAGGTGCAAGCTGTTTTCTTAAAAAACCTTCCCTTCCATTTCTTTGCGGCCTTGGCGAGCTTTGCGTGAAATTGAACTGCATCGTTCTGTATAGGCATTGGGCATTGCGCCAATAACTCATGGAAAGACAGCCCCCTCCCTCGCCCATCAGCCGCTTGCAAAAAACTGAAATGCACCCCAAAAGGCATCCCCATTCCCGTTACAGGACCCGCGAGGATTTGCCGGCCAGGCCGTCGGCCTTTTTCAGGGAACGGATGCGGGCGGGGTCGAGACTCCAGCGCGTGGCCAGCAGGGAAACCCTCTTGTAATTTTCCTCGATGGCCCGGGCGGGGAAGGATTCCATGCCATAGGGGAAGCATTTCATCATCAACTCCAGTTCGGCGGCGGTTTTGAGGCCTTGGTTCCAGACCGTTTCGCCGGCCCAGGCATAGGCGCGTGTGACGCACCCGTCGTCCGTGCGGATCCAGGCGTGGTTGTGCGAGAACTTTTCGGCGTGGAAGAGTTGCACGTGGCCCACCTTGCGGCTCAGGGAAATCATGAAGTGGAAACATTCATCCGCATCTTCACCCGGACTGGGGATGGCCACGCCGGTGACGATGACCCAGCCGTTGATGCGCGAACTGACAAAAAATTCATGTTCGCCCGCCATGCCTTCTGACCAGGAACACGGAGTGGAACGGCCCAGGCCGAGCGCTTGGACAACCATTTCAGGAGTGGTCGCGCGAATGGCCAGCCAGGTCACCGGTCGCTGCGGGGAGAGTTCGAACAAGGTTGACGGTGTAACCGGGGAAGACGGCGCGCGCGGTTTTAATTCGCGGACGCGCCACTGGTGGTAAAGGATGACGGCAAAGATGACACCCGCGACCAGCAATGCCAGCGCAGAAATCATCATGAGCATCAGCGTCATGGCGGTCGTTGGATTGACCGTCGGATTCATTGTAGAAAATTTACGCCTCCGCGGCGCAGGTTCAACAAAATTATTGTAAAATCGAATCAGCCATCCAGCCGAGGTATTTTGCGCTTCCCGCCTTCAGCGGTAGCACCAGGAACTCCGGCGTTTCATAGGGATGCCTGGCCAAAATCAGCTTTTCCAAGGAGGCCAGTTTCGCCTTGGAAGTCTTTAATATGAGCAGCACTTCCCGGGCGGATTCAAGCCGGCCCCGCCAGCGGTAATGCGACTCAATTTTGGGAACCAAATTCGCGCAGGCGATAAGCCGGGCATCAAGCGCCGCCGAGATGAGGGCGCGGGCGGTTTTGAGGTCCGGCGCGGTGACCAGGACAAGGGCAAATAAATTGGCGGATTTCATGCGCCAGAAATAGACGATTTTAGGCGGTTGGCGATGAGAAATTTCGGCATCATTTTGTAACAAAAATCAGATTGCGACGTTTGCGAAAGAGCGTAAAACAGTTTTTATTCAGAAAAGATTCATCTGGCAAAATTTACAAAAACAGTCCCGGAGCGCCGACTTGCAGTCGGCTTTGAAACGGTGAAGATGAGAACTAAGCTTGAACTGGAAATTCCGGTTGGAAATGAATCTCCCGGAAAGCCGGTTGCAAACCGGCGCTCCGGCGCGTTACAACGGAGCGCCGACTTGCAGTCGGCTTTGGACGGTGAAGATGAGAGCAAACATTAAACTGGAAACGCCGATTGGAAATGGAAATGCCGAAAAACCGGCGCTCCGGCGCGCCACACAATCCCGGCTTGCAACAATTGGTCGCCGACAAAAAGGCGTGGAGTGAGCCGATGGAAGCCGCCGCGTCAGCGCGCGGATTTCTGGGTTGGCATCAGCGCGGGCATCTGCCACACCGCGACCAACCCGGTCTCACCCAATTCGTCACCATCCGTTTGAATGATGCCTTGCCTATCAGCCGCCGGTCCGAATGGGAAGCTTTGCTGCGCATCGAAGACGACCGTCAGCGCCGTGCTCAACTAGAAGTATATCTGGATCGCGGCCTGGGCGAATGTCATTTGAAGTGTCCCGACATTGCGCAGGTGGCGGAAAACGCGTTCCGCTTTTTCGACGGCGAGCGTTACCTGTTGCGCGCCTGGGTGGTGATGCCCAATCACGTTCATTTGCTCGTGGACGTGTGGCAAACACCACTCGCACAATTGTTGCAAAGCTGGAAAAGGTTCATCGCGCGCGAAGCCAACAAACTCCTTGCGCAAACCGGCGCATTCTGGCAGCGGGAATACTGGGACACTTACATTCGTAACGCCGAACATCAGGTCAAAGCCGTGCGCTACATCGAGAACAATCCAGTGAAAGCGCATTTGACGGCCGAGCCCCGAAACTGGCCTTGGAGCAGCGCGCGATTTCGGGATGAAATGAACCGGCTTGGCGTGTATGGCGAAAAAGCCCGGCTGCAAACCGGCGCTCCGCCAAAACGGAGCGCCGACTTGTAGTCGGCTTGGAACTGTGAAAATGAGAACAAGCGTTGAATCAGAATCGTCGGTGAAAAATGGAAATGCCCGAAAGCCGGTTGAAAACCGGCGCTCCAGCGCAACGGAGCGCCGATTTGCAATCGGCTTAACGACCCTGTTTGAGCGCGGCGATTATCCGGTCAGGATCATAAACGCAACCGCGCCAGGCGCCGCCGCTGACCGATTGCAAGCTGGCCCACAAACGGGTGTCTTCGGGAAGATCGGGGTTTGCGGCCAGGTCAGGCCGCGCGGAGCGTTGCGATAAAATTTCCGCTCCTTCCGGTGGCGAGAATCGCCGGTCGCCCGTGCCGACCAAATCAACGGTTCCTTCGACGCGGTTCAAATCAAGTTCGATGCGGATAATGTCGCCGTCCAAAACTTTCCCAATTGGACCACCAGCGAGGCCCTCCGGGCCGATGTGCCCGATGCACGCGCCGGTGGAAAGGCCGGAGAACCGCGCATCCGTCAATAAGGCGACGTCTTTTCCATGCGGCAGAAATTTCAGCGCCCCGGTGATTTGATATGTTTCCTCCATGCCGGTTCCAAGCGGACCGATGCCGGCCAGAACAAGAACGTCGCCGGCCTTGATTTGCCCGTTCTTGATCGCGGCGATGGCGTCTTTTTCGTTCACAAAAACACGCGCTGGACCTTCCTTGCGATAGACGCCGTCCGAATCAACGACGGCGGGATCAATGGCCGTGGCTTTGCAGACCGAACCGTCCGGCGCGAGATTGCCGCGCGGAAAAACCAGCGTGCCGGCCAGGCCCCGTTTCCGAGCCTCGCCGGGCGGGAAAATCACTTCCTCCGGGTTCACGCCGTCGAGATCGCGCAGCAATTTCTTAAACCGCTCGCGGCGTTCGGAATGTTCCCACCAATCGAGATTTTCCCCGAGCGTTTTGCCGGTAACGGTGAGCACGGTCATGTCGAGCAAATCAAGTTTCCGCAAATGCAGCATGACTTCAGGGACGCCGCCGGCGAGAAAGACGCGGACGGTGGGATGATGAATGGGACCGTTCGGCAGGACGCTGACCAAGCGTGGAACTTGGCGGTTGACGGCGATCCAATCCTCCACCGTGGGCAGTTTCAACTTGGCCGCATGGGCAATCGCCGGAATATGGAGAAGCAGGTTGGTGGAACCGCCGAAGGCAGCATGAACGGCCATGGCGTTTTTGATACTCGCATCGGTCAGAATCTGGCGCACGGAAATCTTGCGTCCGCTCATCCGCGAGAGCGCGCGGGCGGAACGGCGGGCCAGGTCGAGCCAGACCGGTTGCCCCGACGGCGCGAGGGCCGAGTGCGTCAGCGACAGGCCGAGCGCTTCACCGACGACCTGCGCGGTGGCGGCGGTGCCGAGAAATTGGCAGCCACCGCCGGGCGAGCCGCAGGCGCGGCAACCCAGCTCCGCGGCTTCGGATAACGAAACCTGCCCGTGCGCAAACCGGGCGCCGAGAGTTTGCACGGTCCCCGCGTCCTCGGCGTCAATGGCCGGCAACGTGACGCCACCGGGAACAATGACGCACGGCAAATCATGCAAACCGGCGACGGCCATCATCATGGCGGGCAGCCCCTTGTCGCACGTGGCGATGCCGAGGACACCCGCGCGTTGCGGAAGCGAGCGCGCGAGGCGGCGGAAGATAATCGCGGCGTCGTTGCGATAGGGCAGGCTGTCGAACATGCCGGTGGTGCCCTGGGTCCGTCCATCGCATGGGTCGGAACAATACCCGGCGAAGGGGATGGCTTTCAGCCGGCGAAATTCCTCGGCGGCGGCCTGGACGAGCAATCCGATTTCCCAATGGCCAGTGTGATAGCCGAGGGCGATGGGTTTTCCATCCGGCGCGCGCAATCCACCCTGGGTGCTTAAAATGAGAAATTGTTTTTGTCCAACTTCGCCCGGATTCCAGCCCATGCCGGCGTTTTGGGTGAGGCCGAACAAATTGCCACTGGGACTTTTCAGGAGCATTTCTTCGGAAATGGGCAGGCTTCCCGCCGGGCCGGGGGCCTGGGTTTGAATTTGAAAAATCTCCGGCGGGGAGGCGTCAAGCAATTCGTCGTTGGCCATGCGGCCATTGAATCAGGTCCGGCGAGAATGGAAAACTGAATTTAGGTTCGACTTTCGCCGACGGCCCCGTAGCGCAGACTTCCAAGTCTGCTGTATCGTGGGTTTCCAAACCCGCAAACGTCGCGCATGTTCGACGCCCTGCCGATTTGGAAATCGCCGATACGGCAGGTTGAGAAACCTGCGTTACGGGCGCGGTGCGCTCATGCGCCCGCCGGTTCCAACGTCAACGCACCCAGGCCGGAACGCCGGTGCAATTCGCGGAGATGCTCATAAACCATCTGCCGGTAACGCAATTCCCGTTCCAGCTTGGCTTCATAAAACCCTGCCCAGCGGATGAAATCGCGCGTTTACTCCAGTTCGCCCGCCTGAAAGCAGTGATAAAAATCGGCGGAGAGCAGGCCGTATTGCTCCTCCAGCGCGGCCAGTTCCGCGCCCAATCCGTGAATGTCCCGGATGATGTCTTCACGTTTCATCGCCGCAATTTACTTTACCGTTCCGGCGCGGGCAAGTCCGAAGCCACCGTTGGCAACGGGGGCGGGGGCGGAATGCTGGATAAAAAACATTCTTGCCCTTCACCGTCATTGCCGGAAAATCACGCCTTCAACTATGATTCAACAACGCTGGCTGCGCATCATTCCGGTCGCGCTGCTCATGTACACGATTTCGTACATCGACCGCACCAACGTTTCGCTGGCGCTCGATCCCAAAATTTCGTCGCTCATGCGCGACCTGCTGATGGACGATAAAATGAAGGGGGAACTGGCGGGGATTTTCTTCATTGGATACCTGCTGTTGCAAATTCCCGGCGGCCATTTCGCGTCCCGGTGGAGCGCGCGGAAACTGATCAGCCTCTGTTTGGTCGCCTGGGGAATCTTCGCCATCGGCTGCGGATTTTCGCGGACGTTCCGGCAATTTGAAGTGATGCGCTTTTTTCTGGGCGTGGCCGAAAGCGCGGTGTTCCCGGCCACGCTGGTGTTGCTGGCAAATTGGTTTACCCGCTACGAACGCGCCCGCGCGAATTGTTACTGGCTGTTGTGCCAGCCCCTGGCCGTGGCCGGTTCCGCGCCAATCACCGGCTGGCTCCTCGGCCAGTACGGCTGGCAGCAAATGCTGATCGTGGAAGGGATTTTGCCGTTTATCTGGCTGCCGATCTGGTGGTTTGGCGTCCGCGACCATCCCCGCGACGTCAATTGGATTTCTGCCCAAGAAAAAAATGATTTGGAAATCGCGTTGGAAGACGAAGAGGGCGAATTGGAGACCGAGCACCATGTTCCTTGGATGCGGAAACTGGCGCATCCGGCCATTTTCATCATGGTAGCGCTGTACTTTTTGCACAACTGCGCCGTCTATGGCTGCATGACATTTTTCACCGACAGCCTCAAGGGGCGGGGGTTCGACGGGCTGCAATATGGAATACTTTTTGCCATTCCCTATGCGGTGACCGCGCTGGTGATGGTGGTAACGTCGCGGCACTCGGACAAAACACGGGAGCGGCGCGGGCACGTGGCGGCGGCCTATGCGATGAGCGGGGTCAGCCTGATTTTAAGCGTGGTCCTGAACGGACATTTCTGGATTTCATACGGCCTGATGTGCCTGGCCATTCCGGGGCCGTTCGCGGCGATGGCGCCGTTCTGGGCGATTCCCGCCGAGACCTTGCCGCGCAGTGTCATGGCGGTGGTCATGGGGGTGGTGAACGCGTTTGGCAACCTCGGCGGCTTCGCCGGGCCGTACATCACCGGCTGGTTGAAAAAAGAATACGCGAGTATCGCGCTTCCCTTTGTTGTTCTCGGTTGCGGAATGCTGGTTTGTGTTGGGCTGGCGTTTTTGTTGCCAAAGGCGCGGCCCGTTGCCCCAGCCGTTGCCAGATAAATTCGCGCCTTGCCCCCTGAACCGTAGCAGCAGGCGTCCTTGCCTGCTGTAGAGCCGCGGCTTCCAGCCCGGCGGAAAAAACCATTCGCAATCAAACCGGTTGCAATTTTCAGGAGTCATCATCACCCCTTTGACGCTCACATCGAACCGATGAACTTACTGCATCTTGCCGGGCATCCGAGTGACCTTTCGCTTTCGCCTTCTAACGCGAAAGGATTTTAATCATTCAGCCCAGGGTTGCGAGGAACGAGCTACC
>JBKQUF010000196.1:0-7165 GCA_052140285.1 Limisphaerales bacterium | reverse complement strand
GTGGCGTTGATCTCATTCCTCGCCCTCTCGCTGGGCGCGACCGCGACCCAGGGCATTTGCGCCAAGTTGATTATTTGGATCTTCGTGATCCAAAGCCTTATGGTGCTGGCCTCGCTTATCTCGTTCTATATCAACAAATTTGCCAGCCAGGCGTTGTTCAGCGGCAAAAAGGATTTCAACTGGGAGCAGCCGCTGACCAATCTGGTCTGGCTGACCTCGATCGTCTCCATCATCACCGCGTTTGTGGCTAGTTACTTTTTGCTCGGCGATTTTGCCGACCCGACCGGCCAGGCCGATCCGAAGCTGTGGTGGGTCCTCGCCGCCATCATTTCCTGCGGCACCCTCGCCGGTCCGCTAATTATGGAACTCACGAAAATTTTCGTCAGCACCAGTTCACGCCACGTCCGTGAAATCACCACGGCCTCCGGCCAGGGCGGGGCGTCGCTGAACATCCTTTCCGGTTTCGTGGCGGGCAACTTCTGCGCGTTCTGGATGGGGCTGGTCATTATCGCGTTGATGTCCGCCGCCTATCTGCTTTCACGAAACCCGGCGGTGCTCGTGCTCATGCCCGACCAATTCAAATTTGCCGCGCCCATCTTCGCCTTCGGCCTGGTGGCGTTCGGCTTCCTGGCCATGGCGCCGGTCATCATCGCCGTGGACAGTTTCGGCCCGGTGACCGACAACGCCCAATCCATCTATGAATTGAGCCGCATCGAATCCGTGCCCAATGTGCGGGCGGAGATCGAACGGGATTTCGGATTCAAACCCGATTTCGAGAATTCGAAATTGGAATTGGAAAAGGGCGACGGCGCGGGCAATACCTTCAAGGCCACGGCCAAGCCGGTTCTCATCGGCACGGCAGTGGTCGGCGCCACGACGATGATTTTCGGCATCATTATGCTCCTGCAAAACATGGGCGTCCAAACCGACCCCAATTTCAGCATCATCTCGATGTTGAGCCTCGTCCATCCGCAGGTCATTCTCGGCCTCTTGACTGGCGGCGCGGTGATTTACTGGTTCACCGGCGCGAGCACGCAGGCGGTGGTCACCGGCGCTTATCGCGCGGTGGTGTACATCAAGGAACACATGAACCTCAACAAGGCCGAGGCTTCGATTGCCGACAGCAAGAAGGTCGTGGAAATCTGCACCATTTACGCGCAGAAAGGCATGATCAACATCTTCATTGTGGTCTTCTCCTTCGCGCTGGCCTTTGCGTTTTTTAATTCTTATTTCTTTGTTGGCTATCTCGTCGGCATCGCATTCTTCGGTTTGTTCCAGGCCATCTTCATGGCCAACGCCGGCGGCGCCTGGGACAACGCCAAGAAAATTGTCGAAGTGGAAATGAAACAAAAAGGCACCGAACTGCACGCGGCCACGGTCGTCGGCGACACGGTCGGAGATCCGTTCAAGGACACCTCGTCGGTGGCGATGAATCCGGTCATTAAGTTCACGACCCTCTTTGGCTTGCTGGCGGCGGAAATCGCCGTGACCATGACGAGTCACCCGTTAAAGCTCGGCATCGGCTTTGTCTTCTTCCTCCTGGGACTGGTCTTCGTGTATCGCTCATTCTATGCGATGCGAATTCCCGTGGACAAAACCGCCGGGAAATAAAGCTAGAAAGTCGCCGCCGAAGCACGCAGATTGTGGCCATGTCCGTGATTCTGCGTTCCATCAATGTCGGCTGGCAGTTGCGCGTTTTTTTCACCGAGGACGTTTTTGCGAAGAACAACCTCGTCCTGAAAAACGCGCTGGCCGATCATCTGCCGCGCAAGGCGCTGGTAGTGCTGGAAGACGCGCTGGCGCAATCGCAACCCACGCTCGAACGGCAGATTGAGGAGTATTTCGCCGCCCACGCCAAACAATTGCAACTGGTCCGTTCTCCGCTGTTCGTGCCCGGCGGTGAACATGCCAAAAATTCGCTCACCATCGTCACGGACGTTCTTTCGCAGATTGACCGCCATCACATTGACCGGCAATCGTATCTGGTCGCCGTCGGCGGAGGCGCGTTGCTGGATATTGCGGGATTTGCCGCGGCCACGGCCCATCGCGGCGTGCGGCACGTGCGGATTCCCACCACGACGCTTTCGCAGGCCGATTCCGGCGTGGGCGTGAAGAACAGCATCAACGCTTTCGGCAAAAAGAATTTCGTGGGCACCTTTGCCCCGCCCAATGCCGTCATCAACGATTTCAACCTGCTGGCCACGCTCAAACCGCGCGATAAACGCGCCGGTTATGTCGAGGCCGTCAAAGTAGCCTGCATCCGGGACGCGAATTTTTTTGAGGAAATCGAGGCCAATGTGGACAAGCTGACGGCGTTTGAACCGGCGGCGATGAGAAAGTTGATCCGCCGTTGCGCGGAGTTGCACCTGGACCATATCGCCATCGGTGGCGACCCCTTTGAAATGGGTTCGGCGCGGCCGCTGGATTTTGGCCATTGGTCGGCGCATAAGCTGGAACAACTTTCCAATTTCCGGATTCCCCACGCGGAGGCCGTGGCGATTGGCATAGCAGTGGACGTGATCTACGCGCGCAAGATAGGTTTACTGAGCGAGTCGTCCTGCGAGCGGGTGCTAAAGCTGCTGGCCAACCTGGGGTTTGAATTGTTCGCGTGCGAATTGTTGAACGACACCGCGCGCGGGGATTTCCGGATCCTCGCGGGCCTGGAGGAATTTCGCGAGCACCTCGGCGGCGAGTTGACGGTGACATTGCTCAAGGAGATTGGCCGCGGCGTGGAGGTCCACGAAATGCAGCCCCGGAAAGTCATGGCGGCGATCCAGGAACTCCGCGAACGCGCCGGGAAAAAATGAGCCGGGTTGCCGTCATTAATGTTGTCGGCCTCACTGAACGACTCATTGGCGAACATACTCCGCGTATCGCGGAATTTGTGAAACACGGCGCACTGGCGCACATCGCGCCGGCCTTTCCGGCCGTGACCTGCACCGCGCAGTCGAATTATCTCACCGGCAAACGACCGTCAGAACACGGCATCGTCGGCAACGGCTGGTATCACCGCGAACTGGCCGAGGTCCAGTTTTGGAAACAGTCAAATCATTTGGTCCAAAGTCCAAAGATTTGGGATGAACTACCATCCAAAACCGCCCATCGTCCCTCATCAGTCGCCAACTGCTTCTGGTGGTTTAACATCTATTCGAGCGCGGATTATTCCATCACGCCGCGCCCGATTTACCGGGCCGATGGTGGAAAAATTTTTGATGTTTATTCCTGGCCCTATTCCATCCGTGAAGAAATAAAAAAGGATTTGGGCGAGTTTCCGTTCTTCGGATTCTGGGGGCCAGCGGCCGGCGTGAAAACGCCGCAAGGCTCCGCTGATTGCGCCACCCGCTGGATTGCCGAATCCGCCAAATGGATCGAGAACAAATATGCGCCGACGCTGAACCTCATTTACCTGCCGCACCTTGACTATAATTTACAAAGGCACGGTGTTGGCGATGCCGTTGCGCCCGATTTGCGCGCCATTGATTCCATCGTCGGCAATTTGATTGATTTTTTTGGCGGGCGCGGCGTGCCGGTAATCCTGCTTTCCGAATATGGCATCACCAATGTCGAGGCGCCGATTCATTTGAATCGTCTGTTCCGCCAAAAGGGATGGCTGGCGATTAAAGATGAACTCGGTTTGGAAATTCTGGATGCCGGCGCGAGCCGGGTTTTTGCCGTGGCCGACCATCAGGTGGCGCACATTTATTTGAATGACCGCTCCCTCGAATCAAAAGTGCGCGACGTGCTCGAAAAACAGGTTGAAGTGGATGTGACGGTTCTCGGCGCGCAGGAAAAGGCGGCGGCGGGCATTGACCATCCGCGCGCGGGTGACCTTATCGCCGTCGCCCCGGAGAATGCGTGGTTTACTTACTATTACTGGTTGGAGGATGCGCGCGCCCCGGATTTTGCGCGCACGGTGGACATCCATCGCAAACCCGGTTACGACCCGGTGGAATTGTTCCTCGACCCGAAAATTCCTTTTCCGAAAATGAAAATCGCCTGGCGGCTGCTGCAAAAGAAACTGGGCTTTCGGATGCTGATGGACGTGATTCCACTGGACGCAACACTCGTGAAAGGCTCGCATGGGCGCCGTCCCGCGGACAAAAAAGATTGGCCGGTATTCATCACCAGCCACCCGGAACTCTTGACTATTGGGGAAATTGAATCAACGGATGTGTATCAAGTATTGCGGCGGCATCTTGTTGCCAAAGATTTGGAAACGGGTAAAGTTTCACCATGAAAATGCTGGCAAAAGAAGAACAATTTCTCACCGATGCCAAAGGCAGGCGCACCGGTGTCGTACTCGACTTGAAAACTTACGAGCACCTTCGTGAAGCCGAGGAAGAACTGGCCGACATTCAGGCTTATGATGCTTTGCATGACCGGGCACATTCGGAAATTGCCGCCGGTCAATTCTCCACTTTGACGACGTATCGCACCCGCCGCAGCCGCAAGGCGAAATGAAATTTCAGGCCATCCTGCCCAAGTCAGTTCAGAAGGAAATGGATCGGTTGTCAGATGAAGTTTGAAATCAGTTCTGCGAGGGGTGACACGGTCGAAGGGTTGATTCAAAATCCGAACACGACCATGCTGACATGGGCGAGCGTTCTCGTGATTGGCAAACCCAAACGTGTGGTTGGCTAGCGCTTGCGACACAACCGTTAAGATTCCGAAAAGCAAATTTTTGTTTTCTTGGTTTGTGCTGCGAACGATTATGGCACTATGAGCCGTTTCTGGACAAGGTTCCAAAATTCAAGTTCTCTGCTCAGGAGACGTTCGATGTAAACAACATTTCGTGGGACGACTATGAGCAATTCAGGATAGCCTGGCCAGTAACACCAAAAATCAAGTGAATCGAAACCTGTGACCGCCAGAATATGCTGTGTCTGCCCATAATAATAAACGGGGACGGAACGGGTCTGTGAAGCTGTTCGATAGGCTGATTGCCCGCATTTAATCTCGACAACAGCGTCCTGGTTGATTGCCAGGCCGTCGAGACTCGCTCGTAACCAGTCATATCGCGTACTCTGAAGGCAAGCAGGGCGCACATCTTTGCCGGTCTTGGCGACATAAAGTCTGCGAGCCTGTGGCTCAAGTTCTGTGCCGCGTGACATGGCGGCATTCTGGCCGTAATCTTGCGTCGGGCCGCGCTTCTCTTGTAGCAACTGCGCGATATTTTTAAAACGGTTTTCGCCCATGATGGTTGAAGCATCGGAAGCACCGATTCCATTGTGGCGCCATTCGCCCCATTCAGGTGTGCCCTGCTGTAGTTCAACGATTGCAAAATGATTTGTTTTTATTTGGACACCTGTTTCTGTATGAGTGAGTTCCGCCGACGCGCTTCCGCCAAGACCATGAACATGTTGAATTTGATTTCGATCATCGCAGCAACCGGGATACATTTGCCGCAGCCGTTCAAAGAAAACGGCTTGATGGTCTGGTTGATGCCACCAACGAGCGTCTTCACCGGTCAAGTTATCTACAACATGTCGTATTTTTGCTTTGGTCAAGTTTTCTGCCGCACCGACTACTCGTTTCCGAACATAGTTATGAAGCGATTTCGGCAACTCATCGCGGAGAAATTCTTTCAACTCGATAGCGTAGGCGTCAGGATAAAGAATCAATCGTTCTGTATGCCATTTATTTTGATATGCACGAAGCCTGTCACGTTCAGTTGGGCTATTTGCTTCACTCAAAAGAGGATTTGCGTCAATCAGTTCACATGCCTCCAATTTGGAAAGTTGGTCGGCGTTGGAAACGCCAATGTAAGTCAGATATGCAACTTGCTTCGGCGTAGCGCGCTCATGTCTCCACGGATGATTCGGGTCGTTAAGTTTGTTAGCATCGGGAACGCCAAAGTCAGTCAAATAGGCCATTCGTTCTGGTGGTAGGGCTGCTGCGCTTTTCTGGATATGAGATGAAGTGGTGTCCTCGTTAGATGTCCTGAGCGAACCATCATTTGGATTTGAACGGTTAAACTCAATTATCTCTCCGCAGTCTGGGCAAAGCACGAAATCGTCCTCTGCCGCGAGCAAATTCGCGTCGAATTCAATCTTGCCCGTGCAGTGTCGGCAGTGGCAAGTAACGTATCGCGGTGGCGTCGGTTTATCTCCATGTTGGTGAATTGGCCCAAGCATTTCCTTGCTTGCGGGTATCGGTATTGAAATTTTTGTTTCCAAATCGCAGTGTGGACATGGCACAAGGCAATTCCCGTCTGAAAGTTCGTTCGCGCTGAATTCAATGTGCCCGCCGCAATGCTGGCAATCGCAAACAACATAGTGTGGCACAGGTTGGTTGCTGGGCTGGGTCATGGTTTCAAATTACTGAAATTCAAACGCCATTTGCCCCGAACGTCCATCCCAAAAAGACTTCAGGAAAAGAGTCCGTTGCCAATTCGGAATGCGCGACAGGCCGTCCCGTTTGCGGATCCGCCCTGTCCATCTTCATCTGGTTTTTGCCGGAGATTTGCGGCGCAGATTTAATTTAATCCGTTGCAACGCGGAAACGCCTTCACTCTTGAGATAGCCGCGCCCGGCTTTGGCGAAAAGCGGTTCGGGCACGAAACGCTCCTGGATGCGCAACGCTTCGCGCATCGCCGTCCGCAAATTCTTTTCGACCTGACTGGCCATGCGCAAAACTTAATTCCCATTCGGTCAATGGTCAATCCGTTGCTTCGAGATAGCCGGTCCGCTTCACTTCGTCACCGGCTGGTAATCCTTCCACAGCCATTCCAGGGCTTCAGGTAATGTTTGTCGTTTGACCCCTTGGTCAACATGGCCGGCATTGTGGGCGAACACAAATTGATAATGGTAGGCCTTGGCCGCCAGCACCCCGGCCATGCGTTCGTTGGCCAGGACCCAGTCGTGCATGCCGTCGCGCATCGCATTGGGGTTGAGCAGATCGCGGTCGCCGACCTCCATCCAGATTCGGATAGGTTTGCGCGGGCTATCCGGTATCAGATGTTCATGAAATTCCCAGGCGCCGCCAGGCGTGGCGGGATTATACGGCCATTGCTGGTTCACATAAGTGCCGGAGTAAGTCAGCACGCGATGGTACAACTCGGGATGATACCAGGCCATGATCAACGAGCGGCTCCGGCAGGTTGAGGCGTCTCTGCGGCATTTAAACCGGCGCTGATAAAGCGCTTGGTTCACCGGGCCGGTTAAAT
>JBKQUF010000195.1:0-18429 GCA_052140285.1 Limisphaerales bacterium | reverse complement strand
TCGGGTGAACGCAAATAGGGCGCCCCGGCATCGAAGGCCTTCTGGATTTCGCCGGGATTGCTGCTGGCCACGTTGGACAGCGCCGAGAGCACGACGGCGCAATCCGGCACGAGCGGTTTGAGGGAGTAATACTGAATGATGGGCTGGCGCGCCCCGTGAAACTGCGAATCCAAATTCCGGAGGACGATTTTTTGCAGGACAAATTCGAACAATTCGGTTTTGCTGTCGAAACTGATGAGCCAATTGAGGGTGCCGGAAAAGTTTTCGTATTGCGCTGGGGTCAGTTGCTTGAGTGCGCCCAAGGCGAGATTGACCATGGGCAAGTGCGCATGCGCGGCAATTTGAGAGACATCCGGGAACAAGGCCGCCGCCTTGGCCGCAACGGCCGCGCCCGTGCGTTTTTCCAGTTCCGCCACTTGTTGCGCGCGCTGGCTGCCATCATTGCTCAATAATATCGCGTAGATCAGCGCGGCGGCGTCCATTGGCTCGCGCACGGCGGCGCGAACGGTGGCGGGCAGCGAATCGCGCAATTGCTCGGCGTATTTCAAGTGCAGCGGCGTGGGGTTGCCGATGTTGGGCAGCGCGTATTTTTTTACCGGGCCACCGCCTTCCGGCGACGCCTGCGCCATCATGCCTCCAAGGACGATCATTTTACCGTCCATGAACAACGGTCGCGCCTGACGCGGTTGTTTGGCGATTTCCGCCCGCACCTCCTTCATATCCACGCGCGGAAATTTTCCGTCCCAGGTCTGGTCGATGGCATGAATCCGGTCTTCCAGCGGCGGGTGGGTGGCCATCATGCTGAATCCCGGGCTGGGGTTGCCGTTGCCAAAGAAGATGTGCCCGACGTCCGGCGCATGTTCGGAAGTGAGCCAGGAACCAAAACCGTAACCGCCAATCTTCTGCAACGCGCCCGACAGCCCGAGGGGATTGCGCGTAAATTGAACGGACGAAGCGTCCGCGAGAAATTCGCGCTGGCGGCTGACGGCGGCCTGGATCAACCGGCCAAAAAAGACGCCGATGGAACCGATACACAACAATAACAGCCCGACGAAGACCGGAGCGGCGGCGTTTCTGCCGCGGACACGCATGAGAATCCGGCCAATGGTGGCGAGGCAAAGAATCCCAAAAAGGATTCCGATGAGCCGGAAATTCAACCGCATGTCCCCATTCAATATATGGCTGAATTCATGGCCGATGACGCCCTGCAATTCGTCGCGGGAAAGCAATTTGACGCATCCGTGGGTGACCGCGACAACCGCGTCGCTGGTAGAATGGCCGGCGGCGAAGGCGTTGATGCCCTGTTCGTTATCGAGCACGTACACCTGCGGCATGGGCACGCTGGAGGCGATGGACATTTCCTCGACCACATTCAGCAGCTTGCGCTCATCGGGGTCGGTGGTATTGGAGGCGACTCTCCGTCCGCCGAGCGATTCGGCCACGGCACTGCCGCCGTCGGCCAATTGCTGGATTTTGTAGGCGCACCCGCCGAAAATCACGAGCAGGGTCCCGGCCGCGGTACAGACGAACGTGGTGGAATCCCACCAGACAGACTGCTGCGGCTGCTGGGACTGGTCAAAGTCCGAAGAACGGCGCTGGCCGATAAAAAGGCCGGCGAAGAGGACCACAAAATACATCGCCGCGATGATCAGCGTGACGGCGGCGGAAAAATAAAGGACGAGCCACTTGGTCTTCTTGCGGGCTTTTTCTTGTTGCTGAAAGAAATCCATTTAAACAAAGATTGACAATGTTTGTTCCATAGGTAATTTGAGAATATGGCGACGAAAACGATGAACATTTCCCTGACGCCGGAATTGAGGGAGGCAGTGGAGCACCGGGTCCACTCCGGACTTTACGGCAACGCGAGTGACGTGGTTCGCGCGGGATTGCGGGCGCTCGCGCGCGAAGAAATGGCCGCCGACCTCAAGCGGTTCGACGAAATCATGGCGCAATTGCCGCAAGACCCGATCACGCCGGAAATCGAGCGGCGGATCGAGCAAAGTCTTCGGCGCTCGCGCGCCGCCGGGGGCCGGAAACGCGCGGCGCGAAAATGATTCCCGTCGTTTTTGATTGCGGCATTCTCGTTTCCGCCATTGGCTGGTCGGGAAACCCCCGGCATTGCCTCCATCTGGTTGCGCGCCGCCAAGTCCGCCTTTGTGTGACAGCGGCGGTGTGGGAAGAATACGATACCAGGATTCCGCAAGTGCTTTCATTGAAACGACCGGGCGTCAACCCGCGCCCAACTTTGAACTGGCTGCTGACGGCGGCCCATTTCGTGGAGCCGGCGCCCCTCCGCAAACAACACAGCCGCGATGTGAAAGACGACCGCTATCTCGCTTGCGCACTCGGCGGTAACGCTAAATGGATTGTCAGCAACGACCGGGACTTGCTCGCTTTGGAAAAACCTTTCGGCTTGGAAATCATCACGCCCGTTCAATTGCTGGCGCGCGTGCTGAAATGAAACGGCGAAGGACATGGCTGATATTTATTTTATTTTTGCCATTAGGACATTAAAACCGGAAACACCGGGACACGAATGGGTGTATTGTCAAAATTGCACCTTCGGCGCGTCCTTCTGTTCGGGTTTATCAATCACAAACAATTCCGCCGGCCCGAAATTGAACATGCCGGCGATGGTGTTGGCGGGGAACACTTCCCGGTCCGTGTTGTAGGACATCACCGAATCATTGTAGGCCTGGCGCGCAAAGGAAATCTTGTTTTCCGTGGAGGTCAGTTCCTCGGTAAGTTGCATCATGTTCTGGTTGGCTTTCAAGTCCGGATACGCTTCGGACACCATCATCAACCGGCTCAAGGTGCCGGCCAGGCCGGTTTCGGCGGCGGAGAGATTTTTCACGGCGGTGGAGTCGCCGGGGTTGGCGGCGGCGGCCTTGGAGGCGGCGTAAGCGATGTTGCGGGCCTGAGTGACAGCATCCAGCGTCTCGCGTTCGTGCTTGATGTAACCCTTGGCGGTTTCGACGAGATTGGGAATGAGATCGTAGCGGCGTTTCAATTGCACATCAATTTGCGCGTAGGCGTTTTTGTAACGATTGCGCATGGTGACCAGCTTGTTGTATATGCCGATGACGTAGCCGACGATGACGACGGCGACGACGGCGAAAATGAGCAACAGGATGACTGCGGTTCCGATGCCCGCGACCGCCACGCCCGCCTGTTCCGCCAGGATGATTTGAGTATTCATAAAATGGTTTTTATTCTTTGAATAACAGCTAAAGGAAAGCGCGCGGGCGGGCAATGATAATTTCAAGGCATTTTTGGAATCAAAGGTTACGATTGGATGACGCCGAAGATGCCCCTTGCATTTCTCCGCTTTCGGGGCAATTTAAACGGCTGAAATAACCAACAAAACGAGAAAGGAAAATTATGCCATTGAACACTCCTGATTTGACGAAGTTTCCCCCGCGCAGCCCGCGGGTGCGATTGGGCGGCTATGTGATTTTGCCGCGCTGTCTGGACAAGGGCCGCGCGACCATCGCCGGAAAACAAGGCGAATATCATTACGCCTGCCCGCTGGACCAGCGGTTCCTGGATTTCGCGGGGATTGACCCGGAAGCGTTGAAAACAGAACTGGCTTCGGGCAAGGGCGACGGTGAAATTCTGGAATGGATCAACGCCAATGCCAAAAACAAACCCACGGAGGCACAGATCGCGGCGTGGTCAATGTTCGCCGCAAAACGCGCGCCGAGCGACGTGGAATCGCGCGAGTATTTCAACGGCCTGCACAAGGCCGCCGGTCCCAAGCGCGAGGACATCACCACCTGGTTCGATTTGCTGGACCTGGATGACTACGTGAGTTTTGGCGGGAAAGCGTAGAACGACGCATCTTTCGCCAACAGAGGGGTTTTGGAGAAAAGCCGTGCGGTAAATCGAATCATTCGTCCACCTGTGACAAAATGAATCGTTCCACAGTGCTGTCTACAAAGAAACGGGCATCCATGCGCAGCCGCTCGATTTCCCCCCGAATGTTTGGGATCCAACCGGCGAGTTTGGCGTGGACCAGTTCGCCAAGTACACCGGCCACCACCAGCCCACAATGTCGGGCCGCTTCGCGTCCGCGCTTTTCATCCATCAGCAGCACGCCAGCTTTGATCTGGCAGGCGAGCGCGATGGCGGCCGTCTCGCCCGCATCGAGGGGAAAAGGCAGTGGGCGGAAAACAGCTTTTTCAACTGGTTCCACGACCAGCCAGCGGTCGGCCAGCGCGGCCTGGACACATTTCAGCCCCGCCGGATGACTCAAAGCAGCGAGTTCATCCGCCACTGCCGGGGGGATGCTTACGATGGAATACCGTCGGCGAAGGAATTCAAGCCTGCCAATAATGGCAAGGTTTGAAATGGGCGAGGTGTTACTGACGACCTGCATGAACGAGGTCTTCCTGCGCCTCGGTGAGTCCGTATTGCCGCGGAATACCGCGTTCGGCGAGCGCAACGCCAAAGGCGTAGTGGTCCAACGCGGCCATTCGTGTGCCTTGGGCGAAAGAAAGCCAGCCATTCGCGTAAAAACGGCACGCAAGTTCAATTTGCATGTGCCGCTCGCGTTCGCCCGGTCCCAAGGGCAAGGTCGCCAAGGCTTGCTCGTCTAAATCCAACGTGACGCTCATAATTCCAGAATCTCTTCGTTTGCCGTTGAAGCAGTATCGCCTGAAACCGGCCTAAAGCCAAGCGGCGAAAATTTGCCATGAAAATCTTCCCGGAACAAATCGGGGTGATTTTCAAATCCCCAACGTCATGCCCATGCCAGCGCCATTCCAAAAGCGGGATCAAGCAGGAGTTTCGGCCACGGGCGGGACAGCGCTTTCAACCTTCGCCGGCTCGATTTTGGCGGACGCGATTTTCTCGATGCGATGGCGATGGATGGCGCCGTGCAACTCAAATTCCACTTCGTCGCCGGGTTTGCGGTTCAACACCGCCTGCCCAATCGGAGTGAGATAGCTGATGATGCCCTTGTCCGGGTCGGAGTCCCACGCGCCCAGAATGGTGAAGGTATCCAACTGGTTCGTCACCAGATTGGTCACCTGGACCTCGGTGCCGATATTGACGGTGTCGGTTTTGGCATTGGAATAATCCGTGCCGCGGGCGCGGGAGAGTTGGGTCTCCAATTCATCTTTTTGGCGCATGAGGACCTTTTGCATTTCCTTGGCGGCCTTGTACTCGTGGTTTTCACGCAAATCGCCGTAGCTGCGGGCGATGGCGATCTCCCTGGAATTGGCGGGGATTTTCTTCTGGACCAGGTCCTGGTATTCCAGGCGGCGGCGTTCCAGACTCTCCCACGAAACGATCAGAGAGGTGTCCTGGCGGGTCTGCTCGCCGCTGATCAGCGATTGGATGGAGGGATGCGCCTTGACCAATCGCGCCAGCAACGAACGTTTGTCCATGTCGTCAAACACGGTCGAAAGCTGCAAAGCGCGCGTGAGGTCCTTGATCACCTCGATGTCGGCGCTGGCGGTCAATTCCCCAAGCAAATCCTGGTCTTCCATGATGAAATCACGGAGGCGATTGGAACGTTTTTCGTTGAACTGATCGCGTTCCATCGTCGTCAGCATGGCGCGGAACACTTCCGGGCCGAGGATGTCCACAAAATCCTCGCTTCGTTCGCGGGCAAACCACAACAACAATTCGCTGCTGGCGGTATGCTGGCTGATGAGTTTGGCCAGGGTCTCCTTGAGCAATTCCAGCTTGCCCTCATGGACGAGCAGCGCCGCGAATTCTTTGGCCAGTTTGGCCGAGACGAAGTTCAGCGAGTGGCGGAGAACTTCCGGCCACTTGTCCGGATTGGCGTGCTTGAATGATTCCAGCGCGCGATGGTGCTTGGCCGCGGGAATCGCCTCCATGAGCGGGCCGAATTTGATTCCTTCCTGGGACCAGATTTGTGCATCGGAGATTTCACCGTCGGTCGCGGGCAAACCGGCGGTTTGGCGCAATTCGTCGCGGGCAAAAACGGCCTCCAAGGCCACGGACGGCTGGGTGCGCTGGTAGGTGGCAATATCGGTATTGAGCGCCGAAATGATTTCGCCGGCAACCGCCGACTTATCGGCCAGATCGGGAACCACTTTGAGGATTTCACCGACGACGGCCACACGGGCTTTCAATCCCTTGGCCTTGCGAAAATCCGAGAGCGAGCGGTCCTGCAAGGAGGTTTCCTGCTGCTGAAACACCACCGGGTCGGTCTTTTTGACCGGGACGATGAAATGGCCGTCCTTCTTCATTTCGCGCCGCGCCGTTTCCCACCATTTTTTCCAATCCGAAGTGATGACTTCGGGCACGAGGGCGTGCTGGATTTGGTCGGCCGTGGCGCGGCCGCCATAGCTGTTCAACACCAGTCTGATGAGGTCCAAATGCCGCGCGGCCATGGCCCGGACGCCTTCCAGGTCATAAACCTTGCGCGCCATGATGTGGTCCTTGGGGATGGGCTTGAGATTTTCGGCCGCGAACGAGAGGTCCATCGTATGCCCGGGTTTGCCGGGGAAATCGATGGTGAAGCGCGCGAACACAGTGTCCACCGCCTTGATTTTTCCGAATCCCCAACTACGGTGCTGGCAACAGCCGCTTTCCGCAAGTTTGACCAGGGTTTCCAAGTGGCGGCCTTCGATTTTTCCCGCCGCTGCCAATTTTTCAAATTCTTCTCTCATATTTTTTATCTCGCGTCCCAAAAGCCGAATGCCATATTAAAATTGGTGAACGGCCAAAATCCAAGACAAATCGCGGCGCAAATCCTGGGGCGCCGCGGCCCCAATAAATTCACGGAGACCCTCCTGGAACAAATCCTGGCAACGGCAAAACTCCCGCCGGCGGACCGCGGCTTGTGCCAGGAAATGGTTTATGGCGTCGTTCGCCAACAGACCACGCTGGACTGGCTCATCCAGCGAAAGACCCGCCGCCCCGAACAAGGGGCGGCGCTGCAAAATCTGTTGCGGCTCGGCCTTTACCAGATTTTCTGGCTGGACAGAATCCCCGCCCACGCGGCAGTCCATGAAACGGTGGAAGCGGCCAAACGCCTCGGCTTTGGCCCGCAGGCCGGATTCGTCAATGCCATTTTACGCGGCTATTTGCGCGAATTTGAAGAAACCAAAAAAATCCTTGCGGAGTTGAAATCATCCAATCCCGCCGCGGGGTTTTCGCATCCGCAGTGGCTGGTGGAAAAATGGCAAAAAACTTTCGGCGATGAACCGGGGAGGAAGCTCCTGGAGTGGAACAACCTGCCGCCAAAACTTTATGCCCGGACCAATACGCTCAAGATTGAGGCCGGCAAACTCCTCGAAAAGTGGCGCGAAGAAGGGGTGAAATACGATTTTTTCCGGCGCGATTGGCTGGATGAGAACCTGGTCTTTGAATTGAAATCGCATCCGCCCCTCGCTTCCCTGCCGAGCTTTCAGGACGGCTGGTTTTATGTTCAAGACCCCAGCACGTTGCTCGCGGCGCTCGTACTCGCGCCCAAGCCGGGCGAGGCTGTTCTGGACCTCTGCGCCGCGCCGGGCGGCAAGACGACCTTCATGGCGCTTTTGATGAACAATGAGGGAAAGATTGTGGCGGGCGACATTTCCGACGAGCGGTTGAAATTGATCCGGGAGAATTGCCAGCGGCTTGGGGTGACGTGCGTGGAAACCGTTTTGCTGTCGGGGAATCCGGCCTCCGGACCGGGTGCGCGGCCATTTGACCGCATTCTCATTGACGCCCCCTGCTCCAACACCGGCGTGATGCGCCGCCGCGTGGATTTGCGCTGGCGGATTTCGCGGGACGAGATCGGGCGGCTGCGCCAGGGGCAGTTGGAGTTGCTCAGGCGGGCCGCGCCGAAATTAAAAGCGGGCGGCGCAATGGCGTACAGCACGTGCAGCCTGGAACGGGAGGAAAACGCCGAAGTGGTGGAGGAATTCCTGCGTGAACATTCCAACTTCAAACTGTCCACGCAACGGGAATTGTCTCCGGTCAACGACGAGATGGACGGAGCCTATGTTGCAAAAATGGAAAAAATATCCTGACTGGCCGCATGTCCTCGCCGCATTGGTACTGCCGCACGCGAAACCAGTTGGAGACGAAACATTTCGACTAATGTGATGACCAGTTAATGGCATCAGATAATGCTGCGACCGATTTGCACCCGCATTAAGTTGTCAGGGCATTTTTGGCACCTGGGTCAGGTCCCAAGATTTGTGCCACGTGTAATTCCACAGGTATCGTATCTGACGGTTTTCCGCATGTCCGTCCGCAAGAGCAACATTAATCGAACCAGGCAATGGCTGTGTAGTATTTGGAAAATTTTTGGGCGCGGCGGTCGGGATCATCGCTCCGTGCCGGGGTATGGCATAGCGATCCATCATCGGGGTACCAGTGCCGGCACCATCATATAAGTCAGCCATGGATGTATCCGTCTCCCAAGGCCAACCATCCACCCACACTTCGTCACAGAAAAACGGCGTGGTGGATGGCAGCAGGATGCCGGCCTCGGTGTTGAAATAGTATTGAGGGCCGTGCGCGCCATAATCTTGAGGAGCTAATGACATATCGCTGTAGCACCAACCGTTAATGCCATAGCTGCCAAAGTTGCCGATTCCCGTAGAGGGATTAACGGGCCATTGCCAGGCTGTCGCCGTGTTTCCCGCAGTGCCTCCGGTGGCATTCAGCTTATTTGTCGTTGTCGCAGGGCAGAGGCGGACCGCATCAATTTTGGCGTAAACTTTAGCCAAGGTTCCCATCCACAACGTTCCCGGGTAGTTCACGTCTGAATATGAGACAAGACTGGACGTGTCATCAATATACATCTTCCCGGCCAATGAGAGTTCTTTGACATTGTTGAGGCATTGTAATTCTTGCGCGCGCATTTTGGCTTTGGCAAGCGCTGGTAGCAGCAGGGCCGCCAAAATGGCAATAACCGCGATGACGACGAGGAGTTCAATCAAGGTGAAACCGTCGGTGGCTTTTATTGCAACCGCCAAACGACCTGAAGAGAAAGGCTTTTTCATGATTATATTCGGCTGAAAGACAAGTTTCACCAATTGTTGCGGCCATTCAAGTAAAAAATTGAAAAAAAGAGGTGAGAGGCAAGTGGTCTCGGCACTTCGTATCTTTCGTGTTTTCTCGTAGTTCCTTCACATCCCCATAATCTGGTAACCGGCATCCACATAAATGACCTGGCCGGTGATTGCTGCGGCGCCGTCACTGGCCAGAAACAGGCCGGTGGCGCCAAGCTCCTCGGGCAGGACATTGCGCTTGAGGGGCGCGTGCGTCTCATAATGCTTGAGCATTTCCATAAAGCCGGCGATGCCCCGCGCGGCCAGCGTATTGACCGGGCCGGCGCTGATGCAATTGACGCGGATTTTTTTCGGGCCGAGGTCATAGGCCAGATAACGCGTGCCGGCCTCCAGCGCGGCCTTGGCCACACCCATCACGTTGTAATGCGGCACGACTTTTTCCGCGCCGTAGTAGCTCATGGCGACGATGCTGCCGCCATCGGTCATCAACGGCGCGGCGGCGCGCGCCAGCGCCACCAGGGAGTACGCGCTCACATCATGGGCCACGCGAAAGGCTTCACGGCTCGTGTTCACAAATTCGCCTTCGAGCGCGTCCTTGGGCGCAAAGGCGACCGAATGCAGGAGCAAGTTCAATTTTCCAAACTTGTCGCCCACGGTTTTAAAAACGGCGGCGATTTCCTCGTCGCGCGTAACGTCGCAGGGCAGGATGAGGGTGTCTTCGCCAAAGGTTCCCGCCAGTTCGGCGACATTTTCCTTGAGGCGTTCGCCCTGGTAGGTGAACGCCAGCCGGGCGCCCTCGGCGGCCCAGGCCTGGGCAATCGCCCACGCAATGGAGCGTTTGTTGGCCACGCCAAAAACAATTCCGGTTTTTCCTTCAAGTAACGGCATAATAAATTTATGATCTCGGATTTACGATTTACGAGCGTTCCTAATTTCTTTGCGGCGCGCCAATCGTATATCGTAAATCGCAAATGGAAATTATTTTTTGAAATAAAGCTCCTCGGCGTTCCAGGTGGCGCGATAGGAACTCAGCGAGGAAGCGCGAACGTTTCCGATGTCCGAAAGAATCGCCGCATAGTAAATGGGAGTGACGGTGAAAATCATTGGCTGTTGTTCACCTAGAATTTCCTGGACTTGATCGTAGTCCTTTTTGCGTTCGTCATAATTCAGAGTCTGCATCTGGGCGTCCATGAGCGAATCAATCCGCGCTTCCCAAGGGGTGGACGGCGTCTTCTCGCGGGGGAACCATTGATGAGTGTACCCGCTGGATTCCAGGACATTCATTGAATCGCTCGGGTCGGCGCTGGTGCCGGGCTGAAGTCCCATGAGGACGCAATCGTAATCGTACGTGTCGTCAATCTTGGTAATGAGGGTATTGAACTCGATGGGTTGGAAGATGACGTCCATGCCGATGTTTTTCAGGTCGTTCTGAATCAGGACGGCGGTTTTTTCGCGCGCGCCGTTGCCGGTGTTGGTATTGAAGACAAATTGAATCTTGTTGCCATTGGAATCGATCAGGAAATTATCGCCATTGCGTTTTTCGATGCCGATTTCCTTTAGAAGCCCGATTGATTTGGCCGGATCATACGGATATTTTTTCACGTTGGGATCGTACCATTTTTTATTGCCCTGAGTTTCGAACCCGTAGGCGGGAACGCCCCGGCCGGAAAGAATAGATTTGACGATGGCCTCGCGATCAATCGCATAAGAAACGGCCTGGCGAAATTTGGTGTTGCGAAACCAGGTCAGTTTGACGGGATCAACATCAGGCTTGCCGGTTTTGGCATTGATGTTGGTATTCTCGTTGAACCAGAAGAAGCTCATTTCCAATCCGACTCCCGGTTCGAGCAGATCGAATTTGCCATTGGCCGCAGCCGCTTTGAATTGATCGTATTCATAGGGTAAAATGAAATCATCCACATCGCTTTCGCCGCTTAAAAAACGCAGCGACATGGCGTTCATATCAGGCACGACTTCGAAAATAATATCGTCAATATACGGCAGGCGGGTCCCATTGGTGTCCACTTCCAAAAAATACGGATTGCGTTCGAGCAGGGTGTATTGAGCCGGTTTGTATTCCTTCAAGCGATATGGTCCGCTGCCGACGATTTGCGAGGGGTCGAAATTGACATTATAGGCCGAAGCAAATGTCCCATCCGCCACCGACTTTGCGAGGACATGTTTCGGCATAATGGCCACGCCCGCGCCAAACGCGGCCAAAAATGGCGCGTAAATTTCCGGAGTGACAACCTGGATCGTCAAATCATCTATTTTTGTCACCGTGAACTCCTTCCCATTAATGATGAAAGGGTCGCGTGTCACGTTGTCAATTTTCGGATTGTAAATGACATCATTCCATGTGAACACCACGTCGTCGGCCGTGAGGGGCGCGCCGTCGCTCCAGCGAAGATTTTTGCGCAGGTGAAACGTCCAGGTTTTGCCGTCCGCGGAATTGGTCCACCAATCGGCCAGCCCCGGCTCCACAGTTTGCGTCGGCACATCGAAATTGAGCAATCCCCAAAACATGAACCGGCAGATGTCAAGGGAGGACGCCTCATTAGCGATAATGTAATTGAATGTTTTGGGGTCGCCGACTTCGTCAATAACCAGATGGCCGCCCCGGATTCCAGGAGTGCAATTCACCACCACCGGCGGATCGGGCAAGGGATAAGTGGCGGCGAAGTTTTGCGACGGGGCCGCGGGGTTCCTTCCGCAGCCGCAAAGGCAAACCATGCCGGCCACCAGGACCGCAAGCCCGGATATTTCACAGGTGATCCCGTGGCGCAGACTTCCAAGTCTGCTGTATCGCGGGTTTCCAAACCCGTTAACGCCACGCCTGTTCGACGCCCCGCCGATTTGGAAATCGGCGATACGGCAGGTTTGGAAACCTGCGCTGCAACGGCCTGGCCCGCGTCCGCCAATGCGGCGAAATATTCGAACCAAGGCTTCGACAAATCGTTTATTCATACACTCGCTTGACGTTAAGTTATACAACCAAAGGAAGAAAAGATAGTTTCAGTTTTTAACCACGAATGGACACCGATGGACACGGCAGTCGCGGTAGCGTCGTGGAGTGCGGCGGGTAGGGTTGGGGGCACACGCCGCTTTGGGGAAGGGGGTAAACATCCAACATTCAACATCCAACATTCAACATCCAACATCGAATGAGGAAAAGCGGTGTCAGCCCTGTTCCCCGCCAGCCATCTCCACGACGCCAGCGAGTTCGGACGCAGCGCCAATTCTTTGTCAGGAAAGCTAAGATTTGCATTATTGTTGTACGGATTTTCAATTCTCAAATCCCCTTGTTATTTTATCCGTGGTTATCAGTGTTTATCCGTGGTTGAATTTTTCCCAGACGGGAAAACTTGAAAACCCGGCGCGTTTATGGCAGAAAAATACGCCGATGAAAAAAACAATTTGCTTTTGGGCAGCGTTGTTCCTTGCCGTGATGACCGCTCCCGCACAGCCGGATTTGATGGCCAGAATCCATTTTTTGGGCGGTGAAAAAATTTCCGCGGACGCCAGTTCCGCGACGTTTACGAATGAATTTTCCTCGCCGGAAGCGCGAGCGCTGGAGCGCCAGACCCTGGACAAACTTTCGGCGGCGCCGTCGGTTTGGTTCCAACACCGATTGCCCCCGGGAGCCACCAACAGTGCGGTGTTGTTGCGTCCCCTGCTTGACGATTTTTTAACCTCCGAGTGGGTTTTTGAAATGCGCGACGCAACGAACGGTTCGCCGGAATATGCCCTGGCGATCCGGCTCGATGGCGACCGCGCACAACTTTGGAGCCGGAACCTGCGGACGCTGCTGGAAACGTGGACGAAAATTCCATCGCAAAAGACGGCAGACGGCTGGAGGTTCAAGAAGGACGTGCCGCCGAATCTGTTCCAGTTCAGCCAAAGAGGCGAGTGGGTGGTCCTTGATTGCGGCCAGGATGAATTGCCGTTGGGCGAAGAAATGTGGGGAACGGTGTTGAAAGAGAAGGAAACAAACTGGCTGACCGCGGACCTGGACTGGCCGCGCCTGGCGCAAATTTTCCCGGCGCTGAGGGCGTTTGATTTCCCGAAAATCGGCTTTCAAGCCATGGGGAACAAAGGCTATTTGCAATTTAACGGAGACTTGAAGTTGTCGCGCCCGTTGCCGTCCCTGGTTCACTGGCAGGTTCCCACCAACCTGATTGACCAGCCGTTTGTGAGTTTCACGGCGGTTCGCGGCCTTGGCCCGTGGCTGGTGAGACAAAGCTGGTTTCAACCGGTGAAGCTCCAGCCCCAGCCGGAGCAGTTTTTTGTCTGGGCGCTTCCGCAAATACCGTTCCAAACGTTTGCCGCGGAGCCGGTTTCAGATCCCCGAACCGCGCTGGCCCAAATCGATCAACACCTCACCACGAACACCAACTGGCAGAATTATTTTAGAATTCCGGCCAAGGCGGCCATGGCCGGCGATAAACTCTCCATCACCGGTCTTCCGTTTATTTCCCCTTACCTCCAGATTGACCGCGAACCGTCCGGTGATTTTTTATACGGAGGTCTTTTTCCGAATGCGCCGGGGGTGGGCGGCTTGCCCGCGCAACTGGCGGCACAATTGAACGCGCCGGGCCTGATATATTATCATTGGGAATTGACGTCCGAACGCCTGCATGAATTGCCGGAACTGAGCCAATTGATCCTGTTCATGACGCGGCACCAGCAACTGGCGGCCAGCTCCGCCGGGGCGAATTGGCTGAAGAAAATCGAGCCGATCTCCGGCGCCAATGTCACCGTGGCCAACGAAGCCGCGCCCGATGAGGTGAGATTTCTCCGGACCTCGCCGACCGGCTTCACGGCGTTGGAATCTCTCGCCCTGGCCAACTGGCTGGACAGCCCCGATTTTCCCGCGCTGTCTTTGCCGAAGGCGAAAGACGAATAAATTTATGCTCAAACTTGGTGTCAATATCGATCACGTGGCAACCCTGCGCGAAGCGCGTTACCGCGGACGCGGATTTGGCGAGCCGGATCCGGTGGCGGCGGCGCGCCTTTGCGAAGCGGCCGGCGCCCACGGAATCACGGCGCATCTGCGCGAAGACCGCCGGCACATGCAGGACCGCGACATCTGGAAATTGCGCGAGACCGTGAAACGATTGAACCTGGAAATGGCCAACGCGCCGGAGATTGCGGAGATCGCGTTGCGATTGAAGCCGGAGATCGTTTGCCTGGTGCCGGAACGGCGGCAGGAAGTGACCACGGAGGGAGGCCTGGACGTGGCGGGACAGGAAGCCTCCCTGACCGGGTTGTGCCAAAGAATGAAAGCCGCGGGAATCGAAGTCAGCATGTTCATTGCGCCGGACGAAGAACAGATTGCGGCGAGCGCGCGCGCCGGAGCGCAATTCATCGAGTTGCACACCGGCCAGTTCGCGGAGCATTTTGCGGATGAACGCGGGCGGCAAAAAGAGTTGGAGCGGCTGATCGCCGGGGCCACACAGGCGCATGGCCTGGGGTTGAGAGTGAACGCAGGGCACGGACTGAACTATGAGAATTTGCCGGCGCTGTTTTCCGTGCCGCACCTCGAGGAGTTGAATATCGGACACAGCATCGTGAGCCGCGCGGTTTTTACCGGGATGGAATCGGCCGTGAAGGAAATGCTGCGATTGATGCAGGGTTATTCCCTCTGACCAACCGGCCACTCATTGCGGCGACGGCTTGACCGTGTATTCGACGAACCGGCTTTTGTGCAGGGCGATGGTCAGGTTCAACATTTTGGCGTTGCGCATGTTCTGTATTTGAAATCCATAATTGCCGCCACCCCAACTGGGATTAAAACCTTGAATTTCGCGGCCCTGCTCGTCGGTCGCCTTATCCAATGTCAGACGGTAACCCTCCGGCGGCGGCGGGTCGGCAACGATGCGAAAGCCGCCCATTTGCTGGCCGTTGAAATTTTGATCGGTGAATTGCATCGCCGGATACAATTTCAAATGGATGCCGTTAAGCGTCGTTTCGGCGAACGGCGCGTTCGTCTGGGTGTTCCCGCAATAGTTATATAAATCCATTTGCCGGCCGGGTTTCACGGGAACTTTTTCCACCGTCCACAATTCGTCGCTATTGAAGCCCGAGGTGCGGGACATTTCCACGCGTAACTTCCACGGGGTTTGGCCGGGCCAAAGCCCCCACTGATACGTCATCGTCGCGTCGCCGTTGTCATCGCGGCCATTGCTCCAACTGTTGTTGTCAAGCTGGTTGCCGCTGGCATCGGAAGTGGTGATGCGCACCGGCTGCCAGTTGGTGACGACGACGCCCTTTTGAACCGTGTGAAACGCCGCGAGAACGGCCTTGTTCATCGGGTCCGTCGAGGAAGTGTTCCCGCCGTTGAAACCGCGCACGCCGCAAACCAACTTCGTCAGGGTCACCTCCAGATCGCCGTCGGATTGCGTGTCCGGCAACGGCTCGGCGGCCCAGGTGGCGGCGGAAACACGCCGGGGATTGGAAACGACAAGTTGTTCCTTGGCGAGGTGCTGTCCATTGTTGCCCCACGACATGACCCGCAAAATCATTTTGCTGTCCCAGCGCGGATACGCACTGAGCATAAAACCTTGAATGTCCACGCCGTCTTTTATCTGCGACTGGGTTCTCGTCCAGGAGGAGACACAGGCGGTGTTCGCCGTGTCATACACCAGCAATTGATAACTCTGCCACTGATAATCGTTGGGCTTGTGCTGGGCCTCGATCCAGATGACGAGCGTGTTGCCGGCGCTGTCCAGTTGCGCGCCGTTGCCGCGGGAATTTTGGCCGGCAATTTTTATTTTGGGCGGAACATGATGCGTGCCGTAGGTAGCGCCGAGCAAAGTCAACTTGGTGCCGTCGGTTAAAGTGATGATTTGCGGCCGTCGCAAACACCAGTACGCGCCGGCGGCGATTCCAATGATGAGGATTGAAACGATGCCCCACACAAGGATTTTGGTTTTAACCGACTGATTGCCTTTCGGGTTTCGCGGTGAATCCAAAACAGCTTTTGCGGACGGCGGAGGCAACGCTGCCGGAGGTAACGCTGCCGACGGTAGCGATGATGAAGGGGACGAGGATATTGGTGGCGTCATCAATATCACGCCCGCCGCGGGCACCGATGCTCCTTCCCTGACAGGAACAGGCTCCAGTAAAGTGATGGTTTTGGCGCAGTGCGGGCAGGGGATTTTTTGCCCGACGGCGTGGGGTGGAAATTCAATATGGCCGCCGCACAAAACGCAGGTCATTTTCAGGTTTTCATCCGACTGGCGCAGGGTGATGGCCGTCCGGCAATGGGGACAGGAAATCTGCTGGCCGATATTTTGGGCGGGAAATTTGACATGTCCGCCACAGGCGGGACAAGGCATCTTCAGCAATCCAGCGACGGCATCGCGCTGTTCTGCCAGTTGCCGGACCGTTGACTGGCGGGCGCCGCTCGCAGCGGGCGAGAGCCAATACGAAAGGCAGGCGGCATAGCTTCCAAACGCAAGGAGTGGCGGAACAAACTCCAGAACATATCCAGTGATTCCGTGATAGAGGCGCAATGGGTCGGTAAGGCTGCCGATACAGGAAGTTTGCAACGGGTGATTTGGCAAAACCAGCGCAGCCCAATAAACGGCCAGACTGGTGGAAAGACATGTCAAAACGGCGAGTTGGAGCCCGCACCGTTTGCCGAACAAACAGAACAAGGCTACTGGCAGTTCAATCACACCCACCCCCATCGCGGCGTAGCGTAACGGAATGCCCAGCAGCGGTTCAGGCAAAGTCAAAATCTGCGCATTGCCGGCGGCAATGAAAAACCGGTTCAGCGCCCCGGCCAATAGGATTGCACCGGCACAGTGAATGAATGGCCGAATCCAGGCCGTTTGGGGATCTGCCCTGACGGACGGGTGTGGATCCACAGCGGGTATCATAATTTATTCCTCAAAGATGAAATGCTTTTCTTCCACAACCCGTCCGAGCCGGGCATCAGTGCCCACCATCTGATATGTTTCGCCGGGGTGCGTATAGAATTCAACAACAACGCCTGAATCCAGGCAGTCCGCTTGGTATTGTGTAAAACGGTCCTCCTGATTTTCTTCGCTGTAAGAGTCAAGCAGCACTTTGGGCCGCGATTGAAATCTGGACAAAGCGGAGAAATCCGGCAACGGGCCGTCGGGAGTGAGCAGGATCACTCCTCTCCACGGCGAGGGGTTGTTTTCCACCAATTGGCTGCAGTAATACGTCTCCGCGTTGACGGCAAACAGGTACACCTGGCTGGTATCGACCGAAGGATCGTTCTTCATCTGATCGTACAGCCCCTGCACATTTTCCGCCCATTGCTCGATGCCCCCTTGCCAATAAGGCCGCCCCACCACCGCCACGCACGCGCCGCAGGCCGCCATCCCTTTCATGAACGGCTCTCCATAAATCGAGGTGCTGATGACGGTGTCTCCGATCAACAAGGGATGCTTTCGATGTGGATTCCAATTGGCCGGCCGGTAAATAGTGACGGTGACATTGCCGCCAGGCGAACTCAAGGTACGGTGCGAGGTGATGACGCCTTGGGCATCATTGGACGGATAATCCGAACTCGAAATCAGCTGCCGCAATGTGCCCGAAGCCAGGTCATACCGCCAAATGCCCGGGGCTGGTTGCTTGCCCAAGTCGCCAAGCAAGAACACCTGTTTCTGGTCGGATGTCACCCTGAACCAGTCAAAATTCTCGTGCCCCAGCAATTGCTTTGTCTCATTGCCGGACAAATCGCACAGCGCCAACCCGGACTCGTTGACCTCGTGATTGGCATAGACGAAAGCGTCCCTGCCAGCCCATTGCACGTCCTGCGCCGATTGTCCCTGCATCACCAGAACGGGGGCGGCGCCGGAAACGGTGTCCCACCGCCAGACTGAATCCCGCCCTTTGTCCGTGCGGCTGATCAACATTTGTCCTGTCTCTCTCGAATAGGCCAGGTTCGTCATGCCATCGAGGCCGTCATACCAAACCAGCGAGCTTTGCGACGAAGAAATCTTTTGGCCGAACCATTTGCCGCGCAAATAATCTTCCACCCGTTGGCGCTCGGCAACACTCAGAGCATGGTCATACACCAGTAATTCGGCAAAATCGCCTTCCGCCGCTTTGGCGTCGCTGCCGTCGCGAGAGCCGATTTCAACCTCCGTGTTCGCCGTGTTCAGCCTGGCGTTGCCGACGCCCTGGATAACGCCGTTAAGATAACCCTTTTGCTCCACGCCGTCATAAGTCACCTCCAACAGGTTCCAGTTGGTGGATTCCAGATTAATATAGTTGTCCGCCCACCAGCCGGTCGGAAGGTAAAGCTTGTCGCTCCACTCCACCGCAAACAATGCGCCGTGGGCGCTAGCAGCCTGTCTGACTTAGAAAACGCATTTTTTGTCAGACAGATTGAACTGCCGCAAGGCGTTCGTGTCTGAAACTCATGGCGACCCGCTTTGTTTCGATTGACCGCGACACCCCGCTGCTG
>JBKQUF010000194.1:0-3787 GCA_052140285.1 Limisphaerales bacterium | reverse complement strand
GAAGTTGGACGAGGTCAAACCCGGTTGGTCGCAACGCAAAAAGCGGAAAAAGCGGAGATCATATGTCTAGCCATTTGCGACACACTACACTAGTTTCCCAAATGCCAGCGCATTTTGTCGGCGGCCGCCCAAAGCCGGGCTTCAAAGTCGAGGGCGGAGCCGTTGGACAATTTCTGATTGTTTCCCTTGGCCATGATGATATGGCGGCATCGTAACCCCCAATAATTTTTAGGCAATAGCATTTATCGGGTAAAATGGCCGAAGGTCGATGGTGACAGTCGCAGTCTTGACAGAGGCCAGCGGGATGCTTGAACGGCAGCCATGACCCGGCAGTTGCTTTCTGTTTTCCCCTTCATTTTATGTTCCCCAGCAACATTACACTTGGGGCGTTTTATGCTTAACTCGCCGGGATGCAACCGATATTTCAGACTTCGATGGGGAGCGCAGTCCCGAACGCTTCCGGACTTGTCGCGCCGAAGCGAAGCGAAGGCGGACGTTTGCGACCAGCCGTGCGTGCTCCCCATTCCTGCATTTTTTCCGTGTTTCCCTTGTTTTTCGCATTTTCCCCACCGGCGCAGAGTTACTTTTTAAAGTGTTTTAAGGCGATTTTAAGTGCTGTAACGCGTTTTAACGCGAAATAACTCGTGGTCAATCACTGAATCGTTCCCGCAATTCCGCCGGGCTTTTCCCTTGCTGGCGCAATGTTCGCAGACTCAGCGCGTCGTGGCGTTTGGCCAGCCGCCGCCCGCTCTCATCGCGCAGCAATTCACAGTGAAAGAATTGGGGCGGCGTCAACCGGAGCGCGCGATAAAGCAGGAGTTGCCGCGCCGTGCTCGCGAGCAAATCCGCGCCGCGAACGACTTCCGTGATTCGCATCGCCGCATCATCCACCACGCAAGCCAGTGGATAAGCCGGAACATCATCATGCCTCCACACGACAAAATCCCCAAAATCCTTCCCGGCCACAAATTTTTGTTCGCCGAGATTTTCATCATGAAACGAAATCACTCCACCGTCGGGAACGCGGAAGCGAAGGGAAGGTGACAGGTGACGGGTGACAGGTGACACGAAGCCCTCGTCATTAGAACCGTCGCCTTTGGGGCGGCAAGTTCCAGGATAGATCGGTTCATCGTCCTCCGCGTGGGGGGCGCTGACAGCGAACTGGATGTCTTTGCGCGAGCATTTACAGGGATAAATCAAATTCGCGGCTCGCAATTGTTCGAGCGCCTGGCGGTAAAAACCCATCCGTTCGCTTTGGTTGTAGGGAACGAATGGACCACCCGCGTCCGGGCCTTCACTCCAGGTGAATCCGAACCACCGCAAATCTTCAAACAGCGCCGCGACGAATTCCGGCTTGCATCGCGCCCGGTCCAGATCTTCATTTCGCAAAATCAAATCACCGCCATTACGCGCGCCGCGCTGCTGCGCCATCCAAAAAGTTTTTGCGTGGCCGAGATGGAGCCAGCCTGTCGGCGACGGCGCCAGGCGCCCGCGATATTTTTCAGAACGGCTCATCGGGATTCGCCGCCAGCCATTCGGTCAAGCCGGGCAACGGCCGCGACAGAAGTTTTTGCGCAGCGGAAACATTCATCGACAAGTCAGGCGCGCGCGGAGGCCCGGCGAAGTCTTTGACCAGGCCCGGTTCCATCTTCGCCCCCAGTTCCGGCGCGCGTTGCGCCAGCAATTGTCCGATTTGCCACCGCGACAATTTTTCCGCGCCCGCCACATGAAGAATTCCGGCGCAGGCTTGCCGCGCCAATTCCCAACCGGCGCGGGCGGTTTCGCCGGCAAAAATCGGGCAGCGAAATTCGTCCGCTAACAGGGTCAATTTGGCCTTGGTTTGCAGCTCATGGCGCATCGTTTCGTTGAATCCGCGGACGCCCGACTTGGAAACGCCGCAATTGATCGACGTCCGCAAAATCACGGCCCGCGGATTTTTCAAAACCAACTGTTCCGCCGCCACCTTGGTTTCGCCATAAAAGGAAATCGGGCTGACCGCGTCCGACTCGGCGTAGTTTCCTTTCTTCCCGTCAAACACCATGTCCGTCGAGAAGAAAACGAGCCGAATCTCCGCCGCCAAATCCGCCAGCACCTTGGTCGCCTCCACGTTGGCCCGCCGCGCCAATTCCGGATTGGCAATGGCGCCGGCGATGGTGGTGATTCCCGCGCAGTGGATGATTAATCGCGGGCGGTCCCTCTTAAACTCGCGCTCGACGGTTTTAAAATCAAGCAAATCAAATTGCCCGCGGGTGAGGCCGCGCACACGCCAGCCCGGCGCGCCTTGCGGAGCCGTCTGGACAAAGTAGTTTCCGATAAGGCCGTTGGCGCCGGTGACCCAGGCCAGTTTATTTTGCGTTTCCATTGGCTGAAGAATTCAATGCCGGCAGTCGTCCAACCCACAGTCCGCTGCCGACGTAATGCCACTCCAATTCCGGAATTCGCGGCTGGTCGCCGCCGCGAATAATCATCCGATCCGGTGCCTGCATTCGTTTGACCCATGGCTCAAGGGCGCGGGGATCATTCAAGTTCCATTCGAAGGTACGAAGCACCTCCAAGTCCTCCGGACGCATCCAGCCGGATTCAAACCCCAGGATGTATTTCCAGTTGGCCGTGGGGTTTTTGAAAAACGTCTGGAAAAATACGTCCATGTCGGAATTGTAAATGGTTCCGCCGTCGCCCGGCAGCCAGCCGGCCGCGTCGGGATTATCCGGCGAAAAATATTCGGTGGTGAGGTTCTCCGTCCAACGGCTGTCGCGGTCGCTGGTGAAGGCCAGAAACGTCCCGGCGGCAATGGCCAGCGTGAGAAACAGGCGGTTCAATGAATCAAAAACCGTGTGCCGTTCAAAATGCTCCTGCAATTCCAGCGCGACCCAGACGATGAACGCCGGCGTGCCGAAATCCCACCAGAACCGTTGCATCTTCAATCCGAGCAGCCATCCCAGTGCCATCATCATGAAGACGGGATTGAGCACGGCGCGGGCGTTCCAGCCAAAGGCAAACGCCCGCCAGAGGAGCAGGACGCCCACGACGAGAACGGCGGCAGTGGCGCCATCGCCCGGGCGCAGTTCCGGTTCAAGCTGTCGGCTGACCACAAAATCTCCAAAGACGCCGAACATATGCCGCACAGATTGGAGCAAAAATCCGATGGGATGGCCGGTAAGTCCGCAACCGAGAATGCTGCCACCAATCCAACAGGCTCCGTAGCAAAATGCGGAGCGCCAAAATCCCGCCAGGAGGATCGCCACCCCGGGCAGGCAAAGCAAATACCACGAACCGTGGATCCAAGCCGAGGCGGCCACCAGCAGGGGCGTGAAAATCAGGGCCGCCCGCCGCGGCGATTCCTTTGGTCCCGACCACAAAAAAAGGATCGTCATCAGAACCGCGTCGGTCATCAGGTAGGGCCGCCCCCGGGCAAATCTTGTGGTACATGCCGGCACAAAAACCGCCGCGATGAACAACGCCGCCAGCCATGCCTCCGGCCGCCGGAACCACGGCAGGGCGCAAAACATCACCAGCATCATCAGCGCCATCACGGAAAAGACCACCAGGGCATCAGCCGTGTTGCAGCCCGCCTGATGCGCCCACTCCAGAATTTTTTGCCAGCCGGGGCTGGGATCAATCGCAAAGTCAGGACGCATGACGAGAATCTCCTGCCAGCTTTTGCCGGAGACGGTCTTGGCCGTATGGCGCAGGGCATCGTCCATGGGCAAAAATCCGAGGCTGATGATTTTGGCCAGGAACAGGTTCTTGCGGCCGTACTGGTCGCCTAGCTTGCCCCACAGCGGGG
>JBKQUF010000193.1:0-3294 GCA_052140285.1 Limisphaerales bacterium | reverse complement strand
TTGAGCGTGAACGTTTTCGAGCAAATGCCTCTGGCTGAACTGGTTGCGAAAACAACGTCTCAAAATGAACCCCTAATTCTCATAATCAATTGGTTTTCAACACATTATGACCGGATGACAGTGATTCAAAATCGTAAACCACGATTTTTTTGACCATCGGTTTCACGAATTTTTCGACGAACTCCATGTGTTTCGGATGCGCCTGATACGCCTGTTCCGCCTGTTTATCTGGAAAAAGAAGGTTCAAGGCCACCTGGTAACCTTGTTCAACCACCGGACGCGGACTGGGTGACATTTTGCCGACGTGAAATTGCGTCACGCCGGGAATGTCTTTGAGAAGCTTTTGCGCGCCGACCAACAGTTCATCCGCCGCGGTTGGCTTTGCGGGATCGGTCCAGAAAACAACAATGTGCGAAAACATGCGTTCATTTTCCGGCGCATTGGCGGCGCGGCAAGAAAATTTACGCCGGAAGCCGCTAAAAGATTTTCGTCACCGTCAGGATGCTGGTCACACCTTGCGGACGATTCTTCGCCGTCACTTCGTATTCCGAGCGCAGGGAAGTGAACGTTTTAATTTTTGGCCAAAACGCGCTGATCTCCGGGCCGACGCCGACAACGTCGGAATAATACGGCGACGCCCCCGTGCCGCTGTCCTTGGTGACCAGTTGCTGGTAATAACCCACGATGCCGGCGTCCACGCCGGGCATCACGGTTTTGCTCACCCCCCATTCCGCGGTGAACATTTCTCCGGGCGTGATGTGCGTATGCTCCTGCCGGCTGTTGATTTCATAGCGGTCCAACAGGGAGAGCGCCCAGGTTTTTTTCGCGTCGGGATACCACACGCCGCCCAGCGTGAGCATCTCCGTCCAAAATCCGGCGCCGGGGCTGGTGAGATCTTTCGTCGGCGTGCCGGCGTCGAATTTTCCCGTCGGCGCCCAGACCGCTTCACCGGCGGAGAGATCAAATTGCTGGAAGTGCCAGGAAAGCAGAAGCGGTTCAAGCTGGATGTCGGCAAGATTGAATTGGCGCCCGTCGCCGAACGGCGCGGCGATATTTTTGTATGCGAACGGCACGATGACGTCCATCCCGTAGTTCGCGTCGAGGATTGTCCACGGCGTCATCCAGATCAAGCGCGGCGCCTGCACGTAGGCGAAAATATCCGGGCCATTTGGCATGCCGTCCACTTTATTGGCGGCATAGAAAAAATTGTAGTCGCGCAGGTAAACCCCGGGCGGCGGCAGCGACGCGCCCTTGATGCCTTCCGCGCCGATGGGATAATGGCTGCCGACGGGCAATTGCGCGTGGAGTGGTGCGGCCAGCGAAAGGAGGCCAGCCAGAACGGTCAGTTGGATTTTCATTCTGATTATTGGTTCAAACATCCTGCAGCTTCCCATGCAAATAGGTTTCAAAGGAGCTTAAGTCGAGCAGCCCGTGCCCGGACAGGTTGAACAAGATCACGCGCTTCTTTCCCTCCTCACGGGCTTTCACCGCCTCATCCACCACGGCCGCGATGGCATGAGACGATTCCGGCGCGGGCACAATGCCTTCGCTGCGCGCAAAGAGTATTCCAGCCTCAAATACCTTTGTCTGGTGATACGCCTGCGCTTCCATCAGCCCCAGCTTGAGCGCGTGGCTCACCATCGGCGACATTCCGTGGTACCGCAATCCGCCCGAATGGATCGATGGCGGAATAAATTCATGCCCCAGCGTGAACATTTTCAGCAACGGCGTGGTCCCGGCGGTGTCGCCGAAATCGTAGCGCAATTCGCCCTTCGTCAACGACGGACAGGCGGACGGTTCCACGCCGACAAGACGATATTTTTTTCCTTCCTTGAATTTTTTCCGGAGGAACGGAAAGGCCAGCCCGGCAAAATTGCTGCCCCCGCCGCAACAGCCAAAAATCACGTCCGGCTCTTCGCCGGCCTTTTCCATCTGCTGGATGGTTTCTTCGCCAATGACCGTCTGGTGCAGGCAAACGTGATTCAAGACGCTGCCCAGGGAATACTTGGTGTTCGGCGTTTTCACCGTGTCTTCCACGGCCTCGCTGATGGCCATGCCGAGGCTGCCGGGGCATTGCGGGTCTTGCGCGAGCATCTTGCGCCCATACTCGGTCTGGTCGCTCGGGCTGGGATGGACCGTCGCCCCCCAGGTGTGCATGAGCATGCGGCGATACGGCTTGTGGTCGTAACTGACCCGGACCATGTACACATTGCATTCCAGGCCGAACAAACTGCAGGCAAACGCCAGGGACGCGCCCCACTGTCCCGCGCCGGTTTCCGTGGCCAATCGTTTGGTGCCGGCGATTTTGTTGTAATACGCCTGCGCCACGGAGGTATTCACCTTGTGGCTGCCCGCCGGACTGACGCCTTCGTACTTGTAATAGATGTGGGCGGGCGTGCTCAAGGCCCGCTCCAAGCGCACGGCGCGCAGCAACGGCGTGGGACGCCATAGCGCGTAGATGTCGCGCACCGGGTCGGGAATCTCAATCCACTTTTCCTTGCTGATTTCTTGTTCAATGAGGTTGCGCGGAAAAATGGCTTCCAACGCTTCCGGCGGCAAGGGTTGTTTGGTGCCCGGATGCAACGGCGGCGGCAGCGGTTCGGGAAAGTCGGCGTTGAGATTATACCAAGCGGAAGGAATGTCCGCTTGTTCCAGATCGAATCTTGTTTTCTGGCTCATGAGGGATATGGGTTGAGTTCCATATTCCTTGAAATCGAAAACTGAAACCAACCTTGTTCTGCCAAAAACCGGCCAAATGTTGGCGTGGATCATCGGCAATTACCGCACAGCATTTTGAAGTGAGACTCCTCACGTCCTCTCCTACGAAATCAGTGGGCTGGTGTGGGGAAACATCCAAACTCACAAGCTCCAAAACTGAGCGATGGAAATAACCTATAAGCGCCGGGGGGTTGTAGCGCTGCCGATTGGGTCCCGCAAAACGGGAGGCGATTCAGCAGGTTGGGAAACCTGCGCCAACGGCTAAATCTTGAAAGAGGCCGCGGAACCCATGCTTGATTTTCCCCGGTTTTCTAATTCCAGTGCTGGCTCCGCCGGGCTGGAAGCGCCGGCTCTACGGCAGACAAGATGTCCGCCGCTACATTGCTCTTAATTCGCCTTCACCGCCGCGATCAGCGCGTTCAAGGAAGCCTTGGCGTCGCCGAACAACATCCGGGTGTTGTCCTTGTAGAATAAATGATTTTCGATGCCAGCAAAACCCGCGGCCATCGAGCGTTTCATCACAATGGTGGATTTGCAGCGGTCGGCTTCGATGATGGGCATGCCGTAAATCGGGCT
>JBKQUF010000192.1:0-42565 GCA_052140285.1 Limisphaerales bacterium | reverse complement strand
GAGCTACATAATAAACCACCACAAACAATAAATGCAAGATAAATATGTGTATTTATGAATATATTACTTGCTACACAAATGCGCTTTTATTGGCTTTTTGTGAAAATTTTAGGAAGTTAGGCTAGTTCCTGCAACCCCTTTTTCGATTTTCGGGATTCGGAAATAAGCTTCTTACGATTTGGGATTTTCGCACGCTTCCAAGTCACAGGAGTGCCCGCCTTTGTGGACTTTACCTGCCAACCGCACTTCAATTCAGGCTTGATTACATCAACGAAGTCGTATTTTCCGAGCATCGTGCCTTCGCGAACATACGCCAACAAAGCCTCCATGATGCTGCCGGGGATCGTGTCCGAGGACAAGGGCAAGCGCATGTAAGCTGAAAGAACTCTACCAATTTCCATCAACTGCGCCGTAGAGGAAAAGATTTGTTCGGGATTCACGATTTGCTCGCCTTGCGATTCACGAGAGTTCCCGGTTCAACGCCTAGTGCCGTTGCCAATTTGAAGACAATCGTCAAGCTGGGATTGCGAACACCCCGTTCGATCCCACTGACATATGTTCGATGAAGGTTTGCGTTTTCGGCCAAATCTTCCTGCGACCAGCCTTTAGCTTCCCTCAATCGCCGAACGTTAGTGCCCAATATTTGTTGCGGCTTCATCGCGCCGATTCTGGCAGAAGTAGCCGATTGTTCCACAGCCAATCAGTCACAATCATTTTTCGGCAGCAGATAAAATCAGCCCGTTTTTTAGGGAATTTGCGTTGCCCTAGCCGTCCAAGAAGCGCAAGCAGCGGCTCGCTTTTAGCGTGGCAAGCCACCGCGTCAGTGATGAGGACAAAAGCCTAAGCGGGAAATTACACGGCGTCGCGCCATTGGGCCACGTCCTCGACTTTTTCACGCTGGTAAACTTGGTGAATCAATTCCGATGAATGATTGCGGTTGACGTAGGTGACGCGCAGGTAGTGAAAGCACAAATGCGGTTTATTGTTTTGATGAAAAATTGCTGCCACCGGCGCGATGGCTGGAATGGAAATTCAACCGTGAATTTTTGCTTGGTTTTGCGGAGACGTTCAAACAGTGGCTGCAGCGCGGACGTCATCGGAATGGAGAACGCCCGATCTTCGCCGCCTTTGAGCGCAGGAAATGTGATTATGTTTTCTTTGAAATCAATGCAGTTCATCGGCAGCCGCGTTTCCCGCTACCGGCAGCCAGTATGCAGAGAAATGTCAAAAACCTTCATTTTGAAACATTTTCCCAGCCAAATCGGTTGCTCTTCCGTCCTCGCCAGCGGCTGGCAAAAAATACGCCCGGCTTTACCCTTCAAAGTAAGTATTTGCTTTCCAAGGATTAATCACTAGAATTATAAAAAATCTTGGTGGGCGGAGCAAAAACATTTGCCGGTTGTATCACGCGCATGAAAGCTTCGGTGGAAATAAAGGTTGGTCTTGGTTTTCTGGCGTCGGTTGTGGCGCTCTTGGGAATCTCATGGCTTTGCTGCCGGACAATCGAAAGTTCGAACACCGCGCAGGCCTGGGTCACTCATACTTATCAAGTCATGGCCTCGTTGGAGCGAGGCCGCGCCATCCTCACCGATGCCGAGACCGCGCAGCGGGCCTACTTGCTGACTGGCGACGATCATTTTTTACAGGACTCCACCAATGCCCAGGCGCGAGTGACCGGCTGGATCGACACATTGCGGAAACTAACCGCCGAAAACCCGGCCCAGCAAAAACGCCTCGATGACCTGCAACCTCTCATCATTCAGCGGCTGGCTTTTCTCAACAACCGCATCGAACTGCGGCGCGCCAAGGGATTCCAAGCCGCCGCCGATGCCGTCGCCACCCGGGAAGGAGCCGAGCTCTCGCACCTCATTTTTCAGCGCGTCGATGAAATGCAGTCCGCGGAGGACCAGTTGTTGCAGGCGCGCCAGGATGCCTGGCGGGCGGATACCCGGACGGCCGAAATACTCGTGGTGGGAGGCGGACTGTTGGCGTGCGTTTTGGGTTCGATTGCGTTTTTAATGACCCGCCGCGATTTGAAGTTGCGCCGAAACGCCGAGGAAACATTGCGGCAAAGCGAAGAACGCATCCGGTTGATGATTGAAAACGTCCAGGATTACGCCATTATCATGCTTGATCCACAGGGCAACATCGTCAGTTGGGACGCGGGCGCGCAACGCATCAAGGGTTACACCGAAGCGGAAATTGTCGGGCGGCATTTTTCAAAACTTTATCCGGAAGCCGCCGTCCGCCGCGGTTTTTGCGACGAGGAATTAAAAGCCGCCGTCAGCGAGGGGCGTTTCGAGGACGAAAGCTGGCACTTGCGGAAGGACGGCTCGCAATTCTGGGCCAACGTCGTGATTACGCCGATTCGCGATAACGCGGGGCAGTTGTTGGGTTTTGTCAATGTGACACGCGACATTACCGAGCAGAAAGCCAGTGAAGAACGCATCAAAAAACTCAACGACGACCTGAAACTCCAAATGAGCCGGCTGGAACTGGCCAATAAGGAACTGGAGGCGTTCTCCTACTCCGTCTCGCACGATTTGCGCGCGCCGCTGCGGCATATTGACGGCTTCGTAGATCTGCTGCGAAAGCAGTCCGCCGAAAAACTGGACGAGCGCGGGCACCGTTACCTTAACATCATTGCCGATTCAGCGCGTCAAATGGGGGCGTTGATCGATGACTTGCTGGTTTTTTCGCGGATGGGCCGCGCGGAATTGCGCCGCATGAAGGTTGAATCCGACTCGCTCATTCACGAGGTATTGGAGCCGCTGGCGAGTGAAACCCAGGGACGCAATATCGAATGGAAAATCGCCCCGCTTCCGCAAGTGATCGCGGATCCCTCGATGCTGCGGCAGGTTTGGGCCAACCTCATTGCCAACGCGGTCAAGTATTCCCGTCCGCGGAACCCGGCCAGGATTGAAATCGACTGCCATGTGAACGACAGTGAATTTGTTTTTCGCATCCATGACAACGGCGTCGGCTTCGACATGCAGTACGCCCACAAGTTGTTCGGAGTGTTCCAACGGCTGCACCGCTCCGAGGAATTTGAAGGCACGGGCATCGGCCTGGCCAACGTCCAGCGCATCATCCTGCGCCACGGCGGCCGTGTCTGGGCGGAAGGCAAATTAAATGAGGGCGCGTCGTTTTATTTCACGCTCCCCAAAACACCCGTTGAAAAGAAAGGACAATGATTATGGCTCCACTCAAACGCATCCTCCTGGCGGAAGACAACGAACGCGACATCGAATTGACTCTCGCCGCGCTGGAGGAATACAACCTGGCCAACGAAGTGGTCACCGCGCGCGACGGCGCGGAGGCATTGGATTACCTCCATGGCCGGGGCAAATTTGCCGGCCATGCCAACGGCCTGCCCGTGGTCGTCCTGCTGGACCTCAAAATGCCCAAAGTGGACGGCCTGGAGGTCTTGCGCCAAATGCGAAATGATGAGAGGTTAAAGCACGTGCCGGTGGTGATGGTCACCTCGTCACGAGAGGAACAGGATTTGGTCCACAGCTACCAGCTTGGGGTTAACGCCTATGTCGTTAAACCCGTGGATTTTCAGAAGTTCGTTGACTCGGTCAAACAATTGGGGGTGTTCTGGGCGGTGATCAATGAACCGCCGCCCGGCACGGTCAAACGACGCGAATAAGCCAGTCAAAATTATGAATGCCCCGCCTCCACGGGAAAAGCTGCGGTTCCTCCACTTTGAGGACGATGTCCACGACCAGATTCTCGTCCGCGAAATGTTGCTCGGGGAAGGTTTGGCCGCTGAGATGACCGTTGTCACCACCGGCCGTGATTTCGAAAAAACGCTGCTCTGCCAGACCTTTGATTTGATCATCTCCGATTTTTCCGTCCCGTCGTTCGATGGACTGAGGGCGCTGAATGTGGCTCGCAAAATCTCGCCCCAAACGCCTTTCATCTTCTTCTCCGGGACCATCGGCGAAGAGGTGGCCGTGGAAAGCTTGAAAAACGGCGCCACGGACTACATCCTCAAGCAGCGGCCGCAACGCCTCATCGGGGCCGTTCGCAATGCCCTCCAAAGCAAGGATGAGCGCCTCCGCCTCGCTCGCATGGAGAGCGACCTGCGCCAGGTCGAGGAACGCTTGCGCATCGTGGCCCGCGCCTCGAACGATGTCGTCTGGGAATGGGACATCCCATCGGATAAGATGTGGTTCAGCGAAAATTTCAAGGACGTCTTCGGCAGCCCGCGCGAGGAAATCGGTTCGAGCCTCAAACAATGGCAGGGTTTGATTCATCCCGAAGACCGCGACCGCGTGATCGGCAGCATGGCCGCTGCGCTGACGGGCGGCGGCCGGGTGTGGTGGAGCGAACATCGCCTGCGGCGCGCCGACGGCTCCTATCTCAACGTTTATGACCGCGCTTCCATCATCTATGACAACAACCGCAACCCGTTGCGCGTGGTGGGCATGGCCATTGACGTGACCGAACGCAAAAAATCCGAGCAAAAAATCCGGGAACAGGCCGAATTGCTGGACAAGGCGCAGGATGCCATCATCGTTTGTACGCTTGACCGCACCATCCTCTATTGGAACAAGGGCGCCGAGCGCATCTACGGCTGGCCGGCCGGGGAAGTGGTCGGGAAAAATGTCCGCGAATTATTGCTCCACGCCAAATTTTCCACGCAGCTTGAAGAGGTGGTCAAGAGCCTTGGTGAACGCGGCGAGTGGACTGGCGAACTGTCCGAATTCACCAGGAGCAACGCCCCGGTGGTCGTCCAGTCCCGCGCCACCTTGATCCGCGACGAGGCCGGCGCCCCAAAATCCCTGCTCATCATCAATACCGACATCACCGAGCGCAAGCAATTGGAGCAACAATTCCTCCGCGCCCAGCGACTGGAAAGCCTCGGCGCGCTCGTCGGGGGCATTGCCCACGATTTGAACAACGCCCTCGTTCCGATCATCATCGGCGTGGATATTTTACGGGAGCAATCCCTCTCCCCCGATGCCGAAAGCATGGTGCGCACCATGGAAACCAGCGCCCGCCGCAGCTCGGAAATGGTCAGGCAGATGATCGTCTTCGCCCGGGGCGGCGAGACCAACAAGGTCCGCTTCAATCCCGCCTCGCTCGTCAAGGAAATGAGCAAGATTGTCTTTGATACCTTTCCCAAGTCGATCCGCTGCCAGTTCCATTCCGACAAAAACCTTTGGCCGATTCTGGGGTTCCCCACCCAGCTCCACCAGATTTTGCTCAACCTTTGTGTCAACGCCCGTGATGCCATGCCCAACGGCGGGAGCCTTACTCTGACCGCTGAAAATGTCTGTCTGCCCCCGGTGGAAGCCGCCCGGCACGATGTGGCGCCGGGGAATTTCGTCTGCATCACGGTGGCGGATACCGGCGTCGGAATTCCATCGGAAACTGTCGAAAAAATCTTCCAGCCCTTCTTTACCACCAAGGGTGACAAGGGAACCGGCCTGGGACTTTCCACGTCCCAAAACATCGTCAAAAGCCACGATGGCTTCATCACCGTTCAAAGCCAGGCCGGCGCCGGCGCGCGTTTCGAGGTTTATTTGCCCGCCTGCGACAGCCAAACCCCCGATACCTCGATGATCCGCAAGTCCCCGCCGCCTTCCGGACACGGCGAGCGCATCCTGGTGGTGGACGACGAAGAGGCCATCCTCGCCATCACCCAGGCGGCACTGGAAAATTATGGCTATGAGGTCTTCACCGCCAACAGCGGCGTTCAAGCTGTCAATCTCTTCGCCCAACATCACGACGCCATCAGCCTGGTCATCTGCGACTTGGCCATGCCCTTGATGGACGGCCCCGCCACCATTCAGTCCCTGCGCAAAATCAGCCCGGACCTCAAGGTCATCTTGATCAGCGGGTCTGGAAGAGACCCCTCGGAATTCGTTTCCGAAATAAAAGAAGACGCTTTTATCGCCAAACCGTTCACCAATGAAAACCTTCTGCGGTCCGTCCATCAGGCCTTGTCGAAAACCAATTAAATGGGCGCCCGGTTTGACGGGATCGGAACCGGGCTGGTATTCGCATCTGCCCGACGGCGTTGGCTACTCATTTAAGCAAGGCGGTGAATCCGGCCTGCTCAAAATGCTTGTCCCCCGTCAACGCGTCCGTCACGTTTCGCTCACGCATGATGACGAAGGAAACACAATCCGTCAGCGTCCATTCCTTGTCGGCGTGCTGGTGATACAAGTCCAGCGCGTGATTCAGCAATTCACGGGACGCAGGCACGATTTCGCAGGCCGCCGTCCGGCGCAGATGGAGGATGAATTCGCGCACCCGTCCTCGACATTCTGATTCCGCCAAGGCATCGGCCACTTCCATGAGAACCCAATCCGACGTGAGAATGCAGGCGCGAAAGTCGCGGGAAAAATGCAGCACGCGCTGGTGATGCTGGTCACGCCGATTCAGCCGCGCCACAAAGTAAAAGGCATCGGCAAAAACGACGTTCATCGCCGGGAATGACCGTGAACGTAATGGTCGAGATGGGCGGCCAGATCGGCGGGTAAATCGCCGGCCATGCCGTCAAAATCCTTGAGCGTTTCAAATAGCGTCGGCGTCTGCTCATTCACCGGCTCGATGCGCACAACCGTGCCGGACGCCCACGGAACATCCTTGGGCAGTTTGATCAAGCCCTTTTCGACGACGGCTGTAATGCTCATGGCAAAAACATTACACCAACCATTTCCCGCCGCAAGACCCTTTCAAATACCCGTAGAGACCGCACAACAACAAGTTGATTGAAAATTATTTTGTCTTCCGGCAATGTTTTCCAATGAGATATTCGCCTTTCCTCATATTGACTTTGTTGACGCTGCTTTGGGCCGGTTGCAACAAGTCTCCCACTGCCGCGGATAATCCGCCTCCGTCTCCCGATCAAATCCAAATGCCCACGCAGGCCCAGCCGAAGTTGCCCACCATGAGAATTTACATAAACACAGCGGGGCCATTAGGCTCACCGCGGGCACTATTGGATGCGGAACTTGCGTTGACTCCCCAGGAAGAGGTGACCGGCATGATGTTCCGCACCAATATCCCCGAAGACGATTCGATGTTGTTCGTGTTGCCTTATCCGACAGCCGCTTCTTTTTGGATGACCAATTGCCCCGTGTCCGAATCAGCCGCCTATATCTCGCCGGACGGTGTGATTGAGGAAATCCATCATTTCGAGAAGAACGACGCGACCCCGGTCGTTGCCACGAACCAAAACATTCAGTTTGTGCTGGAAACCGCCGACGGCTGGTTCGCGCGCCACAATGTCAATGTCGGCATGGTCATCCGCACCGAAAAGGGCACGTTGAGCGACACGTTTTTGCGGCAATAACTTTACCCAGGGCATCAAGGCCGGACCGCGGCGTTCGCGTTGAGTAATTTGGGAACGTTTTTTCGTGGCAGCAAATCGCGCCAATTGCTGGTTTTAAAAAACTCAATGTATCGGTAGCTGATCACTGACACCACCAGCAGAACAACGAGATATTCGCCAATGGATAACACATCCCGCCGATGATGAATGATTCTCAACGCCATCGCGTGCCAGATGTAAATCGAGTAACACATCATCCCCATCCCTTGGAGGGCGTAATTCTGAAGAAAGCCGGCGACCAGGCCGCCACCGGACGAACGCAGGGAAATACATCCCCATAAGATGGCTCCAAAACCGCAATTCAGGAGGATGTTGAAAAAAGCGGTGGACCAGGCGGGAATCTTCAAAAGCACCGAGGCATCCCATAATGCCATTCCAACCCAAACGGATAAAATTCCCAAAATCGCAAAAACCGCGCCCGTAAAGGCGGAAAATTTGAGGGATTGGCGGCGGGCAAAAAGCGAGGCCACGACGATGCCCGCAAAAAAGTCATCCAAACGCCCAAAAATCGAGTCTTTGATCGGATGCAAATACGGATTGGAAACGGGATGATGGTAAAAGAACGCGCCGGCGAGGCGTACGGCCAGTGAAAGGACAAAAACGCCGGAGGTAATTTTAACCAGGCCATGACGCCGGATCAGGAAACAAAGCGGCACAAAGAGGATGCTGAACCAAATTTCCACCCCCAATGACCAAAGCACGAAATTGAAGGAGGGTTGGAAATGGAGCGGCGTAAAAATAAAAACGCTCGAAAGCACCAGCGCCAATTCCTGGATCAACGACGAGAGTTGCGCCGGGTGCAATTGACAGTACAAGAAGCAAGACACCACGGCGTTGATGACAAACAACGGCATCAGCCGGACCGAACGATGCCGGTAAAATTTAATGGCGCTGGTGGCGCCGTCCATTTGCCGCGAATGAAGGGCGTAAGGCAGAAACAGAACAAACCCTGAAAGAACAAAAAAAAGATTCACCCCGGACCACGAACTGGTCAGGAAGGAGCCGAGCCAAAAATAATTTGCGTTTCCCAACCGGTGCGCCGCCCAGCCGGCCGGGAAAATCGCGGGGATGCTCTGGCTGATCGGCGGAAAGAGATGGCACCAGAGCACGCCCAGAATCGCCAGGCCGCGAAGACAGTTGACCTCGGGAAAACGCATGCTTCGCAGTGTGCCATTCGATGACTTGAAATCAATGAACCTTCAAATTATTTTCTTCGCTGATTTGGCCATGTCCCCCGCAATTTTTGAGTACCTTGCCTTTCGCCCTCTGGTTCGACGCCCGCCCTAAACCAGGCTGACGGTCTTGCCCGTCCGCGCGGCCTCGTAAATCGCCATCATGATCTTGACATCCCGCAGGCCCTCTTCGCCCGGCACACTAGTGGGCCGATTCGCCATGATGCACTGCGCGAAATCGTCCATCTCCGCTGCAAATTGGTCCAGGTCCGTGAGGTTGATTTTCTGGCCGTCGCTGCGCGTGCCGTGGTTCCCGTGGTATCCGTAGGCCGGGTTCAATTCGAACCAGCCGTGGTTCGCCAGCGCCCGGAAATTGCCAAGGCCGTTCGCATTATACGTGGCGCTGCAATGCGCCAGGATGCCGCCGGGAAATTTCGTCTGCCACACAATGGATTCCTCCACCTCCTTGAATTTCACCGGGTCGGTCACCGTCGTAATCGCCGAAACTTCCACCGGTTCCAGCCCGGTCAGATACCGCGAGGCTTGCAAGGCGTAAATCCCCACGTCCATCAGGCAGCCCCCGCCGGACAACGCCTTTTTCAACCGCCACTGGGTCGGGTCGCCGATGACAAACCCAAATCCCGCTTCAATCAGTTTTACGTCGCCGAAAACCTTATCCCGCACCAGGCGCGCGCATTCCAGGTTGTTCGGCTCGAAGTGCAGCCGGTAACCGACCGCCAGTTGTTTGCCGGCCTTTTTGCATTCATCAATCATCTGCTGGCATTTCTCCACCGAGACTTCCATCGGCTTCTCCGTGAGAACATGTTTGCCAGCGCGCGCCGCCTTGATGGTGTGCTCTGCATGGAGCGCGTTGGGTGTCACCACGTAAACCACGTCAATGTCCGGGTTGTCGGCCATTTGGTCCATGGTGTCGTAATTATAAATGTTCTTGTCCGGAATATTGTAGCGCGCCTTCCATTGCGCCGCTTTTTGCGGATGCCCCGTCACGATTCCCGTCAGTTGGCAATACTTCGTATGCTGCAACGCGGGCGCCAGTTGGTACGTACTGAGCGACCCCAGCCCCACCAGGGCAAAGCCGAGTTTCTTGCCGGCGTCCTGCGCGTTGGAGCTGATCGCCCCCATGAACGGGAGACCGGCCGCGAGGACGGAAGTCGTTTTGATGAAATCACGACGGGATTGGACAATGGCATTCATTCCGCAAGTATTCCCGTACGAGTTCCGAAAGACAACCCGAAATTGCTCGCGATGAACCAACAAATGGATTAAATGATTCCGATGCCGCGTGTCCAATCCGAAAAACTCTTCGCCGACGCTCTTAAATATATTCCGGGCGGCGTCAATTCTCCCGTCCGGGCATTTCGCGCCGTGGGGGGGACGCCGTTTTTCGTCAACCGGGCCAGGGGCGCGCGCGTCTGGGACGTGGATGGAAACGAATTCATCGATTACGTCTGCACCTGGGGACCCGCCATTCTGGGGCACGCGCATCCCAAAATCATTGCCGCCGTCAAGGCCGCTGCGGAGCACGGGACGAGCTTCGGCATTCCCAACCCGCTCGAAGTGAACATGGCCCGCTTGATTTGCGAACTGGTCCCGGGCATCCAGAAAGTTCGCATGACCAATTCCGGCACGGAAGCCTGCATGAGCGCCGTCCGGCTCGCCCGCGGATTCACCCGCCGGGATAAAATCATCAAGTTCGACGGCTGCTATCATGGGCACGCGGATTGCCTGCTTGTCAAGGCCGGCAGCGGCGCGCTCACCTTTGGGAATCCGGACAGCGCGGGAATCCCCGCCGATTTCGCCAAGCATACCATCGTACTGCCTTATAACGAACCAGACCCCGTCCGAGCCGCTTTTGCGGCCAACCCGAATGGGATCGCGGCCATTATCGTCGAGCCGGTGCCGGGCAATGCGGGGTTGTTTTTGCCCCGGGAAGGTTATTTGGAGTTCCTGCGTGAAATCACCGCGGCGCACGGCGCATTGCTCATTTTTGACGAAGTGATGACGGGTTTTCGCCTTGCCCGGGGCGGCGCGCAGGAACGTTTTCACATCTCTCCCGACCTCACCTGCCTGGGAAAAATCATTGGGGGCGGCCTGCCGGTGGGCGCTTTCGGCGGACGCGCGGACATTATGGATTTGCTCGCACCGCTCGGTCCGGTTTACCAGGCGGGCACCTTGAGCGGCAACCCCATTGCCATGGCCGCCGGAATCGCCGGCCTCGAAGAATTGCAAAGCGGCGGCGCCTATCGCCTGCTGGAAGAGTCGGGCCGGCAATTGGCAACCGGCCTCAAAGACGCCGCCCGATCAGCAAACATTGCCGCGCAGGTTAATGCCTGCGGTTCCATGTTCTGCGCCTATTTCACCGGCGCGCCAGTCCATAACCTCGCCGATGCCATGAAGAGTGACCGCGCGCGCTTTGCCAAATTTTTCCACGGCATGTTGGACCAGGGCATTTATCTGGCGCCCTCGCAGTTTGAAGCGGGATTTATTTCCACGGCGCACACCGCCGGTGATATTGAACAGACGATTAGCGCGGCCTCCAAGGTGTTGCGCACATTGTAACCTTCGTTTATTCTGGCCGTCTGAAAAGGCGGCCTGGTATCACCCTAAAAAGGCCGGCAACAACAATTGACACTTTTGATTAAATTATGAAACACAGGAACAATATCGCGGGATTGCTGGCGGCGGGTCTCCTGGCCTTCGGCCCCGCGTTGCCCGCGCAAAATTCAACCAACGCCCCGCCGGCCGGCAGCAAGCCACCCGGCGCTCCGGGCGTCATAATACGGACGCCCAATGCTGATCGAATGCTCCGAATGCTTTCGACCCGGCTTAACTTGACCCCTGACGAACAAACCAAGGTCAAACCCATTCTCGATAATCAAACGACTCAGACGACTGCTCTCCTCCAGGATCGGTCGCTCTCCATGCCGGACCGTCGCGCCAAATTGCTGTCGATCCGCCAGGATACCATCGATAAAATGAAAGGCGTGCTGACCCCCGACCAGTTCACTCAATATCAAATTATAGCGCCGCGCGGCCCCCTCAGGGTGCCTCCCGTCCGCGGCACCAACGCCCCGGCCGCGACACCGCCTTCTGGCGCGCCACCCGCCGCCACTCCGCCGCCGCAACAGTAAAATTTCCAGATGGCGGCGCATGACGCCGCGTTTTAGGACAGGGCACTCACTGGTGAGGCGAGACCGTGTCTCGGAGGAGCCAGTTAACGAGGCTTTGGCTAAATTGCTTTTTTGCGCCTTCACGCCCTTGCGTTGACATTTCTTTCCCCCCCCTCTCCATTTCTTTCCCCCCTCTCCGATTCGCTTGCGCCCGTTCCCCCCCGCGGCTATCTTCAATGCTCATGTCAGCGATACTTCTTGCCGGCGGACGCGTGATTGATCCCGCGAACAAGCTCGATTTTACCGGCGACGTCCTCATCGTTGACGGCAAAATCTCGGCGGTCGGCCAGCACCTCTCCCGGCCAAAGGATTGCGAAGTGCTGGACACGCAGGGAAAAGTCGTCTGCCCCGGATTAATCGATTTGCACGTCCATTTGCGCGAACCGGGCCAGGTCGCCAAGGAAACCCTGGCTTCCGGCACCGCCGCCGCCGCCCGCGGCGGTTTCACTTCCGTGGTTTGCATGCCCAATACCTCGCCCGCAGTCGATAGCGCCGGCACCGTCGCCCTCATTCGCGAACGCGCCGGGCGCGAGGGCGTCGTCAACGTCTTCGTCGCGGGCGCCATCTCCAAAAACATCGCCGGCGAGGAACTCGCCCCCATTGGTGGCCTCAAACGCGCCGGGGTTGTCGCGATCACCGACGACGGCCATTGCATTCAGAACAACGAACTGATGCGACGGGCCTGCGAGTACGCCAAAATGTTTGATTTGACCGTCATGGACCATTGCCAGGATTACTCGCTCGTGACCGACGGCGTCATGCACGAAGGATACTGGAGCACCGTCCTGGGACTCCGCGGCTGGCCCTCCGCCGGCGAGGAAATGATCGTGGCCCGCAATATCCTGATGGCCGAGTTGACCGGCGCCCGGATTCATTGCCAGCATTTGAGCGCGGCCGGGAGCGTGGCGCTGATCCGCGAAGCCAAAAAACGCGGCGTCCCCATTTCCGGCGAGGCTTGCCCGCACCATTTTGTCCTCACCGATGCCGCGGTCGCCGGCAGCGAAAAGTTCTGGGCCGACGATGGAAAACTCCTCGCCGATTCACAGCCGGACGAACTCCCGTGCTGGCCGAAATACGACACCAACTTTAAAATGAATCCGCCGCTGCGCTCCGCCCGCCACCGCGACGCCATTCTGGAAGGCCTTGCCGATGGCACGATCGACATCCTTTGCAGCGACCACGCCCCCCATTGCGATTATGAAAAAGAGGTCGAATTTGACTACGCCCCTTTTGGCATCACCGGCCTGGAAACCGAAGTCGCGCTCTCGCTCATGCAGTTGTTCCATGCCAAAAAACTTTCCCTCCCCGCGCTCATCGAAAAATATACCGTCAATCCCGCCCGGCTCCTGAAACTCTCCAAAGCCACCCTGAGCGTCGGCGCGGACGGCGATGCGACCGTCCTGGATCCGTCCGCCGAATGGATTTTCCACGCCGCCGAATCCGCAAGCAAATCCAGGAACAATCCTTTCAACGGTTGGAAACTTAAAGGCCGGGCGGTGGCCACCATCGTGGCGGGCAAAAAAATTTGGACTGAACAAGCCGATGCGGTTGTGGTATGATTCGTCCGTGCAAAGGATTCTGTCGCTCCTGGTTTTGATTTCCACGGGCCTTTTGTCCGGATGCGACGATTCCAAACTGACCGTGGATATGAACAACACCGTAACGGACACCAACGCGCCGCCCGTGGACCTTGCGTCCGCCGTCGCCCGCGCCCGGGTTGAAGGCAAAATGTTGTTGCTGGAGTTTGGCGATTCGGACGCCTGTCCGCCCTGCATTCTTTTTCAGCAGAAGGTCTTTTCGACATCGGCCTTTGTGGACTACCAAAAATCCAACCTGATTTTTCTCCGGCTCGATTATCCATTAAACCATCCATTGCGCGTCGATACGGCGGCCACCAACGCCATTCTGGCCCAACAATTCGATATCAATCCCTTTCCCACCTTCATTGCCCTCGACGGCAACGGAAAGGAATCCTGGCGGATGCCCCAAAGTGGCGATTCGGGCATTGACGTGGCCTTGTTCAATCCAACAAACTTCATTCGCTTGCTCGAATCAGTCAGGCAAAAAGAAAAATGAAAGCGATACTCGCTCTCGAAGACGGCTCAATCTTTCATGGACAGGCTTTTGGCGCCCGCGCCTCCGCGTGCGGCGAGGTTTGTTTCAACACCTCCATGACCGGCTACCAGGAAATCCTCACCGACCCTTCCTACAAAGGCCAGATTGTCACCATGACCTATCCCCTCATCGGCAATTATGGCGTCAACCAGTTCGACGTCGAATCCTGGCGGCCCCATGTGGCCGGCTTCGTCATCCGTGAATTGTCGCCGGTCGTCAGCAATTGGCGCGCGGAGTTTTCCCTCGCCCAGTACCTCGAAAAAAACGGCATCCCCGGCATCCAGGGCATCGACACCCGCGCCCTGACCAAAAAACTGCGCGTTCGCGGCGCGCTCAACGGATTTATTTCCACTGAGGATGTTACCGACGCCGAGGCGGTTCGCCGGGCCAAGGAATTTGTTTTCGTCGGTGTTGATTACGTCAAGGAAGTCACCCACAAGAAAGCCTTTCGCTGGGACGAGAAGGATGAGCAAAGCGGCGCGTTTGACCTCGTTCGCGGCAATGCGAAGGGCGATGCGCGGGAATTCCACAAATCGTTGCCGCCCGCCGATATTCCCATCGTGGCGTTCGATTACGGGATGAAATACAACATCCTGCGCCGGCTCCGGCAGCACGGCTTTGCCACCCAGGTGGTTCCCGCCACGGCTTCCGCCCAGGACGCCTTGAAATTCAAACCGGCGGGAATCTTCCTTTCCAACGGCCCCGGCGACCCCGCCGCGCTGAATTACATCGTCCGCGAGGTTAAAAACCTCGTCGATTCCGGCATCCCGATTTTTGGCATTTGCCTCGGCCACCAGATCCTCGGCCAGGCCCTTGGCGGCGGCACGTTCAAGCTGAAATTCGGCCATCGCGGCGCCAATCAACCCGTCAAGGATTTGGCATCCGGCCGGGTCGAAATCACCTCCCAAAATCACGGCTTCGCCGTCGATCCCAAAAGTTTGCCCAAATCGGTTTCGGTGGACCGCGTCAATCTCAACGACCAGACCGTCGAGGGCTTCCGCCATAAAACGAGGCCGATTTTTTGCGTGCAGTATCATCCCGAAGCGTCGCCGGGGCCGCACGATTCCACCTCGTTGTTCGCTGAATTCCGCGCCTTGATTGAAAAAAAATAATTATTTTTGCGGTTGTTTCCGTTTGACTTGGGGCGCACCGCGCCCATAATCGAATTTATCCTATGGCTAAGCTTGTTATCCGTTCCCAGAGCATGGCAGGTCGTGCGCACGAATTGCATACGGACCGTACGACCATCGGCCGCGTGGACGATAACACGTTTCAGATTGCCGACCCTTCCGTTTCCAGCCACCACTGCGAAGTGCTCTTGCGCGGCAACGAAATCGTCATTCGCGACCTTAATTCCACCAATGGCACCTACATCAATGACGCCCGGGTCAGTGAAAGCGCCCTCCAACCCGGCCAAATCCTCCGACTCGGCCAGATTGAACTGAAATTGGAGTCCGATGCCCCGCCGACCCCCGGCACTCCTCCGCCGGTCCCCAAAAAACAGGTCGAAGCGACCATGGTGATGCCCCGTGGCGTCAGTTTGAGCGAATTGGAAACCAGCGGCAGCGGCCGCGGCTTCGATACCGCCAGCGCTTTCAAGAAAAAGAAGAATAAATCCTCCCTCTACTTCTGGATCGGCGCCGCCGTCGTCGTCATCCTCATTGTCGTTCTGCTCGTCATGGCTTTCTCCAAAGCCGCTCCCCAGCAGTAACCCAATCTGTCTTTAATTGCCGACGGGCCGTTCGGCCTCCTTCGACGTTCAGTTTTCGATGTTGGATGTTCGATGTTTCCATTTTCGCTTTTCCGCCTTCCGGCTTGGCTTTCGCCTCCCGGTTCCCTATTTTGCACCGATGTTTGAAACGATTAAGTCTGGAATTGCCACCGCCGCCGACAAGCTCTCCCATCTGCGGAGGTTTCTTTGACGTCGAAAAAACGCAAAAACGCACGGGCGAATTGAATGCCCTGATGGCCGATGACAAATTCTGGAACAATCGTGAAAAAGCCCAGTCGGTAATCGACGAAGCCAACTCGCTCCGCGACAAAATCGAGCCGCTCCAGGCCGCCGAAAAACAACTGGAAGATTTCCGCGTGATGCTCGAACTGGGCGAAGCCGAACCGGAAGCCGCCCAATTGCAGGTCGAGACCGACCTCGACCGCGACCTCCGAAAATTTCTCAAGGAACTCGATTTGCTGGAGTTGAAGGTCTTCCTCAACGGCCCCCACGACCGTAAGAATTGCATCCTCAGCATCAACGCCGGCGCCGGCGGCACCGAAGCTTGTGATTGGGCCAACATGCTCCTGCGCATGTACCAGCGTTGGGCCGAATCGCGCGGTTGGAAGACTGAAGTCACCGATGCGCTGCCCGGCGAAGGCGCCGGCATCAAGAGCGCCACCATGCTTATCGAGGGCGAAAATGCCTACGGCTTTTGCAAGGCCGAACGCGGCGTCCACCGCCTCGTCCGCATTTCCCCCTTCGACGCCAATAAACGGCGCCACACCAGTTTCGCCAGCGTGGATACCATCGCCGAACTCGAGGAAAACAACACCGAAATCGTGCTGCCCCCGACCGAATTTCAAGTCGATACCTTTCGCTCAGGCGGCAAAGGCGGTCAGAACGTGAACAAGGTCGAAACCGCCGTGCGCATCACCCATCTTCCCACCGGCCTGGTCGTCGCCTCCCAGACCCAACGTTCGCAGCACCAAAACCGCGCCACCGCCATGCGCCTCCTGCTCTCCCGCATTTTTGCCCAGCGCCAGGACGCCCAAAAAGCCGAGATGGAACGCTTTTACGGCGAGAAAGGCAGCGTCTCGTGGGGCAACCAGATCCGCAGCTACGTCTTCCAGCCCTATCGCATGGTCAAGGACCTGCGCACCGGCGTGGAAACGAGCAATGTTCAAGGTGTGATGGACGGCGATTTGGACCCGTTCGTGAACGGCTGGCTCCGCGCCAGCTGTCCCGCCAAGCGGATGCAGGGCGTGAAAGATGACGAGGAATAATTAAACCTGCTTCATTGTCAACCAGCGTCCGTTGCACCACACTCGATAAGTTGAACATTCTCGACAAAATTGTTGAACAAAAAAAACGCGAGATCGCCCAACTGCCCGCGCGCCTGATCGCCGCCGGCGATTTGCGTGACGCCCTGCTCGAACACGGCGAACGGCGCGATTTCCTGGCCGCCTTGAAGTCTGGCAGGAGCCGAAGTAACGAGGCTCAAAATAAATTTCCGTCTTCTTCCGACGGTTCCATTGCCCTGATCGCTGAAGTAAAGAAAGCCTCTCCCTCCGCGGGCATCATCTGCGCGGATTTCGACCCCGTCCGCATCGCCAGGGAATATGAGGCCGCTGGCGCCAGTTGCCTTTCCGTGCTGACCGACGAAAAATTCTTCCAGGGTTCGCTCGATTACCTGCGCCAAATCCGCGCCGCGGTAAAATTGCCGCTCCTGCGGAAGGACTTTATCTTTGATGAGCGGCAAATCCTGGAAGCCATTGAGTGGGGGGCCGATGCCATCCTGCTCATCGCCGCCATCTTGACCGATGAGCAACTGGAAAAATTTCATTCCCTCGCGCTCGAAGCGGGATTGGCCGCCCTGGTGGAAGTCCATGATGAGGCGGAACTCGACCGCGCCTTGCGGATTCGCGCCCCGTTGATTGGCGTGAACAACCGCGACTTGAAAACCTTCACCGTGGACCTGGCGACCACCGAAAAGCTCGCCGCCAGGGCGCCCAAATCAGTCTTGCTGGTGGCTGAAAGCGGCATCCACACCCGCGCTGATGTCAGCCGCCTGAAACAATGCGGCGCGCGCGCCATTTTGGTGGGTGAATCGCTCCTCCGGCACGGCAACATCCAGCCGAAAATTCACGAGCTACTGGGGTAACGCTTATCTCCCGTTCTTCGCCAACTGCTTCGCCAATCGAATCGCCGCAATCATTGACGATGGATTCGCGGTTCCTTTTCCCGCAATGTCATACGCCGTGCCGTGGTCCGGTGAAGTGCGGATAAACGGCAGCCCCAGCGTCCAGTTCACCCCGGTGTCAAACGCCACCGCTTTCAGCGGCGCCAGCCCCTGATCATGGTACATCGCCACCACCGCCTCAAAATCGCCGCGCAAGGCATAGTGGAAAACCGTGTCGCCGCTCAGCGGCCCCACCACGTCCAATCCCTGCTTCCGCAACGCCGCCACCGTCGGCGCGATCAGTTTGATTTCTTCATCCCCAAATTCCCCGCCCTCGCCGGCATGGGGATTCAACCCGCACACCGCCACCCGCGCCTGCGGCAGCCGCAGATCGCGGCACGCCTGCGCCGCCAATTCCACCGCCAGCGCAATCTTCTCCCGCGTCAATTTCCGCGGGACCGATTTGATGGAAATATGGATGGTGGCCAGCGCCACGCGCAACCAGCGGTTCCGGTCATTGTGCCCCAGCAGCATCATCGCCGTCCGCTTCGCCCCGGCCAGACCCGAAAGAAATTCCGTTTGCCCCACAAAATGTTTGAATCCCGCGCGGACAATCGCCTCCTTGTTGACGGGAGCGGTCACCAAGGCGTCCAGTTCGCCGCGCCGACAGCGTCCGGCGCCGTCCTCCAGTGCCGCCATTGCCGCCCGCGCGGCCGCCGGAGCGCCGTGCGGCATCTTTTCGGTCAACGGTTCCCGCGTCGGGTCCGTCACAAAAAACCTTCCCTCGTCCTGGTAACTGGAAAATTTTTTCACCGGCAATTTGGAGAATTTCCGGTTCAAGGCTTCCAGCGCTTTTTCCGGCCCGATAAACAGGTACTTGGTTTTGTCCTTCTTGGATTCTGCGGCAACGGCTTTCAGCGCCACTTCCGGGCTGATGCCCGTCACGTCCCCCAGCGAAATGCCAATCCAGCCGGTCGTCTTCCGAGACTTGGCGTTCATGTTAAATCTCCATGTTTCCCGCTCACGGGAAAATCTGGATGAACGTTTTCTTTTTCAGCGAATCAATCCATTGCCGGCCCAATCGCGCCTCTTCCTGCGACCGGAGCGTGTTTTCAATCTCGCCCCGCACTTCGCTGAGTTTCTTGATGCCCGCCGGATGCTTGTCTTCCACCAGCATCACGTAACAGGCGTCGGGCGTGTCGATTGCCTCGCTGACTTGCCCGGGTTGCAGCGGCTGCGCCGCCGCGGCCAGTTCCGCGCGCAACGTCGAGCGCTCAATCCATCCCCATTCCCCCGCCTCTTTTTGTTGCGACCCCTGCGAGTACACCGAGGCCATTTGCGCAAACGTCGCGCCGTTCTTTATTTCGGCCACAATCTCGCGCGCCAGGGCGATGGTGTTGGTGTCGTCCGGGTCGGTTTTTTTCAGCACAATCATTCGCAGCTTGATTTGATCGTCCACCTTGAACTGGTTCTGGTGCGCCGCGTAATAACTCTCCACCTGAAACGGCGAGATGATCACTTCCTGCGAAACATTTTTGGCGCGCAACGCCGATTCAATGTACTGGTCCCGGATGTTTTCGCGGAATTGCTCAAAGGTCATCCCCTCGGCTTGGAGATCCTTGGTGAAGGTCACGCGGTCCCCCATATAATGGTCGCGGATGCTTTCGTCCACCATCTGGTCCACGTAACTGTCCGGGAGATGATAGCCTTCCACGTCGAAATCATGCATAATCAGGGCGCGTTCGATCAGTATTTCAAGGCTGTTCGTTATCGCGCTGTTATATTGGGTGCCGTACTCGGCGGAATTGGCCTCATACGTCCGGCTCAACGCCTCGATCGCCGGTTGCGCAAAATCCCGCACTTGTTGATACGTGATCACCGTGTCATTGACGATGGCGGCCACGCCATCCATCCCGATTATCTCGGCGCGCGAGGGGGTGGCATAAACCAGCGCCAGGACCAAAATCAAGCTGTACCGAAACAAGTTCATCAAATGTTCGGGTAGTTTAGCGGCAAAGCCGGCCCGGTCAATTCACGATTTGGTTCAGAGCCGGTCGATGAAATACATCATCGTTCCAATGATCCCGGCCACCAGGCCGGCCGCCACGAGCGACCAGAAAATGATCCATCGTTGTTTCTTGCGATACAGCTTCCCGCCTTGTCCAGGCAAAAGGTAAAAGCGTTCCGGGTCTTTGTGTTTTTTTTTCCGGCCCATGTTATTTCCGCGCGGTTCCAATAAATAATCCAACCGGCCCGGATATTATACAGCAGCCCGGCCCATTGTGAATGCAAAAATTCCGCCACCGGCATGTGACAAATTGCGCGACTGGATGAACCAACAAAAACATTCAACGCCCAACCTTCAACCCCCCGCACTGCTTCCCGCCCGAAATTAGTAATTTGCCTTTTGCAAGCCTTCGATGGCGAGAATCGGGTCAGTTTCCATTTTTTCTTCCGTCTTTTCAAACTCGATCAGCCCGAATGTATTCGGAGCGGTTTTGGTAAAAATGTTTCCCTTTCTAACATAGCCGCCCAGGGAGCCGCTTAAAGAGATTTTATTTGCATGGTTGAGGTCCTTGTTGATGCCCTTGAGGATTTCCGAAACGTGTTGGGGGCGGCCTTTCGACCGGATGAAATCTCTGGCCCTCGCCAAGTCGCTGTCCGGGCGGAGAACGGGAGCGGCCTCGCCCTCCTTTGGCAGCATTTTAAGGGTATCCAACAATGCGGATAAATAGGATTCAGCGGCATGGAGCTGCTTTTGCAGGTCGGCAATTTCCTGCCTCTTTTTTTCCACTCTGCGTTCAATTTCTCGTTGAATTTGCATGCCGGAAACATGAAATATGGAAAACATAATGTCAAGAAGAAAAACATGGAAATATATACTCCGTTATTTTCTTCTTTTTTCTTATCGTTTTCTGCTAACCCCTGCGGATAATATCGTGTATCTTGAGACCGTGCCAAATCGTTGACGGTCTCTTAATGGAGCAGGCCCGGCGGCGGGGAGAGACGGCCAATAAAACAACCTTGGCAATCCGGCATGGCCGCAACTGTGATTGCCTCAATGAACTTATGAAAACACTCATGCCCACAGTGGCCTTTTTGGGGCCGGAAGGAACGTTCGCGCATCTTATCGCGCAAAAACGTTTTGAAGACCAAGCCCGATTATCCGCCCAACCGACGATTCCCGATGTCTTTGAAGCGGTGGCCAGGAACCGCGCCTCTTTGGGGATTGTTCCCATTGAAAATTCATCGGGCGGGACGATCTACGAGACGGTGGACCAGTTGGTTAACGAGAAAAACAACCTGATTGTGCAGGAGTCGTTGTCCCTCAATGTCCGCCTGGCCTTGATCGGCAGGGACAAAACGGAGATACGCACTGTTTTTTCGCATCCGGCGCCGATGCATCATTGCAGCCAATGGCTTAAAGAAAGGTTCCCGCAGGCTGAATTTGTGGAACAACTCTCCACCTCAACCGCCGCTCAAAAAGCGGCCTCCACTCCTCATTCCGCGGCCATTGCCAGCAGGGATTCAGCCAAGCGTTATGGACTCAAGGTTCTCGAATTTCCAATTGGCGACGGGATGAAAAATGTGACCCAGTTTTTTGTTTTGGGACGGAACCACGTCGTTTCTCCCGACAACACCAAGACGAGCATCGTTTTTACTTTGCCCAATCGACCCGGCAGTCTTTATGATATTCTGACGCCTTTCAAAGAGGAAGACGTCAACCTGACGCGGATCATATCGCGCCCGATTGAAGGACACCCGGACAGCTATATTTTTCTTACGGATGTAGCCGGAACACAAAGACAGGCAAATGTCAAAGGAGCCTTGGACAAGGCGTCCAAAATCGCCTCAATGATAAAAAACATCGGCTCATATCCGGTCCGAAAAGCATACGATTCGTGATCGCAACACCTGGATTTTACCGCCAGCGTCCCTCCATCCAAACATAACCATGGCGGCGCCATTGCCAATGGCCCGCCACCCAGACCGCGCCGGGATGCGGCGGCGCGCCCCAATAACCGCCAAACCACACCCAATGCCCGCGCCACTCCCACCGGCCAGGCACCCAGACGAACGTTACATCCGGTTGCGCCGGACGCACTTCAACCTGCGGTGGTGGGACCTGGCTGGGGGGTGGCGTTTGTACCGCGGTGGTGCTTGGCGGCGGGGCGGCCGGCGGGGGCGAGGTGTAAACAACCCGGGTGACGCAACCCGCCAGCATCGGCAGCCCAATGGCAAACAAAACGCTTTTTGCCAAAATGCTTCTCTTCATAATCTCATCATTCGTTGCAGCCAGTTTAACAGACGCAAGCCAATCAAAAATGTTTCACGTTTTTTAAACTTTTTTAATGCGCCGCCACTTCCGCCTTTTGCGCGGGCGCGCGTTTGACCCGGCGGAACAGCAAGACGAGGGGAAGGCTGCAAAGCGCCAGCGCCGCGAACACCCGGAAATTATCCACAAACGCCCACAGATGCGCCTGCGCATCCAGCGTGGAACCAATCATCGCATACGCCTGATGCAACGCCGTCACCGGATCCGTCTGGCGCGCGAGGTAATTTTTGATTTGGCCAACCGCCTGCGTAAACGCCGGATCCGTCGCCGATAAATGAGTCACCATCTGCGCCTGATGGGCCTGCGTTCTTCGCGCAATCATGGTCGTGACGAAGGCAATGCCGCTGCTGCCGCCGATGTTCAGCATCAAATTGTACAGCCCGGCTGCGTTCCCGATCTGACGTTGGCCCAATTGGCTCATCGTCGCCGTCGTCAGCGGCACGAAAATTAAACTCGTCGCGATCCCATTCAAAATCCCCGGCAGCACGATGCTGCCCATGCTCACTTGCAGGTTGATCGCGCTCAACATCCAGGCCGACATACTCAACAAGCTGAATCCGACGAACAACAGGACGCGCGTCCGCACCTTCCCCATCAGCCGGCCCACGATGAACGTCGCCACAAACGCCCCCAGCCCGCGCGGACTCATGGCGTACCCGCTTTGCAAGGCCGGGTAGCCCATCAGCGTTTGCAGAAATAGCGGCAGCTCCGCCGTCGTGCCATAAAGAATCGCGCCAATGACCGTGATCAACAACACCCCCACCGCAAAATTCCGGTTCTTGAACACGCGCAAGTCCGCCAGCGGATCTTTCACCATCAACTCCCGCGCAATGAACGCGACCATCGCCGCCACCGAAACAATGACAAACCATCGGATCCAGACCGCGCCGAACCAGTCCGCCTCCTGCCCTTTGTCCAGCGTGATTTGCAGGGTGGAGAGCCACAGCGCCAGGAAGGCAAATCCCCAGAAATCAATCGCCGCTTTCAAATTGCGTTTGATGTAGGGCGGGTCCTCCACCAGCCATTGCGCCAGAAAAATCGCCAGGATTCCCACCGGCACATTGATGTAAAAGACCCAGCGCCATGAAAAATTGTCCGTGATCCATCCGCCCAGCGTCGGGCCGATGATGGGCGCGACGATCACCCCCTGCGCAAACGTCGCCATCGCAATGCCCCTTTTTTCCGTGGGAAAACTTTCCAGCATGATCGACTGCGCCATCGGGACCATTGCCCCGCCGCCCGCCCCCTGTAAAATGCGCGCCAGGATCAACATCGGCAGGGTCACCGCCATCCCGCATAACACCGACGCCACCGTGAAGATGGCGATGCACGAAACGAAAACGCGTTTGCGCCCGAAATGGTTCGAGAGCCAGCCCGTCATTGGCAGGATGATGGCATTGGCCACCATGTAACTGGTAAGCACCCAGGTCGCCTCGTCCGTGCTCGCCGAGAGGCTCCCGGCAATGTGCGGCAAGGCCACCGTGGCGATGGACGTGTCCAGCACCTGCATGAACGTTGCCAGCATCACCCCCAGCGCCACCAGCCACGGGCTGTGGCGCGGATGCCAATCCTGGTGTAAACCCTCCGGCATGGCCTTACGCTTTCTTCCGGTTCATGATTGCCCTGAAAATAATTGCCGCCACCACGGCCAGGATCAGCGCCACTATCGCCGTCACCAATTGCGGCACGTGGAATGCGCTGGTCTGCACGGTCGGCTCAACCGACAACCCCGGCCCAATCGTTTTGTCCGCGGGCAGCGGTTCGTCAAAAAGAATTTTCACCGGCACCCGCTGCACCACTTTCACATAATTTCCCGTCGCATTCTCCGGCGGCAGCAAACTGAACGCCTCGCCGCTTCCGGCCTGGATGCTGTCCACGTGTCCGCGAAAGGTCCTGCCCAATGAATCGATTTCCATCGTCACCCGCTGGTTGGGTTTCATTTTGCCCAATTGATTCTCCTTGAAATTGGCCACCACCCACACCTCCGTCGGCACCAGCGACAGGATCATCTGGCCGGTTTGCAAATAGTCGCCCACCTCCACCTGTTTGCGCGTGATCCGGCCGTCGCAGGGCGCGTAAATTTTCGTGTAGGACAGGTCCAATTGCGATGCCTTCACCGCCGTCTTCGCCTGGCCGGCCTGCGCAAATACCGCGGTGGATTCCGACCGGGCCACCTGAAGCTGGGCCTTGGCCTCATCCACCTTGGAGGCGTCGGACGCGGCTTTTTGCCTCGCTGAATCCAGGTTCGCTTCCGCCGCGTCAACGGCTTCCTTGAACTGGTCGTATTCCTGCGGCGAAATGACGTTTTGATTCCTCAAATCCTGCGCCCTTCGGAAGTTGGCCTCGGCGTTGGTCATCGTCGCCGCGTCGGCTTCAGCCGTGGCCGCGGATGATTTTGCCGTTTCTTGTGCCGCCGTCACGTTTACTTCCGCCATTTGGTATCCCGCCACCGATGCGTCAAAATTGGCTTCGGATGATCTCTGCGCCGCCTGCCTTTGCGCCAGTGACGTCTCGTAATCCGTCGAATCGATTTCCACCAATAAATCGTTCGATTGCACCATTTGATTGTCCAGCACATGCACCGCCGAAACCTGCCCCGAAACCCGCGGCGCCACCGAGACAATATGCGCGGCGATGAACGCGTCATCCGTGCTTTCCGTCGTGAATGCCTGGATTAAATAATCCAGGCCCAGGAATAACAACCCCGCCAGCGCCACCGTGGCGATGGCCAGGACCACCGGCGAATTGATTTTTTGGAGCACCCCGTTTTTTTTCGCCGGAGCGGCTTCCGGTCCGATTTCACTCATGGCTCCCTCCGCAATCGATTGAATGGCATAGTTGCAGGTAACAATAACTCATAAATAAATTTCTGTTCACGGCGCTATGGCTGTTTCCCGGCGGCGACGGTTGAAGGCGGGGGCGAATTTTCCCGCCAGCCGCCTCCCAGCGCCTGATATAAATTGATTATACTCGTCAAACTCGCGTACTCGGACTGAATTAGATTCTGCCGCGCCGTGTCCCGCGCCAGCTCCGTGGTCAGCAAATCCAAGGCGCTGTTGACGCCGCCTTTATACCCCGCCTCGGTCAACCGGCAGGTGTCTTCATCGGCATTGAATAATGCCTGGTTGGCATCCAATTGGGTCTGCACCGTCGCCTTTACCGCCAGCGCGTCCGCCACCTCCCGAAACGCCGTTTGCACCGCGCTTTGGTAGTCAGCCACTTGGATGCTCTTGGCCGCCTCATCCGCCTTCAATTCGTCCCATGCCGTGCCGGCATCAAAAATGGGCCAGACCACCTGGGGCGAAATCGCCCAGGTCTGTGAACCGGGCGCGAACAAACTCTCCAGCGTGGTGCTCGCCGTGCCCGCCGAACCCGTCAGCGTCACCGTCGGGAAAAACGCCGCGCGGGCGGCGCCGATGTTGGCGTTGGCGGCCTTCAATTGGTGTTCGGCTTCCAGCACGTCCGGACGCCGCTCCAGCAACTCCGACGGCAATCCCGCCGGGACGTCCGCCAAACAGAGTTGCGGATTGAACGGCTGCTCCGCCACTGGTTCCGGCGGCAGCGGCTGGCCCACCAGCAAGACCAGGTTGTCGCGGGCTTCGGCCAGTTGTTGCGCATACGTCGCCACCGTCCCGCGGTCCGTTTGCAATTGCGTCGTCGCCGTGTCCAGGTCCAATTGCGAAAGCACCCCGCCTTCAAAGCTCTTCTTCGTCAAATCATAGCTCTGTTGCGCCGCGTCCAGCGCTTGCCGCGCCACCGCCAGTTGTTCGGTCGCCTGCCGTTCGGCCAGGTATGCCGCCGCCACCTGCGCCACCAGCGCAATTTGCGCGCTCTTTCGCGCTTCTTCCGTTGCAAAATACGTTTCCAACGCCTGCGTCTTGAGGCTGCGCACCCGGCCAAACAAATCCAACTCGTACGAGGTCACCCCCAGGTCCACCGAGTATTCACTGTAGGTGAAAGCCGCCCCGCCCGCCCCAAAGACATTCGGCGTGCGCGACCGCTGCCCGCTGGCGTTGATATCCACCGTCGGAATCAGCGCGTTTCGTTGCACGCGATACAGCGCCCGCGTTTGTTCCACGTTCAATACCGCCGTGCGGAGGTTTGGATTATTGGTCAACGCCAGGCCGATCAACTGTTGCAGGCGCGGGTCGCGGAAAAATTCGCGCCAGCCGATGTCGGCGGTCGGGACGGCGGCGGAATTCGTCGGCGTGGCGGCATAACCTGGGGGTTGCGGCCAGGCCGTTGCCAGGCTTACCACCGGTTGATGATATTTCGGCGCCAGCGTGCAACCCGTCAATGCCAAAAAGCCCAAAAGGAACAATGACGTTGGAAATGAAATGGGTTTGCTCATGGCTTGCCTTGGGTTGGTTGGCTGGAATGTCCGGGGGCCGGCGCAATTTTGCCTTTGAAAATCCGGCGGATCACGACATAGAACACCGGCACCATGAAGACCGCCAGCACCGTGGCCGAAATCATTCCGCCAATGACCCCCGTTCCCATGTCGTGCCGGCTCGCCGCGCCCGCGCCCGTGCTCAGGGCCATCGGCATCACGCCTAAAATAAAGGCCAGCGACGTCATCAGGATCGGCCGCAGCCGCAGCCGCGCCGCCGTCAGGGTGGCTTCCATCAGTCCCACGCCTTGGGCCTGTTGGTCCTTCGCAAATTCCACGATCAAGATCGCGTTCTTGGCGGACAATCCCACGATCGTCAACAGCCCGACCTTGAAGAACACGTCGTCCGGCAGGCCCCGGCCCGTGGCGCCAATCAATGCGCCCACCACCCCCAACGGCACCACCAAAATCACCGCAATCGGAATCGACCAGTTCTCATACAACGCCGACAACGCCAGAAAAACGATCAGAATTGAAAGAACCAGCAAAGTCGGCGCCTGTTTGGCCGACAGCAATTCCTGGTAGGACTCGCCTGTCCATTCAAAACCGATTCCCCTCGGCAATTTTGCCACCATCGACTGCATGTCATCCATCGTCTGGCCCACGCTCACCCCCGGCGCGGCCCCGCCCTGGATTTCCAGGGAGGGAAACCCGTTGAAATGCTGCAACGCCGGCGAGGCATAAATCCAGTGGGTGCTCACCATTTCCGAAATTGGCGCCATCGCGCCGCTGCTGGTCCGCACATAGACCTTCCCCAGGTCCTGCGGCAGCATCCGGTAGGGCGCGTCCAATTGGGCAATGACCTGGTCCACGCGGCTGCCCAGGATGAAATTGTTGATGTAGATCGAGCCAAAGTAGGTCGTCAGCGCCGTATTCAAATCCGCCAGCGAAACGCCCAACGCGCCCGCCTTGGTTTTATCAATCACCAATTGCAGTTCCGGCGTGTCTTCCAGCCCTTGCATCTGCGGTTGCACGATGTGCGGGTCCTTGGCCGCCATCGCCAGCAATTGGTTTTTTGCCGCAATCAGTTGGGCGTGCCCCAGCCCACCCTGGTCCTCCAATTGCATGTCGAATCCCGCCGCCACTCCCAATTCGGGAATCGCCTGCGGATTTAATGGGTAAATGATCGCGTCGCGGACTCCGCTCAAGGCCCCAAAGGCCCGGCCAATCACCGCCTGCACCGAATGTTGCGCGCCGGGACGCTGGCCCCACGGCTTCAAATGGACAAATGCAATCGCCGTGTTTTGCGCCGAACCGTTAAAACTGAAACCCGCCACGTCAATCACGTCCTGGATTTCCGGCTGGCTGAAATAGTATTGTTCCATCTGTTTGATCACCGCCATCGTCCGTTGTTGAGTGGCGCCCACCGGCAGTTGAATGCTGGTGATGAAATATCCCTGGTCTTCCGCCGGCAGAAATGATGACGGCAATCGCAGGTAAAGCAGGACCACCACCGCCAAAACCACGGCATAGCCAGCCAGATACAGCGGCGCGCGGCTCACTACCCGTTCCACCCATCCCTCATACCGATGTGTCGTGGACGCAAAACCCCGGTTCCACCAGCCCCAAAACCCTCTCTTTTCAAAATGGTGCCCCTTCTCCACCGGCGGCAGCAACGACGCGCACAGCGCCGGCGTCAGCGTCATCGCCAGAAAAATCGAGAACCCCATGCACGAAACCAACGTCAGCGAAAACTGCCGGTAAATCGCCCCCACCGACCCGCCGAAAAATGCCATCGGGATGAACACCGCCGTCAATACCAGCGAAATCGCAATCAGCGCGCCCGTGATCTGCTCCATCGCCTTTCGCGTCGCGTCGCGCGGCGATAGCCCCTCCTCGTTCATAATGCGCTCCACATTTTCGGTCACCACAATCGCGTCATCGACCAAAATGCCGATGGCCAGCACCAATCCGAACAGCGTCAGCACATTGATTGAAAATCCCAGGAGATACATGATCGCAAACGACCCCAGCAACGCCACCGGCACCACAATCGTGGGAATGAACGCGGTGCGCAGGTTTTGCAGGAAAAAATAAATGATCAAAAACACCATGATCACCGCTTCGATGAGGGTCTTCACGACCTCGTGGACTGAGGCACTGATGAATTCCGTCGAATCATACGGAATGTCCACGCTCAATCCCGGCGGGAAAAAATGGGACAATTGTTTCACCTTGGCGCGAACATTTTCCGCCGTCGCCAGCGCGTTCGCCCCCGGCTCCAGCCGGACACCCACCGCCGCCGCCGGTTTCCCATTCACATGCACCACCGTGTTGTAATTTTGACCCGCCATCTCCACCCGCGCCACGTCGCGCAAATAAACCCGCGAGCCGTCGGGATTCACCCGGATCAGAATGTTCCGGAATTGCTCCGCCGTGTTTAACGTGCTTTGCCCCTGCACGGTCACGTTCAGTTCCTGGCCTTTCACCGCCGGCACGTTGCCCAGTTGGCCCACCGGCACTTCGGCATTTTGCGTCTGCACGGCGGCAATCACGTCGCTCGCCGTCACCGCATAGTCCTCCATCTTTTGCGGGTCCAGCCAGAGTCGCATGGCATATTGGGTCCCGAACAAATCGGCTTCGCCCACCCCGCCGACACGGCGGATCGGATCCAGCACCGTCGAGGAAATGAAATTGCCCAGCGCCACCTGGTCCATGCTCCCGTTGGTGGACGACAATGCAAAAAACATCAGAAAGTTCGCCGAGGATTTGGCGACCACCACTCCCACCTGCTGGACCGTGATCGGCAGGCTCGGAACCGCCAGTTGCAGCTTGTTCTGCACCTGCACTTGCGCCAGGTCCACGTCCGTTCCCGGCTGGAAATAAAGCGTCACCGACGAACCGCCGCTGGAACTGCTGCTCGACGACATGTATAACAGGTGATCCAGGCCGCTCATCTGCTCTTCGATCAACTCGGTCACCGAGTTCTGCACCGTCTCCGCCGAGGCCCCCGCATACGTCGCGCTGATCGCCACGGACGGCGGCGCGACACTCGGATACTCGGCCACCGGCAAGTGTGTCAGGGCCAGACACCCCGCCAGCATGATGAACAGGGAGATGACCCAGGCGAAGATCGGACGATCAATGAAAAATCTTGGCATGGTGTTCCCTTACTTTCCACTGCCCGCCGTCGAATTCGTCGCCGTCTCCACCGGCACCGGGGAGACGGTCATCCCCGGGGTCACTTTTTGAATTCCATCCACCACCACCACGTCGCCGGCTTTCAAGCCGCTGTTCACCATCCAATCGCTTCCCACCGCCCCCCCGATCTGGATGGGCTGGGTTGCCAGTTGATTCGCCGGGGTCACCAGCATCACTGACGCCGTGCCATCGGGGGCGATGACGACGGCGGGTTGGGGGACCAGCAAGGCCTTCGGCGAAATCGCCTGCGCCACCCGGCCCACCGCGAACATCCCCGGCAACAACAGCCCCTCCGGGTTGGGAAACTCCGCCCGCAATGTGATCATCCCGCTGCTCGGATTCACCGTGATGTCCGAAAACAGCAATTTGCCCCCCTGGGAATACGGCGTCCCGTCCGGCAGCGTCAACGTCACGTTGGCTTCGCCGTCCGCCACCTTCGTCAATTGGCCGTCTTCCAGTTCCTGCCGCAATTTCAACGCCTCCGCACTCGCTTCCGTGAAATCAAAATAAACCGGGTCCATCTGCTGGATCACCGCCATCTCCGTCGCCGCGCTCGCGCTCACCAGCGCGCCCTCCGTCACCAGCGCCGGCCCGATCCGCCCCGCGATTGGGGCCGTCACCGTGCAATAACCCAAATTGATCTCCGCGGTCTTCTCCGCCGCCTGCGCCGCCGCCACGCTCGCCTTGGCCTGCGCCGCCGCGGACACCGCGTTATCGTAGTTCTGTTGGCTGACCGCATTGATGCCGATCAATGGCTTGTACCGTTCCGCCAGCAATTCCGTCTGCGTTTCATTCGCCTGCGCCTGGGCCACGCTGGCCTTGGCGCTGTCCAAAGACGCTTGATACGGCGCCGGGTCGATCTCGTAAAGCACCTGGCCCGCCTTCACGTCCGCCCCCTGCTCGAACTCCCGCTTTAAAACCACCCCATCAACCCGCGCATTCACTTGCGCAATCTGAACCGGGTTTATCCGCCCGGGCAAATCGTTGGTAATCGCCAGCGCCCGTGGTTCGACAGTGATGACGCCGACTTGCGGCGGCGGCATGGCGCCCATGGGAGCCTGGCCCCGTCCGCAACCGGCCAGGGCCAGCAGGGCGACCGGGAGCGCCGCCGCGCCCATCGCCATCCGTTGCCGACACCGTTTTTTCCGTTGAATCAAATCCGCATTCATTTTCTTCGTTGGTTTCAATTTACGTCCGTGAAAACTTTGGCTTTTTCGGCTTTCGATTTTTGGCCGCGGCCCCGGCCAGGAACAAATCCACAATCCGCTCCGCCGCGTGGCGGTCCAGCCGGTAATTGGGCATCGTCAAATGGGAGACGATATAGAAATTTCCCTGGCCATAAAGTCCGTACGCCAGTTCCTCGCTCTTGAAGCGGGAATCCAGTTCCCCCCGCGCCAACCCTTGTTCGATGAGCGAAAGGATGGCGTTAAAATTGCGCCGGCATTTGTTTAGGTACTTCATGCCGCGCGGCATCTCTCCCGGCGCGGCAAACGCCGTCGAAAACGCCAGCCGCGTCAAATCCCGGTTCTGGTGAAAATAATCAAACAGCGCCGCCAGCACTGCCACCAGTTGGCCCCGGATGTCTTTCGCGCTCGCCCCCGCCTTCCGCACAATTTCAAACCGCTCGTCCAGCGCCTCCGTCACCAGCGCCGCAAACAAATCCGACTTGTCGCGAAAATGGTAATAAAGGGCCGGCTTGGAAACTTTGGCGTCGCTGACGATTTGCTGGACCGAGGTGGCCGCGTAGCCCGCGTTGGCAAAGCGCTTGAGCGCCGCGCGAAGGATTTTGGCGCGGGTTTTTTTGCTGGCTGTGGGATGTTGCTCCGCCTTGGCCATAAACCTACCGAACGGTAGGTTAACCCGCCGCCCTTGTCAAACGTTTGTTTGAAAAGTTGTTAACCACCGATGTATCTCAGGTTTTGGCAATAAATGGCAGAATATGCCGCCCCTGACGGGGCTTGAGGGTTGCGGCTCTCCTTCTGCAAATATGCCGCGCCTACGGCGCTGGAAACGCATGGCGTGGCCGCTCATACAGTATGCCTGCCAGCCAGTTAGGGGCGAAATCTTTGTAGAAACCACCAAAAAAAGAATGAAAAGCCCCGTCAGGGGCGACCTGTTCCGTGATTAAAAACTGAGATACGTCCGTATCGCCTGGTAAATTGGAAGCATTATTGACATCGGCAAGCTGATGTGATACTAATTTGATACTGAAATGCCACGCCGCATTCGCCAACTGATTGCCGACTTGGAAAAAGCTGGTTTCGTTAATCGTGGCGGCAAAGGCAGTCACCGGAATTTCATTCATCCGAAAGGGCAGCGCGTGACCGTCAGCGGCAATCCGGGCGACGATGTTTTTCCGTACCAGGAACGACAGGTGCGGCGAAGAATTGAGGAATCAAGACAATGAAAACGAGCGAATTAAAAGCCAAAGCCGCCCGCTACATGAAAATCGTGGAGTGGAGCGACGGGGACGGTTGTTTTGTCGGCAGCGCGCCGCCGATCATCGGCCAGTGCTGTCACGGCAAGGACGAGGCCAAGGTGTATGCCGAACTGTGCCGGATTGTCGAGGAATGGATTGAAATTTTGGAGACCGGCGGGCGCGAATTGCCCGAACCTTTGAACGCCAAAAAGTTCAGCGGCAAGTTCGTGTTGCGCGTTGAACCGGCATTGCACCGTCGCTTGGTTGCCAAAGCGCTTGCCGACGGCGAAAGCCTCAACAATTTCTGCGCGAAAAAACTCGCCCAAGCCTGACGCGCTTCAACGCTTCGGATGGCGGGAGCTTTACTTAACAGGCCCCGAATTTCCCGCCCGTCGCCGCTGCACGGCGGAATGGCGGCAGCCGTAGCCAAAGTAAATCGCCACGCCAATCGCCAGCCAGACAATCAGCCGCGCCCAGGTGTCGGCGGGCAATCCGACCACCATCAAAAAGATGCACGAGCCAAAACCCAGCGGCGCCGTCAGCCAGAACACCGGCGTGCGAAACGGACGGTGGACCCCCGGATCCGTGAAGCGCAAAACAAATGTGCCCGCGCAGACGATCGCAAACGCCAGCAGTGTCCCGATCGATACCAACTGTCCGAGCAGCCCAATCGGGAACAAGCCGGCAATCACCATCGCCACCATGCCCGTCAGGATTTGCGCCAGCCACGGCGTCCGGAACTTCGGATGCACCGCGCTGAAGACCGGCGGCAACAGGCCGTCCTTCGACATCGCGTAGAAAATCCGCGGCTGGCCAAACAGCAAGACAAGGATTACCGACGATAGCCCCGCAATCGCGCCGATCTTGATGAAGTATTCCAGCCAGGCGAGGGAAGGCCCCAGAGAACTGACCGCCACCGCAATGGGCGCCGCCACATTCAGCTTGGTGTAATTGACAATGCCCGTCAGCACCAGGGCGACCACGATATATAAGATGGTGCAAATGCCCAGCGAACCCAGTAGGCCGATCGGCATGTCGCGTTGCGGGTTCTTCGCCTCCTGCGCCGCCGTGGACACGGCATCAAATCCAATGTAGGCAAAAAAGATATAGGCGGCGCCATGGACCACGCCGCGCCAGCCGAAATTGCCCGCCGCATCCACCGGCGGCACGAAAGGATGCCAGTTGCTTTTGTTGATATACGCCAACCCGACCGCGATAAAAGTCAAAATCACCGTGAGTTTGAGCGCCACGACCGCGTTGTTGAAATTCGCCGATTCCTTGATCCCAATCACCAGCAGGACGGTGACGATGGCGATGATCGCCATCGCCGGAACGTTCAGCACGGCGCCCGTGGTGACCCAGCCCTGTACGAACAGTTGCCACAGGTCCCACCAATGCGCGCCCGCCGGCATCGGATGATCAAACGGCGCATTCGTCAAGCCGTCGGGAATCGTGATATGCAGGTCATTCAGAAACGAAACCACATATGCCGACCAGCCCACCGCCACTGTTGATGCCGCGAAAAGATATTCCAGCACCAGGTTCCATCCAATGATCCAAGCGACAAATTCGCCGAGGGTGGCATAACCGTAAGTATAAGCCGACCCGGAGAGGGGAATCATCGAGGCAAATTCGGCGTAGCAAAGACCGGCAAACGCGCACGCTAGGCCCGAAAGGACAAAGGAGAGCACAATCCCCGGTCCCGCATATAGCGCGGCCGCCTTTCCCGTGAGCACAAAAATTCCCGCGCCGATGATGCAACCGATGCCCAGCGAGATGAGATTGAGCGGCCCCAGCGCGCGGTTCAGTTTCTGGTCCTTGAGCACCTCCGCTTGCAGGTCGGCCATGCTCCGTCGGGCAAACAAATTCATGGACGGGGAGTTTCAGGGGATTGGAGGTCACGAGCAAGTAAGTATTTTTTTTTGAAAATTATAATCCCGCCGAAGAAGTAAGAAATTCAGTGAAATCTGGAACGAATTTGGAAAGTGTATTTATTACGCCACTAACAGGTATCTCCCTCTTTTCGGCAATGTTAACCAATTTTGCCATAAATATTCCTCCATCAATGTTATATAAATTGGTTAAAAACTGACTCGGATGCTCGGCGCGAATGCCATGCTGCGACAGGGCTTCTTTGGGGAAATGCTTCAAATTAAAGGTAACTATCACCTCGGAATGAGACTGAATCGCTGCTGCGACCACATCGCGGTCTTTCGAATCGTTTTTGACCACATCCACAAATCTTTCATAACCCAACACAAAGATTCTGGAAAATGTTCTCGAACAGCAGTCTGCCAAGATTCAGACAAATGTGGCGGCCAATTAAATTTCTGATGGGTATTTTTAACTTCCTTTAAAATTTCCTCATTCCAATGGGGAACATAAAGTCGTGGAGTTTCAGCCAATCTGAGGAACAAATCACAGACAGCGTGATTCGCCAGTACACAAGAATCAATGACCGCGCCAAAATTAGCGTGAATCATCCGGCGCAACCCCCTCGTAAAGATCGGCATTTTCAACCGCATCGCTTAACTTGTCCAATGCATCATGCCTTGCACGGTCTCTTTCACGCATGAATTGGTTAACGTCTTTCATGTATATCCTTCGATGAGTTCCAACCCGGTGATAAGGAATCTTGTTTTCGTTCAATAATTGAATCAAGTATGGACGAGACACGCCCAAAAAATCGGCGGCTGCTTGAGTGGTCAGGTTTTCGGTTTCTGGAAGTAAAATGACGGGTTTCCCTTCTTTTAAGGAAATGACTACACGCTTTATGAGTTTAAAAAGTGGCTCTGGTAATTCAAGCTGTTCATCTTTGCTCACACACAGCGATGTGCTGCCGCGAACCCCAACCAAACTCTCATTCAACTTTTCAAGAGATTCTTGGTCGCGCGTATTAAACTCTGCTGCGTCCAAACGATTTCTGTCGAATGTCGAATTCATGTTTTATATATCGGCTAAATTTTAATCGAAATCAACGGAATAATCGAAACAACCGAAAATAATACTATAAAATTGTGTTGTTACAGAAATACACCCCCATATATGGTATGAAATTGTCAACATCATTCAAAATTGACGTCTTTGTAAATACACGTTGGGTCAAATGTTTCGTTGAATTTATTCCCGCCTTTGATAGGTTAAGCTTGCATCATGCCGCGCGTTTTTCCAGTGGCGGTGATTTGTTGGCTGCTTGCGGTCAGCGCGGTTTCCGCCTCCGACCGCATCAACCAGGAAGGCCGCATTCTCGGCCCGCTGCCGGCGGTCACCAATGCCATCCTCTTCAACACCACCAACGCCGACGCCGTGGTTTCGGCCATGCAGATTTTTCCAGTGACCAATCCGTGGAACGAGGACATCTCGAACCTGCCCGTGCTGACCAATTCGGACGCGATGATCGCGCAGATCATGTCCAACCTGAACTCGAACCGGCGCACCCTCATCGCGTTCTTCGAGATGAATTACGTCCTGACGCCGGACAACCAGCCGCTGGTGCCCGTTGATTTTTTCAATTACCCCGACCAGTCGGACTTGAACGGCGGGGTCTCGCCGGATGGCCTCTATCCCATCCCCACCAACCAGCCCATCGAAACCTGGCCGGTAGGCACGGGCACGCAAACGCTTTACCAATGGCAGACCAACAACGACGGCAGCGACCGCCACTCCATCACCGTGCAGCCGGGCGCGGGAAATGATTTCGAGACCTGGGAAATGCTGCTCCCGGGCACGAACTGGTCCGCCAGCAACGGCGCGCTGTTCAACCTGAACACCAACGGCCTGCGCCCCGCGGGCTGGACTTCCGGCGACGCGGCGGGCCTGCCGATGTTCCCCGCGCTGCCGCGTTACGACGAGTGCGAGCGCGGCATGGTGGAGCACGCCTGCCGCATCGTCGTGCAAAGCTCGCGCTACAACACCTCCATCTATCCGGCGACGCATTTTGCCGCGCCGTCCGGCAACACGAACGTGAACCTTCCGGCGATGGGCCAGCGGGTCCGGCTCAAATCGTCCTTCGTCATCCCTACCAGTTGGCTGAAGGAGGAAAAGGCCGTGCTGCTGGGGCTGAAAAAATACGGCGCACTCGTGGCCGACAACGGGAACTTTTTCTCCATCTCCGTCACGCCGGACAACCGCTGGCCGCCCAATTGTTTCAACAATTTCACCAACATCAGCATCACGAATTTCGAAGTCGTCCAGTCCACTGGGCCGACCGGAGGGCCGCGTTCGCCCGGCGCGCCCATCGCCAGCGCCGGGCCGGACCAGACGGTGTCGCTGGCCACCGGGGCCACCCTGGCGGGCTGCGTGGCGTTCTCCAACGCGATGCCAACGATTCTCTGGACGGAGTATTCCGGCCCGGGCACGGTCGCGTTCGGCAACCCGGCGCAAACCAACACCACGGCGGCCTTCAGCGCGCCGGGGGTTTACACCCTGGAATTGAGCGCGGCCGACGGCGTCCACGCCGTGGCCTATGACGCGACGGCCATCACCGTGACGAACGGAATCACCGCGACCATCACCCTGGCCGGCGCCGGCGCAAACCTCAACTGGACCGGCGGTTCGCCTCCGTATGTGGTGCAGCAGGCGAATGCGTTGCCGGCAAGTTCATGGAACGGCGTGGCCACCACCAGTTTGCAGAATGCGAGCGTCCCTGTCACCAACTCCGAGGGTTACTTCCGCGTGCAGGGACAGTAAAAATTTTTGCAGCCAAAACTCCAATAAATCCTTATTGACATTAATCGCGCATTTGATAAATTCCGCCTCCATTTTGTTTGGAAAAGAATGAAGACGCATTTGCCAAAAGTGAACATCGACCAGCGCAAGTGGCATGTAATTGATGCCGACGGCGCGGTGCTCGGCCGCTTGGCCGTCCAGGTCGCCAATATTTTGCGCGGGAAAGACAAGCCCGTATATACCCCCCACCTTGATGCGGGCGACTTCGTGGTGGTCATCAACGCGGAAAAGGTCCGCGTGACCGGCAAAAAGGAAACGGACAAGGAGTTCATGACCTATTCCGGCTGGAAAGGCGGCGAGAAATACACCACCGTCCAGCAAATCCGCGCCAAGCACCCGGAAAAGCTCATTGAGCACGCCGTCAAAGGCATGATCCCCAAAAACCGGCTCGGCCGGGTCCTGCTCACCAAACTTAAAGTTTTCAAAGGCCCCAAACATCCGCACGCGGCCCAACAGCCGGTAGTGCTCAAAGCCGCCGCTTGATTGATTTTATGGCAACCGCGCAAAAAATTGAATTTCTTGGAACCGGCCGGCGCAAAACCGCCACCGCCCGCGTCCGTCTCGCCTCCGGCAGCGGAAAAATCACCGTCAATGGCCGCGAGTTCGAAAATTATTTCCCGGTCGAAACGCTGCGCTCCACCGTCACCCAGCCGTTGACCCTCACCGGCACGGCGGAAAAGATCGACGCCCGGATTAACATCAGCGGCGGCGGCCCGAACGGCCAGGCCGGCGCGGCCCGCCACGGCATCGCCCGCGCCCTGCTGCTGTTCGACGCCAATCTGCGCCCGCAACTGAAGGCGGAGGGGTTGCTCACCCGCGATCCCCGCATGCGCGAGCGCAAAAAATACGGCCAGCCCGGCGCCCGCAAACGTTTCCAGTTTTCCAAACGTTGAGCGCAACCGGAACCTTTCAAACCCGCTGGCCCCGCCGGCGGGTTTTTTTATTTTGAAAATGAAAAAACTTTGTTCCTTTGTTTCTTTGTTGTTCAATTTATCGGGCATTTTTTATGCATAGCGAATGGAAAAATGGAGGGCTGTTGGTTTCCACCGACCCGGCGAAGCTGGATGTCGGCGCGGTGCATGCGTTTCTTGGCCGTTCCTATTGGGCGGAAGCCATTCCACTGGAAGTGGTGGAACGCTCGATGCGTCATTCGCTTTGCTTTGGACTATTTGACGGAAGTGCGCAGATTGGCTTTGCGCGGGTGATTTCCGATTATACGACCTTTGCTTATCTGGCGGACGTTTATGTGCTGGAGGATTATCGAGGTCGCGGCCTGGGAAAATGGCTGATACGGTGCGTCATGGCGCATCCGCAATTGCAAGATTTACGCCGATTCGTTCTAGTGACACGGGACGCCCATGAGCTGTATCGGCCTTTTGGTTTTGAAACGCCGAAGAAGCCGCAAAATTACATGGAAATACGGAGAGACAGTCTTTACAAAAAACCGAAAGATAAATGAAAACGAAAAAAGCCGCCATCGTCGGCGCGTCCGGATATTCCGGCGAAGTCCTCGTCCAGTTGCTCTTGAGCCATCCGCGCGTGGAACTGGCCGCCGTCACCTCGCGCCAGAATGCCGGCCAGACGCTGGCGCAGGTGTTCCCCAAATTTGCCAGCCATCCCCAATCCAAATCCATCCGGTTTGCCGAGCCGAATGCCGCAGTCCTGGCGAAGCAGGCCGACGTTGTCTTCCTTGCCCTGCCGCACGGAGTCGCTGCGGAATATGCCGCGCCCCTCGTCAACGCCGGCTGCATCGTCATTGATTTGAGCGCCGATTTTCGCCTGAAAAGCCAGGAAACCTACAAGGAGTTTTACATCCACGACCATCCCGCGCCGGAGTTGTTGAAAAAATCCGTCTATGGCCTGCCGGAAAATTACCGGGACCAGATCAAAAAGGCGCTGCTCGTGGCGTCGCCGGGCTGTTATCCCACCAGCATATTGCTGCCCGTCATTCCGTTGCTTCAGGCCGGGCTGGTTAACCCCTCGAATATCATCGCCGATTCCCTCAGCGGCGTCAGCGGCGCCGGACGAAAGGCCGAGCCGGAATATCTCTTTTGCGAGTGCAACGAAAGTGTCCGTCCCTATGGCGTGCCCAAGCACCGGCATTTGTCCGAGATCGAAGAACAGCTTTCCTTCGCCGCCCAATCACCGGTGATCATCCAATTCACCCCGCACTTGATTCCCGTCAATCGCGGCATCCTCACCACCTTGTACCTCGAACCCGCGCAAAAATTGTCCGATGAGAAAATTTCCGCCGTTTATCAGAAGCACTATGGCCGCGAACCATTCGTGCGTTTGCTCGAAGGCCGGAATCTTCCGGACACGAAAAATGTCGTCGGCACGAACGCCATCGAGATTGCCTGGCGTCTCGATGCGCGCACCGGACGGCTCATCGTCATGAGCGCCGAGGACAATTTGCTCAAGGGCGCCAGCGGCCAGGCCGTCCAGAGCATGAATATCATCTGCGGCTTCCCGGAAACAGCGGGATTAATTTGAATTGCGCTCGAAAATGCGGCTAATTCACGTACTTTTCAATCATGACAGTAGAAGTGCAGGACGAACAATTGGGTGGGTTGCGGGTTACGCCGGAACGTTTCATACGCCGGAACGTTTCAAGCTGGAGGCGGCGATGGGGTTATATGCCGCCGAGGACCTGACACTGGGGCAGGCCGCGCAAATCGCCGGCATCAACCAGACGCAGTTTCTCCATGAATTGGGACGGCGTGGCATCTGCATTCACTACGATGTGGCGGAACTCGAAGAGGATTTGAAAACGCTCGAAAAACTTCGGCGGCAATGATTGTAGTCAGCGACACCTCGGCCATTACGGCGCTGATGCAGATTGGCCGCGAGGAACTCCTTCTCCGAAGATACAGCGGTGTGGTGATCCCCGAGGCGGTTGCCGAAGAATTGAAACGCGCGCACGCTGTTGTTCCTGTTTTTATTGGCGTACTCCGTGGCCAGGACCGTCAACGGGTTGTGCGTTTGATCGACGAATTGGATGTTGGCGAAGCGGAAGCCATTGCGCTAATGCTTGAACGGCGCGGTGACATCTTGTTAATGGACGAGCGGCGTGGGCGACGGGGGGCTCGCCGTGAAGGTGTGCCCCTTATCGGCTTGACGGTCTGAAACTGTCAGACGACATTGTCACCATGAAGATGATTACCCGCAGGCAACTGTCCCGCGAGCCGGCGCGGTTGAACCAGATCAAACCCGGTCAATCCGTACTGGTGCCGGATGCCCGGGGTGGATTGGTGGTCACGCGCCCAAAAAAAAGCAGCATGTCGGCTGAACAAATCTTCGCCGAGGTGGAACGGCTTTGCGAGGGCTGCCCGCCCATTGATACCCTGGCCTTCTTGCGGGAAGGTGAGGAATGAGAATTTATGCCGACAGTTCCTTCCTGGTTTCCTGTCTATATTGGCCGGATCCGGGGCATCCGGCGGCAAAGGCGTTTTTCCTGAAGCGCGCGACGGACGAATGGCTGACTTCCAGTTGGTCGCAATTCGAGACGACCAACAGCCTGCGACAGTTGAGCCGAAGCAAACCAGGACCATCGCCGGCACTAGCGGAAGCCTTGAGAAGATTGTTCAAATACTGGCACGAAGCAGGCAGTTTTTCCTTTGAAGAAACCGACGCCAACCAAGCTATCGTTGAGGCGGCGCAGATTAGCGCGGCGCTGGGTACTAGGCATCGCGTCCGCGCCGCGGACCTGCTCCACGTCGCACTACTGGAACAAATCACCCCCGATCTCTTTGTAACACGTGACAAGGACCAGCACCTGTTGGCGCGCGCCCTCGCCTTCAACTCGCACTTTGTCCCTTGAAATCTTTTCCCGGCCAATTCGCCGCCATTCCCGCCGTCTCGAAACCTTCCACGCCGATTTGAGATGCACATCAATCCCCCCGTCGAACATTTGAACAAACCGCTCCCTCGGTTCGCCCGTATCGATTTCACCACGCTTAACCGGAAAAAAAATCGCCGCCGGCCGCATCACCATAGCCGTCGCGGACATTTTTACCCTCTTGTTTTATTTTAACCTCGCCAAAGCTCTCTTGTAATGACCAAACCAGTGACCAACCGGGCGGCCGGAACCAAACCGCATCCCGCTGCGAAATGGAACGCGGCGGACTACGCCGCCAACTCCGTGGTGCAACAAACCTGGGCGCGCGAACTCATCGCCCGCCTCCAGCTCCGCGGCCATGAACGCATCCTGGATGTCGGCTGCGGCGACGGCAAAGTAACGGCGGAAATCGCGCAGGCGGTGCCGCGGGGTGCGGTGATTGGCGTTGATGCCTCGCCGGAAATGATCGCCTTCGCCCAAAAAACGTTTCCAAAAAAGAAATTCCACCACCTCGAATTTCACGTCATGGACGCGCGCGAAATCAAATTCGCAAAGCCGTTTGACTTTATTTTTTCCAATGCGGCCCTGCATTGGGTGGACGACCACCAGAAATTTTTGCGCGGCGCGGCTTCCGTATTGAAGGCCGGCGGGCGCCTCATTGTTTCCTGCGGCGGCAAAGGCAACGCCCAGGACGTGTTCGTGGCCTTGCGGCCGGAGATGCGCTCCCGCCGTTGGCGCGCCTTTTTCCGCAAAATCCCGCGCCCCTATTTTTTCCATCGCCCCGCCGAGTACGAAAAATGGCTGCCCAAAAATGGCTTCCGCATCCACGACCTGAAATTGGCGCCCAAGGACGCCACCTATCCCGGCGAGGAAGGCTTCGCCGCCTGGCTCCGCACCACCTGGATTCCCTATGTCCAATGCGTGCCCGAAAATGCGCGCGAGGAATTTATCGCCGCCGTCACCCGGCGTTACCTGGCCAAACATCCGCCGGATGCCGCCGGCCAGGTCCACGTCCGGATGGTCCGGCTCGAAATTGACGCCACGAAAATTTAAGAGGCCAGGGTGAGATTTCCCCGAAAAATTCGCGCCTTGAACCCCTGGACCTCCAGGATTTCCGGTCGCGCCCGATACCACCTTCCCTCTCCCCTCAACGGGGAGAGGGATTGAGGGTGAGGGGTGAGAAGGATATGCACCCGCCCTTCTTGTCCCTTGAGATTCATGGCGAGGTGAGTGTCCCCCGGATTCACGGCAAGGCGAAAGGCGGCAGTTCATGGAAAACGTCTCGCGGACGATTTCACCGTCGGTTCAATCCCGTCGCTCAAAAAAAGTGAAAAAAGTTCTTGCCAGTGTTACAGGTGTAACATATAGTCATCTGCGACACCTGTAACATATATGAAGAAAAAGATTCGGATTACCGAGGCCGAATGGGAAGTCATGGCGGTGGCCTGGGAGCAGGCGCCGGTGGCGGCCAGCGCGGTGGCGGAGGTGGTGGAACGCCGCAAGCAGTGGACGCTGGCCACCGTCCGCACGCTGTTGAGAAGGCTGGTCAACAAGGGCGCCTTGCAGCAACAGTCCGAAGGCAAGCGCTACCTTTACTCGCCGCTGATTTCGATGGCGGAATGCGCGCGGCAGGAAAGTGAATCCTTCCTGGACCGGGTCCTGGGCCGCGCCCCCTCGGAAGCCGTTTTGCATCTCGTCAAACAGGCGGATTTGTCCCGGGAAGACATTCAAGAACTGCGGAAAATTCTGCGTAACAAGGAGAAATAATTATGAGCAACCTGATCTCAATGAGCGGTGTGTTTTTTCAATGGATCCTCCAAACCACCTGGCAGGCGGCGGCGCTGGCCGGCCTGATCCTGCTGGCGCAACGGCTGCTGGGAAAACGGCTGTCCCCCGCCTGGCGCTACGGACTCTGGCTGTTGCTCGTCGCGCGCTTGCTGATGCCGGTGACGCCGCCAAGCGCCTTCAGCATTTTTAATCTGGCCCGGACC
>JBKQUF010000191.1:0-10051 GCA_052140285.1 Limisphaerales bacterium | reverse complement strand
CAACGACTCGAGCAGGTCGCGCCGGACGTTTTCAGGGAACTGGCTTTGGTGGATGACGAGGCTCGCCGTTTTCACTTTTGCGGGAAGATTTGGTAGAGCAAAAAGTAAACGACGACGCCGGTGACGGACACATACATCCAGAGCGGCCAGGTCCAGCGGGCGATTTTTTTGTGCTGATCAAACCGTTCGCGCAGGGCGCGAATCAGGGTGATCAGAATCAACGGGACAATGACCATGGCGAGAATGGTGTGGCTGATAAGAATGGCCAGATAAATCGGCCGGAACCAAAGGGGATCAAGAAATCTCGTCGGGCCGCGTTTCAGGACGACGGCGAGGTAAGTGTGATAGGTCAGATAACAAATCAGGAAGACGATCGACACGCAAAAGGCGGAGATCATGCAGTTGCGGTGGGCGGTGATCTGTTTTTTGCGGATGAAGACGTACCCGGCGGTCAGCAGAATGGCGCTGAGGCCGTTGAGGGAGGCGTTGACGGCGGGCAGGTCGTAAATGCTCATGATTCGCGTTCGAGTTGGCGAATCGTCCAAAGCAATTGGGGTTCGACGGTGTTGGTCCAATCGACACCATCGCCGCTGGTCTGAAAGATTGCGCGCAACCGGGCGTGTTTATCCACGACCACAAAAATAGTGGTATGGATGAAGAGGTCAACGGGACTTTTCCGGTCGGCGGGCTGGATGGGAACCGCGCTTAATTTCAAACTGTTGGCGGCGAGGCCGGCGATTTCGCTTTTCGTCCCGGTCAAAAAAGTCCAGCGGTCGAAGTTGGCGCCGTAATGTTCACCGTACCGTTTCAAAATGGCGGGGGAATCGTAGTCGGGATCGGTGGTAAGGCTGACGAGGAGGGCGTGGCTTTGGGCGGGCAGCAAGTCCTCGACGGATTTCATCTGTTGGGTCATGCGCGGGCATTCGCCGGCGCAACGAGTGAAGATGATGTCGGCGACCCAGACGCGGTTGGTGAGGTCGGCGAGGGTGGTGGCCCGTCCGCCCTGGTTGGTGAGGGTGAAATCGCCGATCTGGCCAAGCACCGGCAGGGGCGCTTCGCGCTGTCTCATTTCGACGAGGCCAAGCAACCAGGCCAGCGAGAGGAAGCCAAAGGCAAAGAACGCGCCCAACCACAGCGACGGGGGGAATCGGGATGAAGGCATGGACAGCGCAGCCTACTCGTAGAGGCTGGCGCCGTTGGTGGAAACCGGCGTGGGACTCTTGGATTGAATCCAAGCATTATAATCGGCCTGGCTTACCACGGTGAGCCTGCCACCAGTCATGGCGGAATGGCCAGGGCCGCAGAGCTGGGCGCAATTGATCTGGTAGGTCCCGATTTCGGTGGGGGTGAACCAACAGGGAATGCGCAAGCCCGGAATGGCATCCTGGCAAACGCGCATGGCAACAACCTTGAAGGAATGGATGACGTCCTTGGAACTGACATAGACGATGACGGGTTTGTTGACGGGGACGTGAATATCATTAAGCGTCTGGATGTCGTCCTTGCCGGCGGGGTCGTTGGGGTCCACGCCGAAGACGTTGCCGGCGGAAATATACCTCATGTCCTGCCGGCCAAAGATGCCGTCGGGTCCGGCGTAGCGGACGTTCCAGGCATATTGCTGGGCCATGACATAAACGACGGTGGAATCTTTCGCATCGGGAAAGTGGTCCACAGCTTTGGCCCAGACGGGGATGGCCACGCCGACAAGCAGGACGGCTTCAACACCGGCGACGATGAGTTCGATGTAGCTGGAGAAATGATTTTTGACGCCTTCGTAGTCGGCCTTGGGATTGCGTTTCTGGTGAAACCGCCAGAGGGCATAACCGAAATAGATGATCCAACCGATGAACAGCGCGAGCATCAACAAATGCACCCAGACAATCAAGGCATCCACCTTGGCGCCGGTGGAGGACGCCAATTTGGGCATGCCCAGGAGGTTGTAAGCCAGCCATTCGGTCATAGGTCGGTGATATTATCCGGGGCGTTATGGTGATTGTTTTTCTGAGCGGCTTCCTCCTTGTGAATCATGCGGATGAAGCAAAAAGCGAAACAGCCGAGGACGGGGGCGACCACGCCCAACAGGGTGAAAATGCCCCAGTTCATGCCCTGGGCGAGCGGGGAATCGGACTTGCCGTAGCAAGCGGCGCAGGCGAACAAGGGCGAGGGCGCCAGCGCCACGGCGGCGATTAGAATTTTGCGGGCGATTTTCATAGGTAACTGATTTTTTTTAATTTTTTCAGGAAATAAACGCCATAGACGATGACCAAAATCCCCGTGGCAATCCCGGCCACGCCCATAAAAATCCGGCCGGACATAAAGGCCCACGTGGCGAAGCCGAACGACAGGGTCGTCAGCAACGTCACAAAAATGAGATGAAAGGCCTTGAGTGACATATATCAATGAGTGACGGTGCCGCTGGGAAAATCCTGCATGGCGTAGAGCGTCAGCCAGAACAGGCCGATGACAAAAAAGACCGTAAATCCGAGGATGGTATAGACCATTTTCTTCTCGGAAATCAGGTGCATCAGAAATCCGGCCACGACGAAGGCATTGCAGGCGGCGACGAGGAGAATGCAGGCGGCCTTGAAGCCCCAAGTGTACCGGGCGGGCGGCAGATAGGAAATCCAAACCATCATGCTGATGGCGCAGAGGATGGCGATGAAAATGTAGAGGCAGCGGCGCAGGTAGCTGTTGAAGTCCACCGTGTGGGCGCTCGCGGCGGGGTGCGCCGGGGGAGTGGTGGTTTTTGGCGTATCGCTCATAACTCAGGTCAAATATAGAACCGGAAATAGAAAAATCCAGACCAGATCGACGAAGTGCCAGAACAAGCCGGAGACTTCGACACGGTTGGTAAACCGTGCCGGATCGGTCTTCCACATTTTCCGTCCCGGCCCCCACAAGAAGCCGATGACAATGCAGCCGGCGACGATGTGCAGGGCATGCAGGCCGGTCATCGTGAAATAAAGCGCCAGGTAGTCATTATGCCACGGCCCGTAATTCTGCATGAAGGTGATTTGGGAGCGGGGAATTTCCATTTCGGCATGGGGGATGTTTTTTTGAGCGCGCAGATCGTACAGGTCCATTTCACTTCCCACATAGCGGCCGTCAATGGTGACGTAATCGCGCGAGGGATCGTTGTTGACCATGTCGCCGTCGGCGATGCGACCGTCGGCGAGACGGATTTCATAATGGTTCAAATGGCTGTAATACTCGTCGGCCTTGATGCAGAGAAAGGTGAATCCGAGCAGGAGGGTGCAGGCGTGGAAAAATTTAAATTTACCGAAATGGCCGACTTTGCACGAAACCCAGGCCATCAGGGTGGTGATGGCGGAAAGGGCCAGGACCACGGTATTGACAGTGCCGAGGGTCACGTTTTGCCAGCCGTGCGGCCAGGTGCCGGGTTCGGCGCCCACGCGCAGCAGCACGTAGGCGGAAAAGAAGCCGCCAAAGAGCATGACTTCGGAGGCGAGGAAAAGCCAGATGCCAACTTTGGCGTTGTAAATGCCGGTATCGGGCCTGGCTTCGACTGTATAGGGGATTTCCATGAAATTTTAATGCGCGTGCGATGGGACCATTGAGGGAACGGCGGGGGTGACTTCCGGCTCGTTTTGAGGCGTAAAATCGGTTGCATGTCCGGGCACGCTGTATTCGTAAGGGCCGCGGTAAATTCGAATGGGGGTGGCGAAATTGCCGTGCGGGGGCGGCGTGGGGGTTTGCCATTCCATGGTCGTGGCGTGCCAGGGATTGTTGCCGACTTTTTCGCCGTGCTTCATGCTCCAGAAAAGATTAAGGATGAACGGAATCTGGGCGATGCCCAGGCAAACGGCCGCCACCAGGATCCATTGGTGCAATTCCATGACCGAGCCGGGCAAGGTGTCAATGGCCCCCGGGACAAGGCTGGCGGAATAGTTCGCACCGCCATCGGCCATGCGGCGCAACATGCCTTTCATGCCCTGCTCGAACATCGGCATGAACACGAGATTCATGAAGAGGAGCGAACTCCAAAAATGCACGCTTCCCCAGAATTCGTTCATTTTGCGCCCGGTCATTTTCGGGAACCAATGATAGATCCCGGCGAACAGCGCGAAGATGGTGCCGGGGGCCACGACATAATGGAAATGGGCGATGACGTAATAAGTGTCGTGCAAGTAAACGTCACTGGCATTGAAACCCAGCGGCAAACCGGTGAGGCCGCCGATGCCGAACATCGGCAAAAACGCGAGCGCGAATAGCATGGGGGTATTGATGCGAATGGACCCGCCCCAGAGCGAAATGAACAGGCAGGTCAAAATGATGACCGAAGGAATCGAAATAATCATCGTGGTGGCCTGAAAGAACGCGGAAATTTTGGTGCCCATGCCGGTGAGGTACATGTGGTGCGCCCAGACAATGAACGAGAGGAAACCGATGAGCAGGACAGAATAGACCAGCGATTTATACCCCCAGATGGGTTTGCGGGTGTTGCAGGCGATGATTTCGCAGACGATGCCCATGCCCGGCAGAATGAGGACGTACACTTCGGGATGGCCGAGAAACCAAAACAAATGCTGCCACAGCAGCGGGCTGCCGCCGCCGCTGACATGCGCCAGCGTGCCGCCGACATCCAAACCGGTGGGCAAAAAGAAACTGGTGTGGGCGACGTTGTCCATCAATTGCATCACGCTGGCGGCTTCCAGCGGCGGAAACGCCAGCAAGAGCAGAAACGCCGTGACAAACTGCGCCCAGACGAAGAACGGCATCCGCATCCAGGTCATTCCCGGCGCGCGCAACTGGATGATGGTGGCGATGAAATTGACCGCGCCCAGAAGCGAGGAACTGATGAGCAACACCATGCCGATGATCCAAAACAACTGCCCGTGGGTGGGAATGGAAGTGGCAAGGGGCGAATAGGAGGTCCAACCGGCTTGGGCCGCGCCGCCGGGAATGAAAAAGCTGACGAACATGATGACGCCGCCCAGGAAATAGGCCTGGTAGCTGGCCATGTTGACGCGGGGAAACGCCATATCCGGCGCGCCAATCATCAAGGGCACGACGTAATTGCCGAAGGCAGCGAAAGCGAGGGGGACGATGGCGAGGAAGACCATGATGGTGCCGTGCATGGCACCGAAGGAATTATACAGTTCCGGCGAAATGATTCCACCGGCGGCGGCGTTGCCGAGAATTTTTTGGAGCAGCCAACCGATGCCGAGGGGGACGGGCTGGCTGGGATGGGCGATTTGCCAGCGCATGAGCAGCATCAGGAAGAAGCCAAACAACATGAAACAGAGGGCCGTGAAACCGTATTGAATGCCGATGATCTTGTGGTCGCTGGAAAAAACGTATCCGTTCCAGAAGCCGGGGGCGTGGTGTTCATGGGCGTGATCGTCGCGGCCGTGGTGATCACGATCGTGATCGTGGGTGTGCTCTTCGGACTCGCGATAGGGGGGAAATTCGTGAACTTTGGCGTCCATAATCTATTTGATTTTGTCCAGGCACAGGATCGTCAGCAACAGCGGCAGGTAGAGGATCGAGGCCAGGAATAATTGCCGGGCGCGCGGGAGGTTTAATTGACGGGAAAATTGAATGGCGCAGAACAAAAAAGCCGCGCCCAGGAAAATCGCGCCGCCGAGATAAACGGCGCCGGCCATGTGGAACAGAAAGGGAAGCAGGCTGACGATAAAGAGCGCGAGCGTGTGGCTGACGGTTTGTTGGGCCGTGCGCCGTCCGCCGTCATCGACATTGGGCAGCATGACAAAGCCGGCTTTGGCGTATTCATCGCGATACATCCAGGCGATGGCGAAGAAGTGCGGGATTTGCCAGAAAGCGAGGATGGCAAACAACGCCCATTCTTCCCCGCTCAACGCATTGCGCGCGGCGGTCCAACCCATCAGCGGCGGCAACGCGCCGGGGATGGCGCCGATGGCGGTGTTCAACCAGGTAACGCGTTTGAGGGGCGTGTAGATGAACAGGTAACTGACCAAGGTGACGGCGCCGAGAACGCTGGTGAGGAGATTCACTCCCCACGCCAGATAAACGAGGCCGGCAACGGAACTGACGCCGCCAAAGACGGCGACGGTGGCCGGTTGGAGGCGGCCGGAGGGCAACGGACGGTCCTGGGTGCGGCGCATCCGGGCATCATAATCGCGTTCGAGCAGTTGATTGAGGGCGGCCGCGCCGGCGGCCACGAGCGCGGTGGCGGCAAGGGTATTGAAGAAAAGCGCGAAATTCATGGCGCCCTGCCAGCCCAAATAGAACCCGACGGCGGTGGTCAAGAGGACCAGCGTGGTGAGGCGCGCCTTGATCAAATCGGAGAAGATGGCCGTCCAGCTTTTCGCAGCCGCGGCTTGATTTACAATTTCAGCGGAAAACTCTTTCATTATTTATTAACGGCCAAATTTCCGAACGCACCGAAAATTTCAGGCTGGGTCGCCTCCAGTTTCGCCGACCGGCGAAAAGCGATGAGACACCAGAACGCGCCGGTGACGAGCGACAAGGCGCCGACGAGCAGATGCAGGGTGGCGACATCGGCGGCTTTGTTCGACAACACGGTCCAGATGCCCAGTCCGATTTGCGCGGTAATCAGCGCCAGCCAGAAAACGGCGAACTTGGCGAGGCGATCGTGGGCGCCCAATTCGCGCCAGGCGAGCACGGCGCAAAGCGCGACCAAGACGAAGACGCCGAGAGCGCAGAGGCGATGAACCATCTGCAAGGTCACGTCGAAAGCGGTGAGGGGATCGACATTGGTGATCTCCATGCGCTCGGCGTTATAGCGTTCAATGGCGGCGGGGCTGGTGTCCGGCCAAAGTTGCCCGTGGGCCAGCGGAAAATCCGAAATGGAAAGGCCGGCGTGCTGTCCCCTCATGGTCGCGCCGAGAATGAGTTGGACAAAAATCAGCAGCGTCGCCACCAGCACGAGGTTCCGCAAATGGCGTGGGACGTTGGTCTTGGACTCCGGAATCCTTTGCCACAGGCCGCTGGTGAAGAGCGCGAGCGCGCACATCAAAACAAAGTAGGACTGGCCGACGACGCCGTGGATGACGCCGAGGTGGGCGTTGTTCAACACCACGCGCAATCCACCGAGAACCCCCTGGGCAACGACGAGCAAAAAGGCGGCGACGCCCAGCCATTTCATCCACTTGCGCGGGTCCTTAAGCAAAATCCAAACGGCGAGAATGGTGGTCATGAGGCCGACGGCGGTGGCCCAGAGACGGTGCGTATGCTCGTAGAAAATGCCGCCAATCCATTTTGAAGGCGGGAAGGCGAACATATTGTAGCCGTAGCTGTTCGGCCAATCGGGGACCGACATGCCGGCTTCGTGGCTGGTGACGAGGCCGCCGGCGGCGAGGAGCAGGAAGGTGGAAATTGCCGCGAGCACCGCAAAACGGTGCAACCAGCAATTGCTTTTTTCCTCACTTCCGTTGTTCATTCTAAACAATAAAACCGCCAGGACCGCCCGAAAGCGGCGATGGCCAAATTGAAACCTACTTCACTTGAAACGTAAAATTAACCGTTACGTCCTTGTCGGCGACGTCCACCACCTGGGTTTGTTCGCCGAGTTTCCGATGGTCGGCAACGACGGTGTATTTGCCGGGCGGCACATTTTTGATGATGAATTTGCCGTCCGGGCCGCTGATGGAATAATACGGATTATCGAAAATGCTGGCCCAGGCAAACATCCACGGATGAACGTCGCACTGGAATTTCATGAACATTTCGGGGTTGGGAAAGGTGTAGGTCAAGTCCGCGCCGCCGGCCATTTGGGCGTCGTTGTGTTCGGGGTTGCCGGCTTTGGAGGTGGTATGGACGTTATGGATGCAGGGGTCTGAATTTCTGACGATACATTGCTGGCCGGTTTGCAGGGCGAAAATTTGGGGAGTATAGAGGCAGCCTTTTTGGTCGAGAACGACCGGGGGCTGGGTGGCGCCGGTGGATTTGCCGGTAATGGCATTACCGCCGCCATCTTTGAGCGAGACCACAACATCGGCAAAAGCGCCGTTGGCGCCGACGACATAGAAATGCGTGGTGGGCGGCGTTTTATATAACGGGCCGCAGGTGGGGTCGCTCATGATGGGGGTGATGGGGATCTCCGCCGGCGGAGTGCCCTGGAGGGTAATGACGCCGACAATATCCGCGGCACGCAACGCCGTGGCGGCGGACAAAATCAACAATAAGAAAACCGAATAACGAAAATTCATAATTCGCGCGTGAGAATTTACCACCGGGGAAATGACGGTCAAGAGATTTGTGAAAATTTTCACAAGCGGGCAAATGATTGGGGGAAAGGCCGCGCGAAGGACACGAAGATTCTTTCATTTTTTGCGCGCGAAACAAACTTGCCAATGCCGCGCCACAAACCCAAGTTACGAGCATGAACCGGGCGGAAATCATATCTGAAATCAGGAAACTGCCGCATGCCGATCACCGGGAAATCCTGCGCTGCTTCATCGAAGCGGATGAAGCGGCGCTGACGCTCGCCGATTGCGACCGACGGGTGTTGAAGCGATTTCAAATGTTCGGCGTGATGGAAGCCGGGGATGAAACGGGCGAACGTGAATTTACCGATGAATTCACGGCCAAGATTGAGCGCCGAACATCTGGCCATACGCAGTTGGACCCATGTTTCAAATCCGCCCGACGGGGAGCGAAACCGAGAAAGTTTTAAAAGTGAGAACTGCCACCGGCCACTCTTTCAACGCTGCGGTGATGGTTCTGATTTCTCTGTTCTTTTTTCTGATACCCGGGCTTAACGTCGTTCACGAATTATCGGATCCGGCAATCCGTTCTGCCGCCATACCTCGTTGTGCGTGGGCATTTCATCGGGATTTATCACACCCATTTGAGCAGTGGGCAAGAAAACGTCTTGCTTCCACGCGGGCTGCTGAACTTTCCACCAACGATATTTCCGGAACCGAATGGCCGTTATTTAGCGCAGTCTTTTATCTGTGGGCTACCGAATCACTGCAGAATGAGTGGGAGAAAGGCCATTCGCCTTATGCGACTGCGCCGAAAGATTATGCCGCCGGTGCAATCGAAGCCGCAACGCGCCTGGTCATCGATCCTTCGCAGGCAAACTGGGTCAAAATTCATTGGGGCACAAATTATCTTAAAACCGAAAATGTTTTCTACCGCATGCTCGTCATTTCCGCGCTCACCAGCCACGCCCGCCTTGCGGGAGACAAAGAATACCCGCCCTTGCTCAAGGATCAGGTTGATAGTTTGTCCGCCGAGATCGACGCCAGCCCGCATGGGTTATTGGATGACTATCCGGGTGAATGCTATCCGGGCGATGTGCTGACTTCGATTGCGATGATCCATCGGGCGGACAAGGTTCTCGGCACCGACCATTCGGCATTTGTCAGTCGTGCGATACGAGGTTTTCAGAACCAGGCATTGGATCCTCACGGGTTGGTTCCATATTTTGCCAATGCAAGAATCGGCGAGCCCGTCGGACCAAGCCGCGGTTGTGATAATTCCTATGTCTCGCTCTTTTCCCCGGAAATCTGGCCCGAACAGGCACAAAAATGGTATGAGCTTTACTCGCGGTATTACTGGCAAGAAACATGGACTTGTGCCGGTTTCCGTGAATTTCCAAATGATTCACCCGGCAACAACTGGTATCTCGATGTAGATTCCGGACTGGTTCTCAAAGGGTTCGGTTGTGCCGCCTGCGCATTTGGTGTGGGGGCCGCCCGGGTGAACGGACATTTTGAGCAAGCCTATCCTCTCACCGCCGAGATGTTGGCCACCTCGTGGCCTCTTCCAAACGACACACGCCTTCTTCCCAGACTGCTCTCCGACGCTGCCGACGCCCCTTACCTCGGTGAAGCCGCCATTCTGTTTAATCTAACACGCTTGCCGGCTGAAGGCGTTCTAATCAAGACGGGCGGTTCCATTCCGAAATTCGTCCTTATTTTTCTGCTGTTACAATTTGGGGTTGGCCTGCTTTTGCTAGCAGCCTGTCTGACTTAACTCAAGTCAGCGGGTAAGGTTGTGGTGGTAGCCGTCCCGACGGCGGAGGCCAATGGGTTCCGATTCAACGGCGGCGAATCCCGTTGGTGATATTCCGGTGCAT
>JBKQUF010000190.1:0-7443 GCA_052140285.1 Limisphaerales bacterium | reverse complement strand
CGCGCATCGGGTGAAGGGCGACACGGTGGGGGCAGCTTTCCGCGGAGCGGCACGCAAAGAAAGGGCCGGAGCGATGGCTCCGGCCGCTGGTTTCGAGAATGCTTTCGCGCTAGTGAACGCCAAGGCCGTCGTGCTCGTGGTAATTCGGGTAAGGCGGCTTGGGGAGCTCAAGAACACCATCAACACGATGGTCGATCAGCTCAACGCCTTCGCCTCGGAAGTGACCCGCGTCGCCCGCGAGGTCGGCACCGAAGGCAAGCTCGGCGGCCAGGCTCAGGTGCCCGGCGTCGCCGGCACCTGGAAGGACTTGACCGACAACGTCAACTTCATGGCGTCGAACCTTACCGCGCAGGTCCGCAACATCGCCGAGGTGGCGACCGCTATCGCTGGCGGCGACCTGTCGAAAAAGATCACCGTCGACGTGCGCGGCGAAATTCTCGAGTTGAAGGACACCATCAATACCATGGTGGACCAGCTCAACGCCTTTGCCGCCGAAGTCACCCGCGTGGCGCGCGAAGTGGGCACGGAAGGCAAATTGGGCGGCCAGGCGCAGGTGCCCGGCGTGGGCGGCACGTGGAAGGACCTGACCGACAGCGTCAATTTCATGGCCGCCAACTTGACCGACCAGGTGCGCGGCATTGTGAAAGTCGTGACTGCGGTCGCCAACGGCAATCTCCGCCAAAAACTCACGGTCGAGGCCAAAGGCGAAGTGGCGGCGCTCGCCGAAACCATCAATAACATGACCGATACGCTCGCGATTTTCGCCGAACAGGTGACGAACGTGGCGCGCGAAGTGGGTGTCGAAGGCCGGCTCGGCGGGCAGGCCAGCGTACCCGGCGCGGCAGGCACCTGGAAGGATTTGACCGGCAACGTCAACCTCCTGGCCGCCAACCTCACCACCCAGGTCCGCGCCATCGCCGAAGTCGCCACGGCGGTGACGAAGGGTGACTTGACCCGTTCGATTCAAGTGGAAACGCGCGGTGAAGTGGCCGAACTCAAGGACAACATCAACACGATGATCGATAATCTCCGCGTCACCACCGAACGCAACCAGGAGCAGGACTGGCTCAAGACCAACATCGCGAAATTCACCGGCATGTTGCAGGGGCAACGCGATCTCTTCACCGTCGGGCGCATGTTGCTCTCCGAACTCGCCCCGCTGGTCGGCGCGCAGTTGGGCGCCATCTACCAGATGGAGGTCGGCAATGACAACAAATGGACCTTGAGCCTGCTGGCCGGATATGCCCTGCGCTCGGATCAGCCGACCCGGATTGTCGTCGGCGAAGGCCTCGTGGGACAATGCGCGGTTGAAAAGCAGCGCATCCTCCTGACCGAGATCCGGACCGACCACACCCGCATTGCCTCCAGCCTGGCGGAGTCCCGTCCGGCGAGCATTGTGGTGTTGCCGGTGCTGTTTGAAGGACAAACCAAGGCCGTCATCGAACTGGCCTCGCTGTCCCCGTTCAACGTCACCCACCTGACCTTTCTTGAACAACTCACGCAATCCATCGGGGTTGTGCTCAATACGATTGAGGCGACGATGCGCACGGAAAACCTGCTCCAACAATCCCAGCAGCTCACCGTTGAATTGCAATCGCAACAAAAGGAATTGCAACAGACCAACGAAGAGCTGGCCCAAAAAGCCCGCCAATTGGCCGAACAAAACGTCGAAGTCGAACGCAAAAGCCAGGAAGTCGAGCAGGCCCGCCGCGCCCTGGAGGAAAAGGCGGCGGAACTCGCGCTCACTTCCAAATACAAGTCCGAATTCCTGGCCAACATGTCCCATGAATTGCGCACCCCGCTCAATTCCATCCTCATCCTCGGCCAGCAGTTGGCCGAAAACACCTCCAAAAATCTCACCACCAAACAGATCGAATTTGCCCGCAATATCTATTCCTCCGGCTCCGACCTCCTCAACCTCATCACCGACATCCTGGACCTGTCCAAGATCGAGTCCGGCACCGTCACCGTGGATGCCGAGGAAGTGGGCTTTGCCTCGATGCGCGATTCGGTGGAACGCAACTTCCGCCATGTCGCCGAGTCCAAGAACCTGCCGTTCAATATTGAGTTCGATTCGGCCTTGCCGCGCGCGATGACGACCGACCCGAAACGGCTGCAGCAGATCCTGAAAAACCTGCTCTCCAACGCGTTTAAATTCACCGCGCATGGGCACGTCACCGTCCGGGTGACCCCGGCCGTCTCTGGTTGGAGCGCCGATCACCCCACCCTTTCCCGCACCCAAAATATCGTCGCCTTTGAAATCAGCGACACCGGCATCGGCATCGCGCCCGAGAAACAGAAGCTCATCTTTGAGGCCTTCCAACAAGCCGACGCCGGCACCAGCCGCAAATACGGCGGCACGGGGCTGGGCCTCGCCATCTCGCGTGAACTGGCGACCTTGCTGGGCGGCGAAATCAAATTGATCAGCACTCCCGGCTCGGGCAGTTCGTTCACCCTCTACCTCCCGTTGACCTATCAGGGCGGCGCCACCACCATCTCCCGTCAACCCGCTTCCACCCAGCCGGTGGCATTGCCGGCGCCGCGCGAGGAAAACATTCCCGACGACCGCGAGACCCTCCAGGCGGGCGACAATGTCCTGTTGATTGTCGAAGATGATCCGCATTATGCGCGCGTGCTGGTCGGCCTGGCGCGGGACAAGGGGTTCAAGGCGATTTCGGCCACCCGCGGGCACGCGGCCCTCGCTTTGGCGCGGCAATACCGGCCCACCGCCATCACCCTGGACATTTTCCTGCCGGACATGCTCGGCTGGACGGTCCTGAACAATCTGAAACTGGACCCCGCCACGCGCCACATTCCCGTCCAGATCATTTCGATTGAAGAAGAGCGCCAGCATGGACTCTCTCATGGCGCCTTCTCCTATACGATCAAGCCCGCCACCCAGGAAGGCCTGGAACAGTGTTTCGACCGCATCAAAACTTTCGTCCAGCCGCGCGTCAAACGCCTGCTCGTGGTGGAGGACAACGAAGTCGAGCGCGAAAGCGTGGTGGAATTGCTCAAGCACGATGACATCCAGATTGAAACCGTGGGAACGGGGGCCGAGGCGTTTCAGAAGCTGATGGACAGCCAATTCGATTGTTGCGTGCTCGATTTAAGGCTGCCGGACATGAACGGCTACTCGCTGCTCGAAAAAATGCAGAATGAAACAGGCTTGCGCGACGTGCCGGTCGTCGTTTTCACGGGAAAAGAGCTGGACGCCCGGGAGGAAAAACAATTGCGCGCGGTGGCCAAGAGCATCGTGCTCAAAGACGTGCAGTCGCCCGAACGATTGTTCGATGAAACCGCGTTGTTTTTACATCGCATCGTTGCCAACCTTCCCGAGTCGAAACGCGAAATGCTGTCGCGCTTGCATCATTCCAACGAGGCCCTCCGCGGACGCAAGGCCCTGGTGGTGGACGACGACGCCCGCAACATCTTTGCGCTCACCACCGTCCTCGAAAACCATGAAATGGAGGTCCTCAGCGCCACCAATGGACGGCAGGCCATTGAAATCATCCAAAACACCCCGGGCCTCAGCGTCGTGCTCATGGACATCATGATGCCGGAGATGGACGGTTATGAAACGTTGCGCGAAATTCGCAAAATCCCCGAATTTCGCTCGCTGCCGATTTTGGCGCTGACGGCCAAGGCGATGAAAGGCGACCGCGAAAAATGCCTGGAAGCCGGAGCCTCCGATTACATCGCCAAACCCGTCAACACGGACCAGTTGGTTTCGCTGCTGCGGGTCTGGCTTTATCGCTGAACCGGGAAATGAAACGTCATTTTGAATCTCGAAGAATTCATCCGGAACGAAATTCAATCGGTGGACCATCTTCGCGCCCTGTTGTTGCTGGCCGCGGACGCGCGGAGCGAATGGAACGCAATGGGTGTGGCCGGCAAATTATACATCCCTCCGGCCCAGGCGGCGGAGGTCCTCGCCGGGTTGGCGGCGAAGAAGCTATTGATTGCCCGGGGGCAACCGATGAGCTATCGTTACCAGCCGCAAACGCCGGAGTTGGGGGAATTGGTCAAGGAACTGGCGGAATTGGACCGGCAACGGCCGGTGACGCTCATCAACTTGGTTTACGCCCGGCCCGGCGCCCTTCAGGCGTTTGCCGACGCTTTCAAAATCAAAAAGGACAACTGAATCATGGCTGGCGGAATCATTTATCTATTGTGCATGGGCACCGCGCTGATTTGCTGCGCGCTGCTCTTTCGCGGCTACCGGGAGAGCCGGGCGCAACTGCTCTTTTGGAGCGGACTCTGTTTTGCCACGCTGACGGCGGAAAATCTCGTTCTTTTTTTGGACAAAATTGTTTTTTTGCAGATAGATTTATGGCCGTGCCGGACGGCGTTATCGTTCCTGGCGCTGGTTTTTTTGCTATACGGATTGATTTGGAAAGCCAAATGAAGGTATGACGCGCGAATTTATCACCGGCATGATTACCATGGGTTTTTTGGTCGCCGCGGCCTTTTTTTTCCGGTTTTGGCGGGAAAGCCACGACCGGCTGTTTGGCTTTTTTGCGGCGGCCTTTCTGCTGATGGCTTTTAATCGCCCGCTTTTGCTGCTGCTGGGGGACCAGAACGACGCCAGCCTGACTCCCTATTTGCTTCGGCTGGCATCTTACGCCATAATTATCATTGCCATTGTGGATAAAAATTTACGACGGGTCTGAACCAGGAGTTTTTGGCCATGCAAGCGCACGAACAAGAAAAAAATGTTGAGCCGAACGCCGCCGCCGGGGCACAACCCGCCGCCGGAATCGTCAATATTCTCCTGGTGGACGATGAGCGGCGCAACCTGGACGCCCTCGAAACGATTCTGGGCGTTCCCGACCTGCGGCTCTTTCGCGCGCAAGGCGCGGAAGACGCCCTGCTGGCGCTGATGAACCATGAGTTCGCGTGCATCGTGCTGGACATCCAGATGCCCGTCATGAGCGGCCTGGACCTGGCGCGTCTCATCAAAACCCGCAAGCGCAACCAGCACATTCCCATCATCTTCCTCACCGCTTATTATCTGGAAGAACGGGACATTCTGCATGGGTACGGCGTGGGCGCGGTCGATTACCTGACCAAACCGGTCAACCCGCAAATCCTTAAATCCAAAGTCGGCGTCTTTGTGGAATTATACCGCACGGCGCGCGCCCTGGCGGCGGCCAACGCCTCGCTGGAATTTGAGATTGGACAGCGCAAAATAGCGGAAGAGGCCCTGCGCCTGGCCAATATCGCCGAACAGAAGCGCTCGGAAGAGGCCGTCCGCCGGCTGGCGGCCATCGTTGACGGCTCCGATGATGCCATCATCAGCAATGACCTCAACGGCATCATTACCAGTTGGAATGAAAGCGCCGCCCGCTTGTACGGATATACCGCGGAGGAGACCGTCGGCAAGTCCATCTCGATCCTGATTCCCCGGGAGCGCCAGGACGAAGATGCGCAGTTTCTCGGCAGCATCCTCAAGGGCGATTTGGTGCATCACTTCGAAACCGTGCGCCGGAAAAAAGATGGTTCCCTCATTAATGTCTCCCTGACCGTCTCGCCGATTAAAGACCTCGAGGGCAAGGTGGTGGGCGTGTCCAAAATCGCCCGCGACATCACCCAACGCAAACGGGACGAAATGAGGCAGTTGGCGCTCTATGAACTGGTTGCCGCCGTCAATCGGGCGTCGTCGCTCCAGCAGGTTTGCGATGCCGCCCTCCAGGCGATTTTCCAATGCCAGCGCGCCGACCGCGCCTCCATTCTCTTGTGCGATGCCGCCGGCGCCATGCGCTTCACCGCCTGGCGCGGCCTCTCGGCTGAATATCGCGCCGCCGCGGAAGGTCATTCACCTTGGAAACCCGGCGAGGATCTCGAACCGGTTTTTGTCGCGGACATCGACCGCGGGCAATTGGACGAAAAACTTCGGTTCCTGGTCAAGAAAGAGGGAATTTTCGCCCTGGCCTTCATCCCCATCACTTATGAAAACCGGCTGCTCGGAAAATTCATGATCTATTTCAACGCGCCGCATGAATTTACGACTGAAGAATTGCAGCCGGCGCGAACCATCGCCTCGCAGATTGCCTCCGCAATTGAACGCCAGCGCGTCCTGCAGGAATTGAAAAAAGCGCATGAACAAACCCTGGCCGCCTCCCGCGCCAAGGATGATTTTCTGGCGACTCTCAGCCACGAATTGCGGACCCCCTTGAACCCCATCCTGCTGGTGGCCAGCGATGCCGCCCTCAACGTGAAGCTTCCCGACGACATCCGCGCCGATTTTGAGATGATCCGCAAAAATGTGGAACTCGAGGCGCGGTTGATTGACGATTTGCTCGATCTCACGCGCGTCACTCACGGCAAAATCATCCTCGAAAAGCGGTTGCTGGATCTTCATGCCGCGCTGGGCGATGCCATTACCAACGTGAAGGAGGAAATCAAACAGCGTGATCTCGTTCTGACCGTCCGATTGGGCGCCACAAACCATAGAGTTTACGCGGACGGGGTCCGGTTGCAGCAGGTGTTTTGGAATTTGCTCCAGAATGCCATCAAATTCACACCTCCCCAAGGCCGGATCACCGTGGAAACCGAATCGGAGGGCCAAGACAGGGTCCTCGTGAAAATCAGCGACACGGGCATTGGCATGAACCAGCAGGAACTGAGCCGTATTTTCCTGGCGTTCTCGCAGGGCGACCACGCCGGCGCCGAGCCGCATCGCTTTGGCGGACTGGGATTGGGACTGGCGATTTCGCAAAAGCTCGTTCAATTTCATTCCGGCCGTATATGCGCCCACAGCGCGGGCCGCAATCAAGGCTCGGTCTTTTTCATCGAACTGCCTCTCGCATCCGCCGGGGAAATTAATGGCAGCGCCACCCTGCCGAATTTGCCCGCCGATACCTCCTCGGCGCCGCCCGCCAAAGGCCTTCGCATCCTGCTCGTGGAGGACCATGAACCAACGCGCACCGCCCTCGCGCAACTGCTCTCACGCCGCTCCTACGAAGTCGCGACCGCGGCCTCTTTCGCCGAAGCGCGCGCGCTGGCGCGCCAACACGATTTTCACCTGTTGATCTCCGACATCGGCCTGCCGGACGGCAGCGGCTATGATTTGATGGCGGAAATCGGCAAAAACAGTTCCGTGCGCGGCATCGCCCTTACCGGCTATGGCATGGAGCAGGACCTGGCCCGCAGCCAAAACGCCGGTTTTGTGGCGCACCTCACCAAACCCATCCGCATTCAATCCCTGGAGACCGCCTTGAACGCGGCCAGATCGGCGGGGGCATAGGGGGTGGCGGCCAACCCGGATATTTCATATTGCGCTTGAAACGACGACCGACCGGAGCGCCGACATGTTGTCGGCTTGGGACGTTCGGATGCCAAATCCGGTTGCAAACCGGCGCTCCGGCCTCGCGGTGTGAAATATCCGAGTCAGGGGTGAGGCGGGGGACGATTTCGCTTCGCTGAAGAGAATTGGATGAT
>JBKQUF010000189.1:0-25673 GCA_052140285.1 Limisphaerales bacterium | reverse complement strand
ATTCGATGAATTCTTTTGGGCAAATGCCCCAATACTTTTTGAATTCCCGCGAGAAATGGTGAGCATGTTTGTATCCGAGGTGGGCGGCCACTTCCTTGATTGATTTGTTGTTTTTTCGCAACAGTTTTCCAGCCTCACGCTGGCGTTGTTCCAAAAGCCAGATTTTAGGACATTGCCCCATATTCTTGTGAAAATCCCGCTGCAGTTTACGCACCGAGGCACCACAAAGTTTTGCGAGATCTGCCACAGACCAATTGGCCTGCGTTGCCAATTCCAGCCAGTTTTGGACATGGTTCAATTTTGAATTCATAACAGTTCCTTTAAAGTGATGTCATTAAATGCGAAGGCAGAAAGCACAAATCCAAAAGCTGAAATGCTGACAAACTGAAAAGCTGAATCCGCCTTCTCTTTGCTTCGGCGCGACAAGAACAGAAAGCAGAAATTTCGTATTCATACCTGTTCCTTTAAAGTGATGTCATTCTTACAATGTGGGCACTTGATCTTTTGGCCCAAGGCGTGGGCGGGAAAATGAAAGGCGAAACTCTGAAACGCTGAAATCTGAAAAGCTGAAAGGGTTCATATCATCCTGGTTGTAATAATGTGATGTTTTTTGCGCAATGCGGGCAGGGGATTTTCTGGCCAATGGCATGGGAGGGGAACTCAATCGGTCCGCCGCATAACACGCAAACCATCTTCATTTTTTCCTCTGGCTTGCGCAGGGTGATGGGCGCCTGGCAATGGGGACAGGGAATCTGTTGGCCAATGTTTTGGGCGGGGAACTTGACGTGTCCGCCGCAACTCGGGCAAGGCATCTTCAGCAATCCGGCGGCGGCATCGCGCTCTTCGGCAAGCTGGCGCGTCGCAGCCAGGCGCGCGGCCCGGCTCTCTTTTGACAACCAAAACGAGAGAATCGCGGCGCAACTGCACAACACCAGGCCGAGCGGAAGGAATTCCAGGATGCTTCCGATAATGCCATGAGAAAGCCGCAGAGGATCGGTGAGGCTGCCGATGCAAGTGGCTTGCGGCGGGCAGTGCTGCCAGACCAAGCCGATCCCAAATACGACGTAGCTGATCCCCAACCATGCCAGCCAGGCGAGCGGCCAGCCAACATGTGCCGGCGCAGCTAAATTTGCAGCGTCCTGATGCGGTCCGCGGGGGCGCGAACCGCTGCGCGCGGGGGCGCGCGCGCTCCCCAGACAGATGAGCGCGACGGTCAATTCAAACATGCCGACGATGAGCACGGCCCAACGCAATGGGATGCCCAGCAACGGGTCGGGCAGGGACAAGACTTGCGCCTGGCCGGCGGCGATGAGAAAGCGGTTCAATGCCCCGGCCAGCAGGATGAAGCCGGCGGCGAGAATGAATAATTGAATCCAGTCCGGTTGGGGATGTTCCCGGGCGGTTGGGCGAGTTGATAATGTGGCTATTGTTTTCATTTTAAAAAGCACTGTTGAAACCACGGATGGACACCGATTAACACGGATTTGGAACGGGGGAAAAGGTTTTTGGCGGGACGCCAAAAACAGCGGGCGGGACCAGCCTTCGTTAGATTTCGGCCCGGCAAGCGCCCGCGCTCCCCGCGAACTGCCGAGGTTTTCATCATTGGATTTTTATTAGTCATTCGGATTTGGGAATCAGTCATTTTCCCTGTCATTCCCCAAAGATGAAGCGCTTTTCCTCCATGACGCGTCCGAAGGTGTAATCGGTGCCGACCACGAAATGGGTTTCGCCGGGGTACGTGTAATACTCCACCAGCACGCCGGAAGTCAGGGCGTCCAGTTGATATTGTTTGAAGCGGTCGTCCTCCTGTTCCTCGCGCCCGGCGTCCAGCAGGATTTTAGGCCGCGATTGGAACGGGGATAATCCGGAAAAATCCGGTAATTGGCTGGGAGTGAGCAGGAGCACTCCCCGCCACGGCGCGGGGTTGGCTTCCACCAACTGGCTGCAATAATACGTCTCCGCACTGACGGCAAAAAGGTACACCCGGCTGGCATCGACCGACGGATCGTTTTTCATCTGATCGTACAGCCCCTGGACGTTCTCCGCCCATTGCTCGATGCCCCCGGCCCAATAAGGCCGTTCCACCACCGCCACGGTCGCGCCGCAGGCCGCCACGCCTTTCAGGAACGGCGCGCCGTAAATCGAGGTGTCAACCACGGTGTCTCCGATCAGCAAGGGATACTTCTTGTGCGGATTAAAATTGGCGGGCCGATAAATGGTGACGGTGACATTGCCGCTGGACGAACTCAAGGCGCGCTGCAAGGTGACGACCCCCCGGGCTTGGGGCGATGGGTAATCCGAAGCCGAGATCACCGGATGCCACGCCTCCGACGCCACGTCATACCGCCAGATGCCCGGCACGGGCTGGTTGGTCAGGTTGCCCAGCACGAAGACCTGCTTTTGGTCGGGCGTCACCTGAAACCACTCATAATTCCCCGGCGCCAGCAATTGGGCCAGCTTGCCCGATGAATCGGCCAGCATCAGCCGGGGATGGTTGGCGGCGCGGTTGGCATAAACGAATTCGCCGGGGCCGGCGCCGGCATCAATCCAGAATCCGTCGGCCGCGTTGTCGGCAATTTTGGCCGGGGCGGACTGGCTGTTGGGGTCGAAACGCCACAGGGAAAGCGCGCCGCCGGTATCGCAGTTGAGCAAAAATTGTCCGGTTCTTCTCGAATAGCTGAAGTTGACCAGCGTGGTATTGGGCGGCAAGGCGGCGCGAAGGCCCAGGAGCAGCCGCGGGTTTTCGGAGCCGGCGCTCAGGCTCCAAAGGCAGTCCGGCTGGCCCCAGGCGATTGTCTGGCTGTCCAGAGCCGTCAGGGAAAGGGTCTTATAGAAAGGATTGAAATTTACGGCGGCTGTGCCCGTGGGAGCGTTCCCCAAAGCGACGGTATTCGGACTGGACGTGGCACCGATGGAGGAAGGCTCGCCAATCGCCAGTTCAGACAACTGCAAACCGACGTCACCGCCGTTGGTCAGGATATTGAGCCGATAGAAACGGTAGGGTTGGTTATTAAGAAATGAATAGGCCTTGGTTTGAAGGCGGGACTCAAAGGCCTGGTTTTCCCGCTCATCGAGGGTCGTCCATGTCTGGCCGTCCTTGGAGGCCTGGAACTGCCAGTTTTTTGGATCGCGGGCGGGAACGTCGTTGCCGCTGGTCAAGGAGTATTGGGACACGATCGGGGCCTGGCCGCCGCCGAATTCGTATTGCAGCCAGCCAGTGCCGCCCGCGCCGCCGTTGAACCACTTCGTGGAGGTGGAGCCGTCAAAGGCCTGGGCCGCGCCCTCGCGCGGCGCATTCTCCACGTTGGCGGTGGCCACGGCGGGGGTGTCGTCCGACCACAACTGGAATTCGGCCAGATTGATTCCAACGCCGTTTCCGGCGGCATTGGCCGTGATGTTCAACCGATAGAACCGATGGGCCGCCTGATTTTGAATCGGATAGCGTTTGGCCCGGCCTCGGGTGGCAAACACCTGGTTGCTCTGGCTGTCGAGCAGTGTCCAATGGGTTCCGTCATCGGAAGCGAGGAGTTGCCAGTCACGCGGGTCGGTGGCCGGATCGGCGCTGGAACTGATCAGTTTATATTGGGAAATGACCCAGGCGCTGTCTTTAAACTCATCTTGCCGCCAAACCGGCCCTTTGGCGTTACCCGAAAACCAATTGGTTGTCTCATAAGGTTCCAACACCTGGGGCGCGCCGGCTCGGGCATCCAAGGCGGTGGAGACAACATTGGTTTCAAGGTTGCGCAGAGCCAGGCCGCCGTCGGGATTGCCGATCCTGGCCAGCAATCCTTTCAATCCCAGGTCCAATTCAGCCAGTTGCACACCATCCAGGCCGTATTGATTCACACCATGGTTTTGGGTGATGTAAAGCCGGTAAATACGGTAAGGCGTCGCATTCTTGAACGTGTAGGATTTGGTTTGCAGCCGGGAATCAAAGGACTCTCCCGACCGGCTGTCGAGGGTGGTCCAAGTGACGCCGTCGTCGGAGGCCTGAAAGTCCCAGTCACCCGGGTCGCGTGCCGGAACATCCGCCCCGCTGGTCAAGCTGTATTGCGAGAGGGCCGCCGCCGCGCCGCCGCCGATTTGGTATTGGAGCCAGGCCGGCGGACTTGCATAGTTATTAAACCAGATGGTGTTGATTAAACCATCGAAGGCCAATGAGGCCTCGCCGCTGTGCGAACTTTCCGAGCTGGCAGAAGCCACCGCCGGCGTGTCCCGCGAAGAGAGTTGAAACTCCGCCAGCCCCACACCATTCGCCGTCCCGCTCCCACTCGCCGTGGCGGTCACGTTCAACCGATAAAACCAACAGGGTGTTTCGTTGGCAAAGTCATATTCCTTGGCCTGTCCGCGGGCCGTGAAGGTCTCATTGCTGCGGGTGTCCAGTACGGCCCAATTCGTGCCATCATTGGAACCGAGCAACTGCCAGTCGCGCGGGTCGGTGTCGGCATCGCTTGAAGAACTGGTCAGGGTGTAATGGGTAATCGCCCAAGCGAGTCCGCTGAACTGGTATTCCAGCCAAACGGGGTCCGTCGTTTTTCCGGAATACCAACTGGTGGCGCTGTCTCCATCCAGCGCATTGTCGGCAACCTCGCCCGGCGCCGACTGGCTCGCGGAGGCAACGGCGGCGTCCAAGCTGCTCCGCAGTCCCAGATTGCCAACGGTTTTTTCCCTGGAAGTCCACGTTCCATCGGTCTGCCGGTCCAGTTCGTAAAGCTTGCCCGCCGCCACGCACATGACGGTGGCCGGGTTTAGCCATGTCACCGTCGCCGATATTGCCGGCAGGGTGAAATCGCCGACACTGCGCCCGGTCTGCGCATCGCAGAGGATAATTCGTTTATCCTCCAAACAGACAAAGCCGCTGTCGTCCGGAGACCAGGGGCCGGCATAGAGATCGAATTCGGCATTCCCCATACGCACTCCATTGGTGTCCTCCAGGATTTGCCGTTTCTTTCCGGTCGCGGCGTCGGCGAGGAACACGGAGTGGCCCCGGTCATTGGCCGGGGCCACGTAAATGAGCTGGCTGCCGTCGTGGTTCATCTCGGCCGGGCCGGAAAAATCCCTGATCGATCCCCACAGGGCGGCATTGGCGTCCAAATGCGCGGGACGCTCGAGGTAAATCCACAACAACCGCAGTGCGACAAAGGCCACGGCCAAAATGGCCAGCCCGGGGCCAGTCCGCCAAAATGTTGTCTTGCGCCAGAAGCTCGTTCTAATTTCTGCCAGGGACGTATTCATATTTTATCTCCGATTTTTGGTTTCTGATTTTTGATTTTGAGTCTCACGCAAAGGGCGCAAAGGGCGCGAAGTGGTTGCAGGAAAATTTAATTCCCTGGTGTTCATTGCGACCTTGGTGTGAGGCAGATTTTTCAATTCGTGTTTCGTGGTTTGTTTAGGGATTCTGCGGACCGGGATAGTGGCTGCCGACCCATTGCTGGTCCCGCGGGCTGTTGTCCTGCGCCGAAAGCTGGGTGCCGTCCCCGTCAGTTTCCTTGTTCAAATTGGCGCTGTTGGCGTAGGTAATCGTGGAAGCATCCAGCCATCGGTGACTTTCGGAATGGCCGTCGGCAAAACTGAACGTCGCCGCGTCGATATGGAACGCCGCCGGCGAATCGCCGAACAGCGCGTCGCTGAAATTCGCCGACGCCGTCCCCGGATCGGCCATCAGCCACGACCCCACGTTCTCCCCGCGCATGTCCGTGCCTTCCGCCCACAGAAAACGGTCGCTGGGATGCAGGACCTGGGTTTCCTTCACAAAACCTCCGTATTCACCATTCAAAAAGGCCACTCCCGAGTAACTGTCGAAGGCAAATCCCTGGCCCAGGGGCAGATGGTAGCGCCAGTCGCCGGGACAATGGATCACGTCAGGATTGGGAGCGTATTGGAACAGCGGCCCGGCGGCGGTCGGGGTCGGGTGTTTGTATCCCATTTGAATTTTGTAAACCCAGGCCTGTTGCGGGGAATCACCGGCGGGAACGCTTACCACAAGTTGGTTGTTATAAATATCGGTCCGCCACGGCGTGTTCGTGGTGCCCAACGGGTCGGAGGCCGGCGGGGTGTAGGTGCTCAAATTGACGATGCGGCCGTTATTATCGGTGGCATACATCTCCCAGGCCAGGGCCAGTTGCTTTTGATTGTTAAGACAGACGGCGGTCGTCGCCCGCATTTTGGCCTTGCTCAAAACCGGCAACAACAGCGCCGCCAAAATGGCAATGACGGCAATTACAACCAATAGCTCGACGAGCGTGAAACCGGACTTTACCATTGCAGTGCAGCGGCTCATAAAAGCGTGGACATGCTGAGAACCGTCCCAGAGGGACAAATGAAAATAGCCCGGCGTTTCAACGCTGGGTTGGGGGATGAAAAAGGATCCAAGTCCCGCAGGGACGGCAGAAACAAGGTAATTACAATTGTAAGACACTACCGTAGCCGCCGGTAACGAGGGCTTCTGACTTCCGCCTTCCGTCATTGGTGATCGCCGAATGGCCGATGCCCTTGAAGTAAAACCATCCCGCGAGGGGAACTGCCCCTCTTGACGCGCCGCCGATTTGGATGTTGCACCCATAACCATTTCGACTCCATGCCTGTGGAAGAAGCCCGTACGTCATGCTTCATCCTTCCGACAATGTTAGCTGTTTATCTATTTAGACAGCAAAATTTTGAAATGACGACAACAATTATCGGAAAAAACAGGTGAGTGATAGGTGAGAAAATTTTGCCGGCTATCCCATTTACGGCGCGGGGGCGCGGGTCAATTGCTCTCCCGCTGGATAATCCCGGTAAACGAAGTGCCTTCCGAACTTTTGCCCGTGGAAAATAATTCCTCGTCGAACGGCGAGGCATTGGCCGGGCGCCACGAGACTTCATAAAGTTTGATTTCCGCGGCAAAGCCCTTGATTTTCATCGGAGGCAAAACGGCGCAGCGCGCGGCCAATTCGGCGTCGTCGCGCAACAAGTGCTGGTAGGTGGTTTCGCTGATGAGGATGCGCGCCCGTCCGGAAACGGCTTCCAGCCGGCTGGCGAGGTTCACTTCGCGTCCAAACACGGTATAGTTCAGCAAATGCTCGTCGGACCCCATCAGGCCCACCGTGGCCATGCCGGTATTGATGCCGCTGCCCAGCATGAGGACCGGCAGCTTCGATTTGGGCCGCCCGCCGCCCAGCGCGTTTTCCAATTCGCGTTTCTGGTTTTCCGCGACGCGTTGCAGGTTCAATTCATACACAACGCGCTGGGCGTCGATGGCCGCTCGCACACAGGCGGCGGCGTGCTTTTCATTGGTGATCGGCGCGCCCCAAAATGCCATCACACAATCGCCAATATATTTGTCCAGGGTGCCGTGGTGCTGTATGATGATATCGGCGATGGCGCCGAGATAGAGATTCACCGTATGGAGCGCTTCCCGGGCCTCTTCATCAATGGCGGCTTCGGCTTCCGCGCCGCGCAACTGATGTTCCCGGATGTACGCCAGGACGTTCGCCTGGCTTTGGTCCGTGAATTCCGTAAAGCCGCGGACATCGGCAAAATAGACCGTCACCTCGCGCCGCCCCCCGCCCAGCGCCAGCTTCTTCGCCCGCAACAATTCGTTGACGATGTCCGGCGCGACAATTTTCGAAAAAACTGATTTGATATGCCGCTTCTCGCTCTGTTCGAAAAGCACCCGGTACGCCACCAGGACAATGTGCTCGGAAAAAATCGCGCCCACCACCGGAAAAACCACCGGCAGCCAGAGGCGAAATTTTATGAAGACAAAGTACGTGATGGCGGAATAAATCGCGGCCAATGACAAACTCCCGCCCAGGGCCGAGAACGCCGGCAGTTCCAGCGTCAGGAACATTGTGAACAGTCCCAGCAGCACGGTGACTCCCAGTTCCGCCACCGGGGTCGCGCGGCGGATGAACTGGTCCGTAATAATCGAATTGGCAATGTTCCAATGTTTTGCGACCAGAAAGGTATCATCGGAGAGCGGCGTCGCGCCGCGGTCGCTCAAGTCATTGCCCTGCGCGGTGGAACCGACCACGACGAGCTTGCCTTTGAAATCATTGGACAAATTGAAGGTGATGCCCTCCAGCCGGCGATAATTCTGGGCCAGCAGATTTTCGATGGGCATTTGCAGCAGCCGCGGATCGTTCAATTTAAGCCGCCAATCAATGTAAAAATCGCCGTCGCGATCAACGGGAATCGTCCGCGTGATTCCGTTTTCGCCCCGCAGAACGATTTTCCCGCGGGGCAAATCCACCCCGGCATTGGCCAGGTCCAGCTTCAGTTCCTGCGCCGCCAGCACAATTCCCAATTGCCAGACCCGCTCGTCCGTAAATGCCTTTGCCCGGGACGAAACGCCCGGCGGCACATTGACGGCGTATTGGGTCAAATCGAAATTCGTTGCCGCATCAATCGGAATCGTGACCGTATTGGTGGTGCCGAATTGAGCGATGACAATGCTCCCCGGCTGGACTTTCGCATGTTCCAGGTCCAAGTCATATTCCTCCGCCGCCTGCTGAAAGATGGCATGCCAGCGGCGGTAAGTGCGAAAGGCTTTGACCCGCCGCAGCACGCCGTCCGAGTCTTTGTCGCTGGTGATGTCGCCCACGGCGAGCGCGTTCGTTTCGAATAGTTCAGGAAGCGGCGCGTCGCCGGTGTCGCCGAGAATCGCATTCCCCGCGCGGCCCAGTTGCAGCGCAAAATAATCGTCGGACAAAATGAAGCGGCCATCGGCCATCTCGACGAGGATTTGCTGGTCCGGCCGCAAATCCTTGAACAGCACGTCGAACGCGACGGCCTTGGCCTGTTGCGCGCTCAGTTCATCCACCAACCGGCCATAGACCTCGCGCGGCCAGTAAAGGCCGAATTTAAAACCCAGCTTTTGGGTGCGATCATGGTCCACATAACCGTTTTGCACGGCGCTGATGCCGGATTCCCCAATGGAAACAAACGCCAGGTTCGTGGCCGCCGGCGCGGGATACGCCAGGGCGGCCTTGGCGCGCAGGTCATACGTCATCCATTCGAGCCGCTCGAAGAAATCCAGCCTCGCCATCTGCAAAGTGCAGACGATGGCCAGGACCGCGACGGCCAAAACGACCGGCGCTCGCTTGGGCGGCTTGAATTTCACGCCAACGGATTAAACAAAAAACCAGAGCAACTCAAGGTTGCTCTGGTTTGACTACAAACCAAACAAAAAGATCTGTTAAAGCGGTTTGGGATACGGATAATATCCCGTCACTGGGGAAATATAAAGGATGGTCCGGTCGTAGGTGGGATTCGCAACAGGACTCATTACCGTGATGGTCTGGGTGGCTTCCGCCAAGGCGGCCGCGTATGCTGTGGGAGACAATGTGACAGGCGGAGCGGCACTACCAAGATTAAGTTGCTGACCCTGGGTAACGGTAAACGTCACAACCCCATTGGGGCCAGTGTAGGAAATGACCATGGAACCTTCAGTTACCGTGACAATGCCGGGCGGGGGCGTAAGGCTTATTGCGAATACCGTGCCGCGAATACCAGCAATGCCGTTTGGCATATCAATCAGGTACTGCGATGAGGCGGAAAGCTTCTTGACGCTGCCAAAAATGGCGCCCTTGCGCAAATCCAATTCGGTATTGCTCACCGCATCCACCCCGGTATCTCCCACCGTCAGCGTTTTAATGGCCAACACGGTGCCGGATTCCAAATGAATGACATTCTGTTGAATGCTGGCCTGGTAAGCCACCATGCCGCGGACAGTCAAATCGGCGGGCGGCGCCACCACGTCATCGTTCGGTCCGGCGTGCGTTTTGAATATCTGGCCCAACACCAAGTCAAGGGAACCATCCGTGGCCGTCTCAACCACGTCACCGGCGCTCAATACCTCGCCGACTACCAGTGGAAGCCAAGTGGTGCCGTCGTGGGAATATCGCGCTTCCCCGGTGATCCGAACCGCTGTCGCGTACCCGGGGTGGTCGGATTGAGCATATGCGCCCGCGCAAACCGAGAAAACAAGAGCGCAAACCGCTGTAAAATTAAGAACTTTGGCTAGTTTCATATTTGCTTTATTTGAGTTTTCGACTGTTCGCATTCAGTATAGGACGGCAAAGGTGGTTGTCAACAATATTTTTCATTAATATCCCGGCAATAATGGGCCGTTTCCAGAGGCCTTTTCCAACAGTTTTTTCCGGACAATTTGAGAATAAGACCCGGCAATGGCATTATCCTTGTCCCACATCAACCCCAGTGACCGCTGAAACCATTCATTGGCCGCCGCATAATCGCCAATCTGGACATAGTGCCAGCCGATATTGGCAACTGTATAGTAACCATTAGGGTCCAACGCCTCCGCTTTGCTGTAAAATTTGGCCGATTCGTTGGTCCGCCCCAGCCAATCGAGGCACATTCCCATTCGCAAGTAGCCATACCCATCCAGCGGGTTTAACGTTATCGCCCGCCCAAACCACTCGATGGCCGTTTCCGCCTGCTCTTCGTTACTGGTGCCGCCCTCAAAACTTTGAACGCGATAAAACTCGCCGATGTTATACGCGGTTTCCGCATTTCCAGGTTCGGCGGCAAACGCTTTCTGCAATAGCACGGCGCGGTCCAGCACCAGCATTCTCGAATCCTGCGCCCGCCCTGTCCAATACGTTTCCCCGGCGCGCCGCCATTCCTGCCAGCCCAAATAAGCAATCCCCGCCGACAGAATCACCGTAACTGCAATGATCTTCGGCATCCGCAAATTGATCCAATATTTCTCGGTCGCAAATCGCAAATTGCTCGTCAACAACGCCAACAGCGTCACTCCCAGGATGGCATTGGCTGGAATGTGCAGGTTGAAATCCACCAGCGAATGCGCCGCCAAGGCCAGTAATCCCGCCGCCGCGCCCAGAAAAAATGCGTTGCGACTACTCGTTCCGCCGCCGCTCAAGGTATTCTCCGCGCGCCGGACATGACGGCGGGTTTGCCATAATCCGACCGCAAACGCAGTCATGCCCGCCAGCACGATGACACCGCCAATGGCCCCCCAATCCGCCAGCAAATTCAGATAATCGTTATGCGCGCGGTTCGGCTGCATTTGGACGCGGGCAGGGCGGTATTGCCGGAAAACGTCATTGTAATGCGCCGGCCCCACGCCAAACCAAAAGTGATCCAGCCACATCCGCCCCGCCGCCTGCCACATATCACCCCGGTAATCCAATACCAACTGTCCGTTGCTCACCGTCTGATTGGCACGGTCGATGAACATCAAGGTCTTCTCCAGATAATGACTCACGAAAAATCCGCCGCCAATCAGGACTACGGCCAGCGTGGCCGCCGCCGGAATCCGGCTTTGCCGGTATCCCAGCAAAACCAGCAACAGCGCCCCCAGGCCGATCGCCGCCGCCGCCCAGCCGCCCCGTGAAAACGTCACCACCAATCCTGCGGCGATCACCAGCGTCGCATAGGCCAGCAGAATCCGCGTCACGATTTTCATCCGCCCGGTCAAAACATACGCCACCCCCAATGGCAGGATCATCTCCAGAAAACCAGCCAGGTTGTTCGGCGAAATAAACGTGCCCGGGGCGCGCCCTTCGTACGGCGATATCTCGTTCCAGACCCGGTGCGAATGCGTCGCATATTGATACACCGCAAACGCTGAAATTCCCATGGCCAGAAAAACCATCGTATAACTGATTGCCTGCGAATAGTCCTGCCGGTAAAGATTGTTGACCACCGCGAAGAAAAGAAACGCGCAGACCAGCACCTGGATCAATTCCATTCGCGCCACGTATTCGATTTCCGCCGTCCAATAACGCGCGATGGCATAGACCACAAAGGCGGCGACGGCCCAGCAAATCGGCGGCCACAACAATTGCGGTTTGGGGCTGAACCACAACCGCAACGCCCAGAAGATCAGGACGCCAATCGTCAGCGCCTGCACCACCAGAAACGGCCACGCTTCGACCGCGCCCATCGCCAGCGGCCCAAAAACCAATATCGCCAGCACCAGCCCCAGGATGCCGCGCTCGAAAAATTTGTCCAAAGCCTCGTGATTCATCCGCTTAATAGGCCCGAATCGTTCCTTCGCTGCTCAACGGGAGAAATTGTCCGTTCCCAACATATAGCAGGTCAATCGCGCTGTGCTGCGCCCCGAACAAATAACCGCTGCCGCCGACGGTGGTGCTGGATTGGGAGGAAACGTAAATGTTGCCGTTATAAGCCGTGGCGGCGAGCACGCTGCCATCGGCGGAGGAAGCGATGGCCGACCACGAAAGTGTCGGCGCCCCGGGCAATTGCGACCATGTTTCACCGGAATTGGACGAGCCATAAATGCTTCCAGTGGCGCCCGAACCGCCGGCCGTCACCGCCAGCCGTGAACCGTCCCCCGAGGAAGCGACGCCAGTCAAATTGCCGGATACCGTCGAATTTTCCGGCACCCAATTAGTGCCAAAATCAGTGGAAACATAAATCAGACCACTCGCACTCGAAGCAGCGACCAACCGGGAACCGTCGGCAGACGAAACGACCGATGACCATGCCGCCCCGGAAACGTTGGTGCTTAGCTGCCAGTATGAGCCGGCATTGGTCGAGGTATAGATGTAGCCATTTCCTTCAACGGCCACCATGTTGGTTCCGCTGGAGGAACAGGCTACTGAGGTCCAGAGTTGTGAACCGGTAAGGGTGCTCCAATTGCCCCCTCCATTGACAGAAACCAGGAGATAACCATTATGCGCAACAACTACCAGGATATTTCCAGAAGCGGAAGAGGCAACCGACGACCAAGCCTGGCTGCCGGGCGTGGTCTGGAGCGTCCAGGTAACACCGGAATTGGCGGACAAGTAAACATACCCCGATTGAGAATCATAAGGCGAGTAACCGGCACAGGCGATCAAATGAGTCCCATCAGCGGAAGAAGCGATGCCCGACCAAAAGGCAGCCCCACTGCTCTCGCTCCAATCGTTCCAAGCCGCCCCGGAATTGGTGGAGAAGAAGAGATAACCGCCACTGGTGGCGAGGTTGTATCCGGCGGCCATTTTGGTGCCATCCGCGGAACAAGCAATGCACGTCCAATTGGCTGTGCCTGGGCCGCTGCCATTCCAGCTTTGGCCGACGCTGCTCGAAAGATTGCCCGCAAAAATGTTCTGGTTGGTGTTTTGCGCCAGGATCCAACCCGCCGCGCCGACTCCCGCCACCTTGTACGTGTCCCCCACACTGGGCGATGCCGGCAGCGTAATCGTCACCGGAGTCGTGTTGTTCGTGCAAATGTAGCCGACGTTTGGATTCGCGGGCGCGCTGGAGCCGGATACTGTCACCCAAAAAAATGCGCCGGGCACGTTCGTCAATCCATGGCCCGCGCCGATGAAATTGGTCGCCGCCACACTCCCGGCAAAATTCAAGGCCGTATCGCTTTGCAACGCCACATTCGTTGAAAGCCGCGCATCCGGAAGCGTGCCGACCAGCGCCGTGGCATTCAGTCCGCTCAGGCCCGAACCATTGCCCGTAAAGGTGTTGCCAGTGTTCGCGAAGTTGATCGCGGCGGTAAACGTTTCGTTGCTGTTCAAAAATGCGACGTTTGGCGGCAGATTCGATATCGCGATAATCCCGCTCAAATTGGTCGTTTGCAGCGGCACCGTCAAAAACATCGCGTTCGTCGCGCTATTGGCGGTGATGGAACGAATCGCGTAAGGCACGGATGTGATGGGTTGCAACGGGGAAAGTGTCGTATAGGCATTGGTGTTGCCGTAATTGCGAACGCCCACTTGCAGCCACAGATTGGCCCCGTTAAACGGCGTCGCCCCAAAATCCAGCGTCGTCGTGAAAAAACCGTTCGTCACCGCGATCGGCGCATTGGTCAGCGGTCCCCCGGCCAGGACGTTGTTCGTTGCCAGCAATTGGAATTGAAAATCATAAAGGCCGTTGGCCGGCGCATTGCTGCTGCTCAACTGTCCTTGATACGTAAACAGGGTTGTTTGCGCCCGTCCGGCAACTGCCACAAGAAGGAACGCCAAAAAAATGGAGCCAAATCCCGATTTCATGGTCCCATCGTTTTACCAGAATCCTGCGCCCGCACAAGTCACAACCACGGAACATTAATGATTTTCTTCCAAACGAACTTTACCGCGAATTTTCATTCGTCCTCTCCCGGAATTCCCTGTAAAATGTCCGGGACATGAACGAATGGAACATCCAGTCGCGCGCCGGCGCGTGCGAATCCTGCGCGCAGCCGTTTGCCGATCATCAACCCCTCCACACGCTGCTGTTCGACGAACCCCCCGAGCTGCGCCGCATGGACATCTGCGATTCCTGCTGGCAAAACCAATACAGCCAGGGCGCCCGCGACCGCAAAGGCTTCATTTCCCATTGGCAAACCGTCTATCATGCCCCCGCTCCCGTCGCCGATCCCATCCACAAGGACACCGCCGAAACCCTGCTGCGCAAGCTCATCGAACAAAACGACCCGGCCCATGCCCCCGCCGGTTACATCCTCGCCGTCATGCTCGAACGCAAACGCATCCTCAAGGTCAAGGAACAAATCGTCCGCGACGGACGGCGCGTCTTCATCTATGAACAGCCCAAAACCGGGGATATTTTCACCATTGCCGACCCCGGCCTGCACCTCGACCAACTTGAACAAGTCCAGCGCGACGTCGCCCAGTTGCTGGAGCATGGATTGACGCCGCCTTCTCAAAATATCGCTCCGGTCCCCGCCGCGGAAACCGTTCCCGCTCCAGCCGGCGAAACTGCGCCCGCCAATTGATGCCGTGTCCGACCTTGCCGCGCTCCAACAACGTCTCGGTTACCAGTTCCGCGATGAAAGCCTGCTGCGGCTCGCGTTCACGCACCCTTCCATCGCCCACGAAAACAACACCGAGAGCCAGCACAACCAGCGCCTCGAATTCCTCGGCGACGCCGTGCTGGGACTGGTGCTCACCTGGAAACTCTACGAAGTGTTCCCTGACGACGACGAAGGCATGCTCACCCAGGCGCGCGCCCAATTGGTCAATCAAAAGACCCTGGCCGAACGGGCGCAGGCGCTGGACCTGGGCGCCCATTTGATCCTGAGCCGCGGCGAAGAAATGCACGGCGGACGCGACCGCGCCTCCTCCCTGGCGGACGTCCTTGAGGCCCTGCTCGGCGCGATTTTTCTGGACGGCGGATTCGAGGCCGCGCGCGAATTTATTTTGCGCGAATACGCCGCGACCTTCGGCGCGCTCAACACCCTGTTGCTCATCGATAACCCCAAGGGCGAGTTGCAGGAATTGCTGCAAGCCGCGTCGCCGCGCGCGCCGGAATATCAAACCATCTCCGTAACCGGGCCCGACCATGACCGGTTGTTCGAAATCGTTGTCCAACACGAGGGTCGGGAACTGGCGCGCGGTTTCGGCAAAAGCAAAAAAGCCGCCGAAAGCGACGCGGCCCTGGCGGCTCTGAAGAAATTGCGAAGCGCTTAACTCTCTTCGTCCAAAAATGTCAGTTTGATGCCTTCCTTCGGCTTCGAAAAACTGTCCAGCAACGTCGGCGCATTGACCGGCGCGGCGGGTTTGGCTTCCGTCTTGCCCGGCTCCAGCGCGGATCGCAACGCGCCTTCCACCAGTTGGGCGCAATGGATTTTCATCGGCGGCAGCGGCCCGAGCTCCCCCGCCAATTCCTCGGTCTTGAGCGCCAGCGCCTCCTCCGCCGTCTTGCCGCGGATCAATTCCGTGGCCAGGCTGGCGACGGCAATCGCCGTCTCGCATCCAAACGACTGGAAGGTCGCGCGGTCAATCACCTTTTTGCCGTCCTGCTCCTTGAACTTCACCCAAAGCCGCAGCATTTCCCCGCAATCGGCGTTGCCCACCGTGCCCATGCTGTCCGCATTGGCCAGCTCGCCCATGTTTTGCGGATTGGCCAGCGCCGCCTGGATTCGTTTTTGCAAGTCGTCGGTCATGTTGGAAATGAATTTAACGCGGAGACGCGGAGAAATTTAACTGATTTCCTTTGCCAAAGCGGCCGGAACATTTGGCGAGTCGGGGTTGGGAATGACCTTGCGTTCAGGCGGCGACACGACCAAATCCATGTCTTCCATTTGCACCGCGCCGAGCAAAACCTCGTCGCCAAGAATGATCGCGCCCCCGAAACAACCGCGATTGCCAAAAGTGATTTGCAGCGGACCGACATAAGGCACGAGATGTTTGCGTCCGTCGGCGGTCGTGACTTCGCGTTTGTAAATTTCTTCCAACTGCAATTGAATCGCCAGGTGTTCAGGAATACAAAGATGCAACGAACCAATGTCCGCGAGCGAATCCACTTCAATCGGTTTAAGTGAATTCAAGCGCGGATTTTGCCGAGTGATTTTTGCATGTGCGTAACCCACGCCCTGAATGTTGCTCGTAATCAAACCGAATGCAAGCCGGCAGAATTCCCACGGGTCATGTTCAAATCATAGGTGCTCAATGCTAACATCACCCCATTGGTCCCGCAAATTCGCGGCGTGGATCTCAACACAAAGTTTGCTTGCCTTTGGCCGCGGCTTGTGAAAAATTTCACGAACATTATGGCGCACGTAAAACTACACATCCCCGGCCCCGTCGAAGTCAGCGAGAAAACGTTCCAGGCGTTTCGCTCCCCGATGATCGGCCATCGCGGACAGGGGTTCAAAGACCTCTACGCGAAAACCCAACCCCAACTCCAGCAATTGCTCTCGACCAAACAACTGGTTTTTCTGAGCACGTCGTCCGCCTGGGGTGTCATGGAAGGCGCCATCCGCAATCTCGTTGCCAAGAAAGTCCTCAACTGCATGTGCGGCGCGTTTTCCGACAAATGGCTGGATGTCTCCAAGCGTTGCGGCAAGGACGCGGAGGCCCTGCAGGTGGATTGGGGTTCCCCCATCCGCGCCGAATTGATTGACGCCAAGCTCGCCACCGGCCAGTTCGACGCCCTGACCGTCATCCATAACGAAACTTCCACGGGCGTGATGAGTCCCATCGCCGAAATTGCGGCGCTCAAGAAAAAATATCCCGACGTGATGTTCATCGTGGACGCGGTCAGTTCCATGACCGGTGTGCCCTTGAATTTTGACGAATTGGGCATTGATATTTTGCTGGCGGGCACGCAAAAAGCGTTTGCCTTGCCACCGGGCTTTGCCGTTTTCACCGCTTCCAAGGCGGCGCTGGCCAAGGCGGCCACTCTCAAGGACCGCGGTTATTATTTCGACTTGGTGGAATTTCAAAAGAATGCCGAGCAAAGCATGACGCCGAGCACGCCGAGCATCTCCCATACGTACGCACTCAGTTCCAAGCTTGATGAATTTTTCGCCGAGGGCCTGGAAAACCGTTATGCGCGCCACCGGAAAACCAACCAGATGACGCGTGACTGGGCGGCCAAACACGGTTTTACGCTGTTCCCCGAAAAAGGATTTGAATCCATTACGCTCACCTGCATCAACAACGGCGCCAAGCCGGGCGGCCGCGCGGTGGACGTGGCCAAGTTGCAAAAACTGGCGAAGGATTCCGGCTTCCTGATCGACGGCGGCTACGGAAAAATCAAGGGCAAGACCTTCCGCATCTCCAATATGGGCGATGAAACGGAAGCGACGATGGGCCAGCTTTTTGCCGCGCTCGACAAGGCGATGACGCAGTTTTAATTCGGGAGTCGGCAGTTTTACATAATTATTGTTGACGGCACCGCCCCGGATTTGTGTAATCAATTCCAAGTCCTTCGGAATAGCGTTCCGAAGAAATCGGTCCCTGTTCAAAACAGAAAGGTAACCGTATGTTTTGTCGAAATTGCGGCGGAGAATTGAATGATAATGCGGTTGCCTGCATTAAATGTGGAGCCGACCCTAAAAAAGGCGTCGCCTATTGTCCCAACTGCGGCAAACCAACCAACCCCAATGCCGTGGTCTGCGTCAGTTGCGGTGTGGGATTCAAGCCGAAAACCGAGGGATGCAATAAAATTGCGGCCGGATTGCTGGCAATTTTCCTCGGAGGTTTGGGAATCCATAAATTCATCATGGGCTATACCAAAGAAGGCGTTATCATGCTTTTAGTCAGTCTTCTAACGTGTGGTGTGGGAGCCTCGGTGATGTGGATCATCGGCATTATCGAAGGCATTATCTATTTGACCAAAAGTGACGAGGATTTTGTGAACACCTATGTCATAAACAAGAAGGCCTGGTTTTGATTTAATCAACTGTTTTCGGGAACCCGCATTCGATTATCCGGTGAAATAAACTCGCCAAACGCTCTCCCCGCTGGCACGTTACAATGGTTTATGCGATTAAAAATAGTTTTGGTGGTGTTTGCCTTCGGTTTGGTCCTTTCCATTCGCGCGCAAACGGCCACGAATGTTTTCACTTTTACCGGCCACGAAACGTATCCCATTGACGATGGCATCAGCCTGCTCCACGTGGCGGACATGAGCGGCGATGGGTTGAATGACATTGTTGTTGCCGACAATGAACATTCGCAAATCGACATCCTTGAGAATGAAACCGGCAAAACCAACCGGCCGCCCGCGCCGGAAAATCTTGAGATAAACGAGCTGCCCCCCGGCGCGCGTTTTCACATTGATCCGGTCCCCACCGATGAGCGGGTCGCGTCGCTGGCCGTGTCCGATTTCAGCCATAGCGGACGGCCGGACATGGTTTTTTACGGTGACGGCAAAGACCTCGAAATCATCCATAATCTGGGCACCAACGGCTGGAGCAGCCCCGATCGCTGGCATGTCGATGACGGTTCGATGGATCCGAACGCCCTGGCCGTTGGCGACCTGAACGGCGATGGTCTGGCGGACATCCTCCTGCTGGGCGACAATGGTTCGATCTATCTTTGGGCGCAAAAACCCGACCATACTTTTGGGGAACCGCGAAAAATTCCGTATTCGGGCACGCCCAAAGCGCTCCAGATTGCGGACATCAACGGCGACGGCAGGAACGATTTGTTGCTGATTGATTGGGACAGCCCGACGCCCTTCCGGTTTCGCCTGCAAAATGCCGCCGGCCAGCTCGGCCCCGAAATCTATTTCAAGAGCAAACCGGTCCATGCCTATATCGCCGACTATTTGGAGGGCAATTCGAATCTTTACGTGCTGACCATTGACCAGAATTCCGACCGCGCCGAGGTTTCGCAATTCGTTCAACGTCCGGCGACGCCGCTCTCCGGCGCCTTTAGCGAGGGCCAGTTCCAAGTGTTGCCCCTCAAAAAGACCGATGCCGCGCACCGCGGCCGGCTCTGGGCGGACGTCAATGGCGATGGCCGTCCCGATTTGCTGGTGGCCCAGCCGGAAACGGGAGAAATTTCCATTTATCTGCAACAGCCCGACGGCTCGCTTGCTCCGCCGGAAACATTCCCCTCCCTAGCCGGCGTCAGCCAATTGGCCGCGGCCGATTGGAACGGCGATGGCCATCCGGAAATCTTCATGCTCAGCACCAGCGAAAATTCCGTCGGCGTCACTGAATTTGACAAGGAGGGGCGGCTGCCGTTTCCCACGCTCATTCCGCTCGACGGCAAACCGCTCGTGATGGCGGTTGGTCCGCTCAAACCCCATGCCAAGCCGACGCTCTGCGTGATTGTGGACAAGAACGGCCAGCGTTCCCTGGTGACCGTCACCGCCAACGGCAAAATGCGCTCGCAGAAATTAAGCGACAGTTTCAAAGGCGACCCGACCACCCTGGCCATCCATGACGTGAACCAGGACGGCCTCGCGGATTTGGTTGTGCTCATCCCATACGAAAAAATCAAAGTGCTCCTGCAAAAGGCCGGCGGAGACTTTGATGAAGAGGACGTGGAGCCGCCGGGCGGCGAGGTGGAGCAGCCCTGGCTGGCCTCCGCGGACGTCAACGGTGATGGAAAGCCCGAATTGCTCCTGCCGCAGAACAATTTCATCCGCGCCGTGGTGCTGGAACAGGAAAAAACCGCCGACGGCACCAACCAATGGGTCTTTCGCGTGCAGGACCAGATCAATGGCGCGCAAAGCGATTCCAGCATTGTCGGCGCCACGGCCGTCCAATCCGGCAAAGGCGGCACGCCGGCCATTTTCCTGCTCGACAGCCAGTACAATCAACTGACCATGTGCGAGCGCGACTCCAATGGCGTCTGGCGCGTGACCGCCAATATCGAACTGCCCATCGCCATTTTTGACAGTCTCCAATCCGTAGCGCTGGGCGGTACCAACATGCAGAGCGTCGCGTTCATGGGCCAAAACACCGCAGCCTGGCTGCCGTTGGGTGGAATGGTTTGGAAATTCCAAACACTTGACGGCTACAATACCTCCATCAAAGACGGTTACTTGAATGACCTTGTGGCCGGCGATTTGACCGGCGACGGGCGCAAAGACCTGGTCTTCATGGAGACGGCCAAGAATTACCTGGATATCGTCCAGTTCAATAAAGAACACAAGCTCGTGCCGGCCGAACGATGGCAGGTCTTTGAAGCGCACACGTTCCGCGGCGATTCCGGCGCGCTTCCCGAACCGCGCGAGGCGCTCGTGGCCAACGTGACCGGCGGCAAGAAAAACGACCTCATCATCCTTGTCCACGATCGGATCGTGGTTTATCCGCAGGAGTAAGCACTCCGTTTGCCAGTTGACGGACGAAAACAATCGCGCCCGATTGGCGGTACGACATCATTTGGAGTTGGATTAAACGATGATGGACACACCCGTCACGCGAGAATCCATAAGGGACAAAGTCCGCAGAATAAAACAAACGACGAGCGCCAGTTTTTCATCGTGATCGGTTTTAACTCTACGGCGGTATGGGTCCCGCCGCCGGGCCGCCGGGTGGTTTGTTTTTTAACGCTTTACTATTGCCTGGAAGAGGCGTAGTTTGAACATGGCTCAAGAAAGAAATATGAATATAATGTTTGCATGGGGTCTTGGCGCGACGGAAATCATTGTGATTTGCGCGGCGGTGTTGATCTTGTTCGGTTCAAAAAAAATCCCCGAATTTATGAAGGGCTTGGGGACGGGTGTGAAGGAATTCAAGAAGGCAACGCGCGAAGTGACCGAAGAGATCCAGAACGCGGGCGAGGAAAAGCCGGCGCAACAGAACAAAATTGCCGCCAACGGCCAATCACCCCAGACAGTACCGCAATCATCCAATCCGCCTAAGGCCTGAGGGCGAAGAATCCCCGCATGGCCGGCGATCCCGTTGACAAGGAAGTTGAATCCGAAGGCGGCCCCGTCAAAAGTTTTCTCGAACACCTCGAAGATTTCCGCTGGGTCCTGATCAAAAGCATTGCCACGCTGGCGGTGGCCATGTTGGTCTGTCTGGGCGGGGGCAATTACGTCGTCAAAGTAATTAAGTGGCCGATGACGCGGGCGTCCGTACATTATCCCGGCACCAATCAAATCGCGGTGGTCAGTTTTGGCACGAACCGTCTGGGCAATTTCCAACTCTCCCCCCGGCAACAACAGATGCTGGACCTGGGCACGAACCGGTTTGTTTCGGTGGAGATTGAACCGGTGGCGCTGGGCACGAACCAGGTTCTGGGCTGGCACGTGACAGACGATCCCCAGGCAACGGAGGACGCGCAGCGATTGAATGTCAATCTGATCAACCTGGGGCCGGCGGCGGGATTCATGGTGGCGTTCCAGGTGGCGTTTTACGCGGGGATCGTTCTGGCTGGACCGTTTATTTTTTATTTCGTGGCGTCGTTCATTTTTCCGGCGTTGCGGTTCAACGAACGCAAGCATATCTATCGCGGGCTGCTGATTGGCGGGGGACTTTTTATCGCGGGCGTTTCGTTTTGTTATTTCATCCTGATGCCGATTGCGCTGGAGGCGTCGCAAATGTACTCGAACTGGCTGGGTTTTGGGGCTTATCAATGGCGCGCGGAGGATTACATCAGTTTTGTCTGCCGATTCATGCTGGGGATGGGAATCGGCTTTGAACTGCCGGTGGTCCTGTTGACGCTGGTGAAGCTGGGCATCCTGAGTTACCATTCGCTGCGGGGGATGTGGCGCTACATGGTGGTGATCAATCTGGTGTTGGGAGCGGTACTCACCTCGCCGGAAGTTTTCACGCAGATCACCATGGCAGTGCCGTTGTATCTGCTCTACGAGGGGACGGTATGGATTGCGTGGTATTGGGACCAGCCGGACCGGGGCAAAGCCCGGCGCACGCTGTTGCTGGGGGCGTTGACGATTGCCTTGATTGTTTTTGGGGTGTGGGCGGCGTGGAAATACGGGTGGCCGTGGGCGCGGCATTCGTTCGGGGCGGGCTGACGGCTTTGAGGGCGGCGGTGAAAAATTGTTTGATAAAGGGGCTTTACAAAATCGGAAATCCGCGTAGGCTCCTCTTAACAACTACGATTATGCGAAGCGCCATTCTTCTTCTCTCCGTGCTGACAATCGCCTCCCTGTTTACCTCCGGCTGCGCCGGGCCGGAACAAAAATTCGGACGCGGGATGGACAACAGTTTTGAAATCGTGCGGATGGGAGAATTTCGGCGGAGCATCGAACAGACCGCGCTTTTTGATTCGCCGGGCGAAGGATACACGGCCGGGGCCATTCGGGGATTGAACCGTTCGCTGGCGCGCACCGGGGTGGGTATTTACGAAATCGTGACCGCGCCGCTTCCGCCTTACGGCCCGGTTTTCACCAATTACCTTTCGCCGCATCCGGTGTTCCCGGACAGTTACAAGCCGCGTCTGATTTCCGATACGATGTTTGACACGGACACCTACATGGGATACCCGACGGGTGATGCCGCGCCGTGGTTCCCGGGCAGCCGTTTCAACGTCTTCGACAATTAAGTCTCAATGGTTGAACTGTTAAGGCGTTGAAGCGCCGGAATTCGCTTCAACGCCTTTTTATTTTTAACGTGGCCCTCATAAAGAAATCCCCGTGCAAAGTCAATTTGCTGCTCAATATTTTGAGAAAACGCGGGGACGGTTTTCATGAGTTGGAAACGATCATGCAGCCGGTCAATTTCTGCGATGAATTGACCTTTGAACGCCAGGGAAACGGGGTACACCTTTCGTGCAGTGACCGGCATTTGCCAACGGATGCGAGGAACCTGGTTTTCCGCGCGGCCAGGGAATTCCTGGCGGCGGCCGGGGTTTCCGGCGGGGTCAAAATCCATTTGGAAAAGCGGATTCCGATGGCCGCCGGGCTGGGCGGCGGCAGCGGAAATGCCGCGACGACGCTGCTGGCGCTGGAGGAACTTTTCGAAAAACCGTTTTCAAGGGAAAAGCTGGTGGAAATCGCCGCATCGCTGGGTTCGGATGTTCCGTTTTTCCTGCAAAGCAAGCCGGCGCTGGCCGCGGGGCGGGGAGAGAAGGTGCAGCCGCTCGAAAATTTCAAGGCGCTGGAGGGCCGGGCATTTCTCCTGTTCCATCCGGGCTTCGGCATTTCGACACCTTGGGCGTACCAAAATCTGGGGCGGTTTCCGGAAGCGCTGAATGGCCGGGCGGGGCGGGCCGCGGAATTGATTGCCCAACTTCAAAGCGGTGATTGGCGGGCCGCGAGCGGCGGTTTTTACAATTCATTGGAAGCGCCGGCCGTTGAAAAATTTCCGGTATTGAAGTTGTACCAGGAATTCCTGCGGGAAAACGGGGCGTTGGCGGCGTTGATGTCCGGCAGCGGTTCGACGACTTTTGCCATCGCGGAAAACGTAGTCGCGGGGGAAGCGCTGGCAGAAAAGTTTAAATCGCAATTTGGCGATAATGGATGGCTGGCGGTGGTGGAAAGTTGAGTTCACCAACTATTTTCGGAACTTGGCGAGAGCAAAATCCGTCATTTCCTTTGCGGCGGGAACTTTGAAAGCCAGCGCCAACAACAGGTAAACCAGCCCCGCTCCAATGGCCGGGACAAAAACCGCGCCGATTTTGAGGGCCAGGGTGGCATGGCCGAAGTTGTTTTCCCACGATTGCCAGCCGAACCAGGCGATGAGGCCGGCCAAAATCGCCAGCCCGGCAAGCAACAGGAAATTTTTTCGCAGGGATTCCATTTCCAACCGGCCCAATTTTTTCCGCAACGCGAAAAACAATAGGAGGACGTTACAAATTGAAGTGAAGGTGTTGGCAATCCCGAGTCCGCCCTGGCGCAAGGGGAAAACCAGCAGGGCTGACAAAATCAAATTCACGATCAGGCAGACGATGCTGATTTTCATCGGCGTTTTAGTGTCCCCGAGAGCGTAAAAGGCCCGCGCGAGAATGTTGACCGAGGAAAAGGCGACGAGCCCGGGCGCCAGGCACATGAGCGCAAGGGAAGCTTCCCGGGTTGCCGTCGCATCGAATTTGCCGCCCTCAAAAAGCAGGCGCACAATGGGTTCCGCCAGGGAAACGAGCAGGGCGGAAGCGATCAGGTTTAAGAAAAACAGGGCGTCCAAGCCGGTCCGCAGCGTCGTGCGGAATCCGGAATAATTTTTTTCCACGGCCAATCCCGAAAGGGTCGGCAGCAAATAGGTGGCCAGGGAAATGCCGAAAATGCCTTGTGGCAGTTCCATCAGCCGCACGGCATAACCGAAGGATGAGACGATGCCGGTGCCGACCCAGAACGACAACAATTGCACGACGGTGACGTTGATTTGAAAGGCGGCGACGCCGATGGTTCCGGGGATCATGCGCAAAATGACGAGGCGCACGGTTTCGTTTTTCCACGGCGAAACCCACCGGTAACGGAAACCGTCCCGCCAGAGCGTTGGCAATTGAAAGGCCGCCTGGGCGACACCCGCGGCCAGCACGCCATAGGCGAGGGCAAAGATTTCCACCGGCAATTTTTGTCCTTTCGGGAGTCCCACGCCGAATTTCGGCGCGAGCCAGAGCACGGAGGCAATCATCACTATGTTGAGCATCGTGGCGCCCATCGCCGGGATGAAGAAATGGCCGCGCGCATTGAGCATTCCCATGAACACCGCGGCGACGCACACGAACAACATGTATGGAAACATCAGGCGGAGCAATTGCAACATGAGTTCGGTTTTATCGTCGAAATGATGAAAATCCAGCAAGAGCGAAATCCCGAGCATGACGACCGCAATGATGACGGACGCCGCGATGACCAGGCCGGAAATGACGGCGTTGGCGGCGCGCCACATTTCCTGTTCACCGTGGATTTTTTCCTTTTCCTTGAAGAGGGGAATAAACGCCGCCGTCAACGCCCCCTCGCCGAGCAAGCGCCGGAACAGGCTTGGAATTTGAAAGGCGAGCAGAAAGGCGTCCGTGACCCAGCCGACCCCCATGAACCGCGAATAGACCATTTCGCGGACCATCCCCAGCAAACGGCTGGTGAGGGTGGCGGCGGCCATGGAACCGGACGACTTGAGCATCTGTGACATCGGGGAAATTCTCACGCAAAGCCGCAAGGCCGCAAAGCCAAATCAACCGGAACCATCAAATAACTGGTCCAATCGGAAAAAATTTCAATTGAAATTGAACCTTTTCTCGCCTCGCGCATTCCACTGGGTATAAATGCTGGCCGTGGCTGAACGCGAACAATTACCAGTACACCAAGCCCGCGATGGAAAACCGGCGGCTTGGGATGTTCTCTTTCGGCGTTATCAATTGCCGCTTTACACTTATGTTTTTGAATTGGTTCATAATGAGCAGACGAGTCTCGACATTGTGCAGGAGACTTTTATCAGTGCGGTCAGCCACATCGGCGGTCTGCGCGACGACGAAAAGTTCGGAAGCTGGCTCTTTGGCATCGCGCACCAAAAAATCATCCAGTTCTGGCGGAAGCGCGGCGGCAAGGAAATTTTGTTCGATGAAATTCCAGAACCGCTGGGCGAATTTGAAATCGGCCCGGACGAC
>JBKQUF010000188.1:0-33004 GCA_052140285.1 Limisphaerales bacterium | reverse complement strand
GCAGCAGCGGGGTGTCGCGGTCAATCGAAACAAAGCGGGTCGCCATGAGTTTCAGACACGAACGCCTTGCGGCAGTTCAATCTGTCTGACAAAAAATGCGTTTTCTAAGTCAGACAGGCTGCTAGCCATTTGCGACACACTACACTAGCGTCACCACTTCGCCGCGAGAAGCCAGCAATGGCACACCGCTACGCGTGCTGGAAGATTTCCTTGATTTTCCATGAGGACCGGCGAGGCCGCGCCGCGCCAGGGCAGAAATGACTTTTCCGGTCGTGCCGCCTTCCCGTTGCGCCAGCTCTTTGGCCGCTTGCAATACATCATCCTCAATGTCCAAGGTGGTTCTCATGCATCTGATGCTATTGCATCAACGCACCAAAGTCAATTGCTGCTTACACAAAAATCGTCTGCTCCCGCGCCGGGCCCACTGAGGCGATGAACAATTTGGCGTTGCTCAACTCGGCAATCGCTTTCAGATACGAACGCGCCTTCGCCGGCAACTGCTTCCATGTCTTCGCCCGATTCGTCGGCGTCTGCCAGCCTTCAAACTCCACATAGATCGGCTCGCATTCGGCGAGGGTTTGCGCGTCGTTGGGAACAAAATCGTACTGTTTCTGGCCGTGCCGGTACGCGACGCACACTTTGATCGTCTCCACGGTGTCGAGGCCGTCGAGATTCGTCACCGCCAAATCGTCAATGCCGTTGACCATGGTGGCGTGCCGCGTGGCCACGGAATCGAACCAGCCGCAGCGGCGCGGCCGGCCGGTGGTGGCGCCAAATTCGCGGCCCATTCCGTGCAACAGGTCGGAAATTTCCTGGTTCTCCGTCGGCAACGGCCCTTCGCCCACGCGCGTGGTGTAAGCTTTCAAAACGCCCACCACCCGGTCCATGCGGTGCGGCGGCACGCCCGAGCCGGTGCAGGCGCCCCCGGCGGTCGTGTTGGATGACGTGACGAACGGATACGTGCCATGGTCGAGGTCCAGAAACGTTCCCTGCGCGCCCTCGAACAAAATGTCCGCTTCCTCGCGCATCTTCTCGTGCAACAGCACGACCGTGTTTTGGACGAACGGCTTCAGGTATTTCCCGGCCGCGTTGTATTCGGCAAACACCTTTTCAAACGACAACGGCTTGGCGCCGAGCGTTTTCAGCACGGCATTGTTTTCCTTGATCCGCAGCGAAAGTTTTTCGCGCAACCGTCCTTCCTCGATCAAATCATTCACGCGCAGGCCCACGCGCGCCGCCTTGTCGCCGTATGCCGGGCCAATCCCGCGCTTGGTGGTCCCGATTTTGTTCTTCCCCTTCAGCACCTCCCGTTGGGAGTCCAGTTCACGATGATACGGCAGCACGAGGTGGGCGGTTTCGCTTAAAACAAAATTCCGGGCCTCGACTTTGACCCCCAGTTTTTTCAGCCCTTCAATTTCTTCGACCAGGCCGATCGGGTCCACGACCACGCCGTTGCCGATGACGCACAATTTATTCCGGCGGAGAATCCCCGAGGGCACCAGGTGCAGCACGTACTTCGTCTTGCCGATGAAGACCGTGTGCCCGGCGTTGTTGCCCCCGGCGTAGCGCACGACGACGTCCGCCTTTTCGGTGAGGACATCGATGATTTTGCCTTTGCCTTCGTCGCCCCACTGGGCGCCGACCAGAATCGTATTTGCCATGTTTCGAAAATCGGTTGAACGGTTAAATCGTTGGAGCGCCATTCCCTGCCGCCGGACCGTTCCAACGCCAGACAACAAAAATCCCCGAATGTAAATTCGGGGCAAAGCTGCTGGTTCTTTGCCCAAAGACATTAAAAAAGCCCGGCACGTGTGTCAATGCTCCATCGCGCGCTCCAATCGCGCTGGTGGTGTCCCGATTGGGTTGGGGTGGATGAAATGGCACAATGGTGAACTGTTAAGCCGGAGTCGGATTGGAAAAAGATTGGCAAAAAGACTTGTAAACTTGTCGAGCAGGAAGAAAATCACGAAAAAGCCTCGCGGCGGTCGCAGGCATGAAATCAAATGGAAACATCAATCATGGAACCTTGGAGACCTTATGACAAAACCCCAAACCCTCTCGCTGGTAATTTTTGGATTTATTGTGATCATGTCGGCGGTCGCGGTGAAAATGATTTTCTTTCCCTCCATCAGCGATAAGTATTTTTCCACCGCTCCCAACCAGTTGGAAGCCGTTCCGTCAGGATTGGTGGTGATCCGCCCCACCCATTTCAAAAAACCGAATCGGTCGCCCCAGACTCGCTTGCGGTATGCCACTGTCCAGGGCAATACGCGCATGGTCGGAGTCAATATCACCTTCCGGAGGCTGATTGCACTGGCCTACAACGCGAATGGGGATAACATCACGTTACCATGGAATGCGCCCACGAATCAGAATTTCGATGTTCTGGTGACGGCCCCTGGCGACGTGTGGCAAAATCTACAGGCTGCCATTCATCGCAAACTCGGTTTTGTTGCCGACCTCGAAACAAACGAAACATCCGTGTACGCCTTAAGAGTGACAGACCCCAGCCTGCAGGCGTTTAAAATCAGCTCGGACGATGAAAAGGCGAACGAGGATCTGAAAAATGGAAAGCTCTACATTACCCACATGCGCTTGGCGGAACTCGTCCACGGAATGGGAGAAATTTTCGGAAGACCCGTGGTGGATGAAACCGGCCTGACCAATTATTACGATTGTTCGCTCGTCATGACCCCGCAACTGCAACGTATGATGCGAAACGGCCCGGCTGATAAGGATGCTTTAACCGGTATCTTGAGTAATTGGGGGCTGGACCTGGAACCTGACACCGCCTCCATCGGAGTGCTTGTCGTAAAAAAGGCGGATTGATATTAATTTGTTAAGCTCTCCGCCATCTGCAGAGACATTCCGCCTGATGCCTTTCAAAACCTCTTCGACGCCCGGCGCAGATTCGCAAATAAACTGTCGGATTTTCCCGCTCCGCGCACACTTATGGGTGAATGCAGCCATTGGATGACACCACTTTGTTGCGGCAATTCGTCGAACAACAATCTGAAGATGCCTTTGCCGCACTGGTGGATCGGTACATCCACCTCGTGTATTCCGTCGCCGTGAGGCAAACCGGCCAACCGCAAGATGCCGAGGAAGTTACCCAGGCCGTCTTCATCATCCTCGCCCGAAAAGCCGCCGGCCTGAAAAACACCAAAGCAATCTCCAGTTGGCTGTTCCGGGCCACCCGCCTGACTGCCAATAATTTTATTCGTGGCAAAATCCGGCGGCAACGCCATGAGGAGGAGGCCTGTATGCAATCTGTCTTGGATGAAGCCGGAACTGATCTTTGGCCAAAACTTGTCCCTTTGCTCGATAATGCCGTCGCCGCCCTGCGCGAGAAAGATCGCCAGGCCATTCTGCTCCGCTTCTACGAAGGCCGCGATTTGCGGAACATCGGTGACGCGCTGGGCGCCACTGAAGATGCCGCCCAAAAACGCGTCGAGCGCGCCCTGGACAAATTGCGGATCTTTTTCTTGAGGCGCGGCATTTCCACCACCACCGCCGCCATCGCGGAAACCATTTCCACTAATTCAATCCAACTCGCGCCCGCCGCGTTGGCCAAATCGGTGGCCGCCGTCGCCATCACCAAAGGCGCCTCCGCTTCCATCTCAACCCTAACCCTCATCAAAGGAGCATTGAAAATTATGGCATGGACCAAAACTCAAACCGCCGTAACCGCAGGAGTGATCCTTATCCTCGCTGCCGGGACAACAACAACCCTTGTTAAATATGCCGATCACCATTCAGCAATAAAATTTCCCTCAACACCGGCTGAAAAACAAAGGTTCGACGCAGAGACCAGCCGTCTTGTAAATGGAGCAAAAATTGCCTGCTTGTATTGCATTATGTTTGCTGACTCTCATCAAAACCGATGGCCCAAAAACTTTGCGGAGTTGCAAGTTTCCCACCCCGATTGCCACCTTACCGATTCAGATTGGAAATTTGTTTCCAGCGGCAACCGAAATGATTTCACTGATCCGGGTCATACTATTTTATTTTACGAAAGAACCCCAAGGCCATCTCCCGATCGCGATTTCGTCAAGATTTATGCTATGGCTGATGGGAGCATTCAGACCGTTGCCTCTCCCACCGAGAATTTTGCGGCTTCAGAACAAAAATTTGGCTATTTTGTTAAGAATTAATCCGCTTTGCCTTTGCGCATGCAATCGTGAGCGCCCCTGCACAAAATCTGCGAGAGGAGCAATCGCTTTGTGAAAATAGCCCAGCCATTCATGGCTGGGGCAAACGTCACGCCACGACAACGTCCCGTCAGGGACGGAAGAAGTTTGGAATTTAATCCAACATTTTCTTTCGTCCCTGACGGGACTTTTATTGTTTTTGAATCCGATTCCCAGCCATGAATGGCTGGGCTATTTTCAAACGGAATCGTAAATTCGATTACAAAGTCCGAATTTGGACGGAAAACCGCAAGGATTATCCTTTCCAATCCATTTTACATGGCGAGGTTCCATCGTATAATGTCCGTCTGTGAATTCGCCAAAGCAACAGCGCGTGGTCTGTGGCATGAGCGGAGGAGTTGATTCCTCCGCCACGGCGGCGCTTTTGCAGGAGCAAGGCTATGAGGTTATCGGCATCACCCTCAAACTTTGGCCGCAGGATTGTGTGAACCGCGCCGAGGACAAGTGCTGCGGCCCGCAAGCCGTCACCGACGCCCGCGCCGTCTGCGATAAGCTCGACATCCCTTACTATCTCATCGATGAAGCGGCGGAATTTCAGAAACACGTCATCCAATACTTTGCCGATGAATACAAGGCCGGGCGCACGCCCAATCCGTGCGTGATGTGCAATCAAAACTTGAAGTTCGGACGGCTCATCGACCGCGCCACGCAACTCGGCGCGGATTACATCGCCACCGGCCATTTTGCGCGCATCGAATTTTGCCCAGCCCCGAATTTGCCGGACTGTTCGTCATTCAAACATTCGGACATTCGAAATCCAGAGACAATAAGGGAGGGCGGATATAATTTTCACCCCTCACCCTCAATCCCTCTCCCCGTTGAGGGGAGAGGGAAGTCGCATTCGGCGGATTTGGGGCAACTGGAGGTTCGTGGGGAGAGGAGGGCCGGTGAAAAAGGCCGCTATCTCCTTAAGCGCGGATGCGATTTGCGCAAGGACCAAAGTTATTTCCTGTTCTCACTCCGCCAGGACCAACTGGCACGCGCGCTGTTTCCGCTCGGTGAAAAAACCAAGAGCGACACCCGCGAAGTGGCCCGCCATTGCCATCTCAAGACTGCCGACAAGGAGGAAAGCATGGAAATTTGTTTCGTGCCGGACAACAACTACGGTGGCTTTCTTCAGTCGGCCAATCTCGTCCGGAAACAGCGCGGCGAGATTGTGGACGGGCATGGCCGTGTGCTCGGCCACCACGACGGCATCGCGTTCTACACCATCGGCCAGCGCAAAGGGTTGGGCATCACCACGCCTAAGCCGGTCTATGTTGTGGAACTGGACGCGGAGAACAACCGGGTGGTGGTTGGCGACGATTCGGCGCTCGACCGCGATGAATTCACGGCGACGAACTGCAACTGGCATCCGTTCGACACGCTGGCCGGACCAATCGAAGTGACGGCTAAAATCCGTTACAATCACCCCGGTACTCCCGCCACGGTCACGCCCATCGGCAACGGCTCGGTAAAGGTGAAACTCCATTCGCCGCAGCGCGCCATCACGCCCGGCCAAGCCGCCGTGTTTTATCAGGACGATTTGGTTGTCGGCGGCGGCTGGATCGCGCGGTGATCCTTCCACGTCAGCCACAGCAATGCCGCCAGCACCAAACCCGTAATCCCCGTGCAAACGGGCGCCCCATACCTATCCCACGGCAGCGACCCGCGCCTTGGCAGACGAAGCGTGGCGGACATGATCTCTCCGGGATTATCGAAGCGCGTTTGGGCGACCACCTTTCCGCCGCCATCAACCGCTTGCGAAATTCCCGAACTGGTCAGCCGAAAGATCGGAACGCCATATTCCGCCGCCCGCACCGGCGCCACGCGCGAATGCAGTTCGTGCTCATGCCGGCCCCATTCAGAAACATCCATCGTCGGCACGATCAGCAATTGCGCCCCCTGCCGGATCAACTCGTCCGTGACCCGTGTGTAACTCAGGTCATAGCAAATACAAATGCCGATTTTCCCAAACGGCGAATTCCAGACGGCTTGCGTTCGCGCCGGCAATCCGTCGGCAAATAGTTGCACCGGCACGCTCTTGGCCTGCTTGAACACAATGTCGCCGTTCGTATTCAAAACAAACGCCGTGTTGTAATAGATGTGATTGGTGACGTAATCCCTTCCGCCAACGACCAGATACCGCGAATTCTTGCGGCACCAATTTGACAATATCTCCGGCGGCGGGCCATCCAAGGTGTATTCGCTCAACACAAAAATCTCCGTATTGGGACTTTTCTTCAAGGCCGCATCGAGTGCCGACGGCAGCACTCCCGCCGGCGGAAATTCCATTTGAACACCGGCCACGGCGACCGTTGGGGACTCGGGCCGCTCGGACTCCGCCGCCCTGAGAAACGCAAAGAACAGGGATGCCAGAATCGTCACCGCCAGCAGAATCGCCACCCCTACAGCCGCTTGTTTGATTGGTCTGGCGAAAAAGAAGGCGACCGCCAAAAAAACCAAAAATCCGATGCCATACATGCCGAGGGTGTCCACGGGCGCCCAGGGAAAGTTGGGCATGGCATAACCGGCATTCAGCCACGAAAACTTCAGGTAATAAAGCTCACTGCGGAAATACTCACAACCCGTCCAGACGATTGGAATCAACCACATGGTCCGGGCTTTTCCCCAGCGCCGAAAGCAGCCGCAAACGATGGCAACGAATAATCCGAGCCAAAAGCCGAACACAATCCAGAGAACAATCGCCGCCGGTCCGAAGACATTCCAAAAGAAAAAAAGTTGCGGCGCGGCGCAGAGAAAACCCGTCACCAACCCAAAATAAAACGCCCGCCGGACCGTGGGCTGGTCCGTCAACCGAACGAGCGAATACGCATAGCCTACAATCAGCAATCCCGCCGTCGGAATTTTAAGGGGCCAGTATGCGCATTCAAAACAGAGCACCGCCAGAACGAGCCAAAGCACCGACCTTTTTGTGCTCAGAGACGGCGATGGTGGGTTTTGAAAATTCATTGGCCGTTTCTGAGTTTGACGGAATTGACAAGGAAATACTCCCGCGCGGATTTTCTGGCAAGGACTTTTCAGCTTGCGCCTGCCCCGTTCATTGTTAAAGTCATTCATAATTCTCCGCCGTCTGCGGCGGTTTTTCTTTTTACCAGAATTTAACATAGTGAAAATTTTCAGCGGCACAGCAAACGAGCCTTTGGCCCGCGCCATCTGCAAATCCGTCGGCGTTGAACTCGGCAAAATCACCATCAAACCCTTTCCTGACGGCGAAACGTTCGTGAAAATCGAGGAAAATGTCCGCGGCGAAGAAGTCTTCATCGTTCAACCGACCTCGCCGCCGACCAACCACAATCTGATGGAGCTGTTCATCGTGATTGACGCCATGCGCCGCGCCAGCGCCAAGCGCATCACCGCCGTCCTTCCCTTCTATGGTTATGCGCGCCAGGACCGGAAGGACCAGCCGCGCGTGCCCATTACCGCCAAGCTCATCGCCAACCTCCTCGTCGCCGCCGGCACCAACCGGGTGCTCACCATTGACCTCCACGCCCAGCAAATCCAGGGCTTCTTTGATATCCCCGTGGATCATCTCTATGCCGCCCCCGTGATGTACGATTATTTGCGGCGTAAACATTTGGAAGACCTGGTCGTGGTCAGCCCGGACGTGGGCGGATTGAAAATGGCCCATGCCTATGCGCAAGTGCTGGAAGTGGGACTGGCGATTGTCGCCAAGCGGCGCAAGAGCGCCACGGAAGTCGAAAGCATGGCGGTCATCGGTGATATCAAGGGCAAAAACGTCCTGTTGGTTGATGATCTGACCGAGACCGCTGGCACGCTCACCGAAGCGGCAAAGTTATTGAAGAAAAAGGGCGCCAAACAGATTATCGCCTGCGTTTCCCACGCTATTTTGGGCGAAACGGGCATCTCCAGATTAAAGAATTCCGTTATTGACGAATTAATAACAACTGATACAGTCCAACGCCCGCCAATTGACGGTGTGAAGATAACCACTCTGTCCGTGGCGGGACTTTTGGGCGAAGCCATTAAACGGATTCATAGTAATTCGTCGGTCAATTCGCTTTTTGAGTTCAAAGGCGGGCGCACCAGTTAGCGACCGCAAAATATTTTAAAAAATGAAATCAGTTCCACTGAAAGCCTATCCGCGCACGCTCACGCGCCGCGGCCAAGTCAAACAATTGCGCTCCAACGGCCGTGTCCCGGCCGTCATCTACGGTCGCCAGGCCAAACCGCAAAACCTGGAGGTCAACGCCCGCGAAATCGGCGATCTGATCAGCCGTTCCATTTCCGAAAACCTCCTTGTGGACCTCTCCGTGGAAAACGACGCCCGCGCCCGGCGGCTCGCCCTGGTCCAGGAAATCCAGCATCACCCCATCGACGGCCAGGTGTTGCACGTCGATTTTCATGAGGTTTCCGAGACCGAACAAGTCACGGTCTTTGTCCCCGTGGAAACCGTCGGTGAAGCCGCCGGCGTGACCGCTGGCGGCGGCGTCCTCGAACACGTTCTTTTCAAATTGAAAGTCCGTTGCCTGCCCAAGGATTTGCCCGAGCAACTGCTGGTTGATGTCTCCCCGCTGGAGATCGGCAAGTCCATCCATATCGGCGAAATCAAAGCGCCGGAAGGCGTGCAAATCATGGGCGACAAAGCCTTGGCCGTCGTCTCCGTGGCCAAGCCGCGCGCCGAGGAGGAAGTGGCGACGGTCGAAACCAAGGCCGCCAGCGACGTCGAGATGACGAAGGAAAAGAAAGAAGGGGAAGGCGAGGCCGCCGAAGGGGGCGACAAAGCTCCGGCCAAAGCCGGCGCGGAGAAAAAAGCCGACGCCAAGGTCGGCACGGACAAGAAAGCCGACGCCAAGCCGGAGGCCAAAGCGGCCGAAAAGAAGAAGTAATTTTGGCGGCCAACGCCGCCCTCCCCGCGCATGGAAAATGTCTTTCTCATCGTGGGTTTGGGAAATCCGGGCGCCGGGTATGCGAAGACCCGCCACAATGCCGGTTTTCTGCTCGTCGAAAAACTGGCGGCGGATTGGAAATGCGCCTGGGCGAACGAGAAAAAATTTCGCGCGCGCGTCGCCCAGACGGACCGTTCCGGCAAACGAATTTTGCTCTGCCAGCCGCAGACCTTTATGAATTTGAGCGGCGAAACAGTGGGCGCGATGGCCAAGTTTTACCAGTTGCCGCTGAAGCGCATCCTGGTGGCGGCGGACGACGCGGATTTGCCGCTGGGGACCATTCGCCTGCGGGCGTCCGGCAGCAGCGGCGGCCATCATGGACTTGAGTCCATTGAACAGCATCTCGCCTCGCGCGAGTTTGCGCGGTTGAAAATCGGCATCGGGCGCCAGGACGGTTTGCGCGAAATCACGGACCATGTCCTGGGCCGGTTCGACGTCGCCGAGGGCGATACGCTGGAAAAAGTTTTGGACCGCGCGGCCCGGCAGGCGGAGGCTTGGCTGGACGCGGGAATTGAAAAAGCAATGCAATTAAATGGAGCTTTGGCTCCGCAAATAGAAACGAAGAAAAAGTGAAACGATACGAAGGCTTGTTTGTCTTGAACATGGCGGGACGCGAAGACGGCGTCAAGGATACGCTCGATAAAATCTCGGCGGAAATCGTCGCGGCGGGCGGCAAGGTCGAGACCGTGCAGAAAATGGACCGCAAACATTTCGCGCGCGTCGTCGATAAAAAACACGTCGCCGGGTTTTACGCCAACGTGATCTTCACCGGCGCCCCCGCAATTATCGGCCAACTGCGGCACAAACTGGCCCTCAACGAGGAGGTCTTCCGCGTCATGTTCACCGAATCGCCCGAGCCCAAACCCGCGAAATGATTTGATTCCCGATTCCCATCCACCTTCAACCCCTAAACGCCCATGGCCAGCTTTAACAAAGTGATTCTTGCGGGAAACCTCACGCGCGATCCTGAGTTGCGCTACACTCCCAAAGGCATGGCCATCGCCCGCCTGGGCATCGCCTGCAACCGCAAATGGAAAAGCGAATCCGGCGAAATGAAGGAGGAAGTCACGTTCGTGGACGTGGACGCTTTTGGCAAAACCGCCGAAACCATCGGCCAATACCTCAAAAAAGGCCGGCCCATCCTCATCGAAGGCCGCCTGCGCTATGACACCTGGGAGGACAAACAATCCGGCCAGAAAAAAAGCAAGCTCGGCGTCGTCCTCGAAACCTTTCAATTCCTCGATTCCGGCAACCGCGGCGACAATGAGGCTCCCCGTGCCCGTCCGGCCAGCCCCGCCGCGTCAGCGTCCGCGCCCGCGCCTGAACCCGCCGATGGCGATGTGCCGCCCGAAAGCGACGACGTGCCATTTTGATTTTCAACCACCAGCCATTCAACTCATTTCGTATGCCAAAAACTGAAGTCATCCTTACTCATAATATCGTCGGCCTCGGCGGTGAATCCGACCAGGTCCGCGTGGCCGCCGGTTACGCGCGCAATTACCTCTTCCCGCAGCGGTTCGCCATTCCGTTGACCGCCGCCAACAAGAAACAGATCGAGGCGCTCAAGAAACGCCGCGCCGAACGCGAAGCGCACGAATTCAACACCATGTCCGAACTCGCCAAGGGCGTCCAGAAACTCATCTGCACCATCAAGGTCAAGGCGGGCGAAGACGGCAAGATGTTCGGCTCCATCACCGCCGGCATGATTGCCGACGAATTGAAACATCAATTCGACATCACCCTCGAAAAGAGGAAAATTCACCTCGAACACGCCATCAAAACGCTCGGCGAACACGAGATCGAGCTGCACCTGCACCCAGAGGTCAAAAGCACCCTCAAAGTGCGCGTCGAAAGCCTCACGCCCATCGCTGCCCCGGCGGCAACTCCGTCCGATGCTAAATCCGAGGAAGGCAGAAGGCCAAAAACTGAAAAACGCGGACGGCGTCCCGAAGGTGAAAAAGCCGAAGCCGCCGCTCCGGAAGAAAAGAAGCCCCGCCCGGCCAAGGGCGAGTACGCTGAAAAAGGCGAAAAACCAGCCAAAGCCAAGAGCGAAAAGAAGCCCAAGGCCGACTAGTCTTTCCAAGCAGCGTCTTCCCTTTCCCCTAAACATCGTCCCGGCAGGGACAACCGGAAAGCCCGGCACATCGTGCCGGGTTCATCGACCAAAACAAAATCCGTCCTGAAAGGACGGCGGAATCATCGTGCAATTTCCATCGTCGTTCCGCGACGCGGTTCATTATTCACGTTCACGGGACGTTGTCCCGATGCCGCTTCACGGCTTTGCGTTAAATCCGCTTGTTCCAATCGTCCATCTCAAAATGAAATTTAAGGAACACGCTCGTTTCCACCCGACCGTCAAAATGCGTCATTCAATTTAATTCTTCGCCCGTCGCCGATTGGCCGGGCTGCAAAAATGTTTTGATGAGTTCGCCTTCGCCACAAATGATTACTCCTGAAAATTTCTTGAACCATTTTCCTTCGGGGACTTCGGGGTTGGTTTCCAGCCAGCGCGCGAGCAGGATAATTTGATCCGCGGAAATGCTGCGTTGGCGCATTCTGGTTAAAAGATGTCGCAGCAAAGCTTCGGGCAGCTTTTGGCGGCGGACTTTAGGCATGAGGTTCGCTGCCGTAAAATCCACGCACAATTTCTTCCTGCAGCCGATCCGCTTCCGCAGGGTCTTTGGTCTCAACCATCCGTTTGGCCAATTCGCCCAGTTCGTTTCCAGTGAGTTGGCGCCGGCGCGCCAATTCAATCGCAAATTGAATGACACGCGATTGGTCTTCGGGCGGCATCTGTTCGATTTCTTCAATGACGGCTGTGGCTGTCATAACTTAATTGTCGCCGGAAATATAATTTCAGGCAAGAGCGAATCAACCACCCGCCGCAATTGTTTGCGGTCAACCTACTTGACTCTAATCACAACCTGCCCGGACGAGAGGCCGTCGGCCTCGGCGCGGAGAGTCACTTTGCCGGCCGTGCCCAGCGGACGCAGAATCGCCAGACAGCGTCCGTGGTACGTGGTGTGCCGGGGTTGGCGGAAGCTCTCCGGCACGTCGGGCGCGCCGCTGCCCACGGCGGCCAGTTCGCCCGGACCGCTCAACGTGAAACGCACCAAATTCGTGGCGTCCGGCAAAACGTTGCCGTCCGCGTCGGTGACTTCCACCGTCACATAGGCGAGATCGTTCCGGTCCGCGTGTATGGTGGCGCGGTCGGCTTCGAGCCGAAGTTGCTTCGCGGGGCCGACCGTGCGCAGAACCTTTGTCGCGACAACTTTTCCGTCCTTGAGGCCGACGGCCTTGAGTTCACCGGGCGCGTAGGGGACCTCGAAGCGCGCGGTCAATCTGCCGCTGCTGCTGATTTGCCGGGCGCCAATTTCTTTCCCGTTCAACTCCAATTGCACGGTGTCGCACCGCGAATAGACATCCACCTGCACCGGCTGGTTTTCCTCGCCCGGCCAGGTCCAGCTGGGGAGTTCGTCCGGCCAACCCCACCCGCTGACGATCTCGCGCCGGCCCGGCGGCACTGGCCGATTCACGAACATCTCCAATGCGCTCCGGCCCCAAACCACTTCGCGGTAATAGGACTGCGGCTTTTTGAAACCGCACAGGTCCAAATCGCCGCAAAAAGCGTCGTACCACGGCCAGGTGTTCCCCGGCTCGTTATCGAGATGCGCGCTGCCAGTTCCTGCTTCGCCCAGATAATCCATGCCCGTCCACTCAAAGTCCCCAAGTACCCACGGGTCCATCTCCACCCGGCGCCAGATACTCGCAATGGCGCTGGGATAAGATTCAGTGCCGACCATGATCCGGTTGGGAAATTTCAGATGGTCCGCCCCATACTGCCCATCCTGGTAATTGTACCCGCCGACATCGAGAAACGTAAATGCCGTCGCGGTGTCCGACCACGGGCGGCCGGGCTGGTCCCAAAAGCCACAGATGGCTTCAGTGACCGGGCGCGTTGGGTCAAGGCGGCGGACTTCGTCGCTTAACTCCTTGGCGATAACATAGCCGCGATCGGTGGCCCGCTGGGGAATTTCGTTGCCGATACTCCACAGAATGACGCTGGGGTGGTTGCGGTCGCGCAAGATCATCGAATCCAAATCCCGCTGCCACCAATCATCGAAATACTTGCCGTAGTCGTCCGGATTTTTGCCCTGTTCCCAGCAGTCAAACGCCTCGTCCAGCACCAGCATCCCAACCCGGTCGCAGGCGTCCAGAAAGGCCGTCGAGGGCGGATTATGGCTGGTGCGGATGGCATTGAAACCGTTCGCTTTGAGCAACTCAATGCGCCGCTCCTCCGCCCGGTCAATCGCCGCGGAGCCGAGCGGTCCGTTATCATTATGGATGCAGGCCCCCTGTAACTTCAGCGGCATTCCGTTGAGTGTGAAGCCGTTCTCCACGGAAAAATTGATCTCCCGAATGCCGAAGGCCGCCGTGGTCGCATCCACCGCTTTGCCATTCACCAGCAGTTCCACCTCGGCTTGGCAGAGGAGGGGTGAAGCGGGTGACCAGAGCGGGGGTGACTTGACCATGAACGTCAGCGGGACCTCCGCCTGGGCGCCCGCGGGCACTTGGACGTTGTTCTCGCCAGTCTGCAAGGTCCGCCCGCTTGGACCGCGCAGTTTGACCCGCAAGGTGATTGCCATGTCGGCATTCCGCCCGTTCTTCAGCGTCGTTATTACGTTAACCGTCGCCTGTTGTTTCGTCACTTGGGGAGTCGTGACACTGACACCCCATTGCCCAACGTGGAGAGGGTCGGTCACCCGGAGCACCACGTCCCGGTAAATGCCCGAACCGGAATACCAGCGGCTGTTTCTGCCCAGATTGCTTACGCGCACCGCGAGAACATTCTCTTGTCCGGGCGGGTTCAGGAAGTCCGTAAGGTCGTAAGCGAAGGCGGTGTAACCGTACGGATGGTTGCCGAGCGAATGGCCATTGATCCACACATCGGAGTCCATATAGACGCCGTCGAATTGGATGGTGACCTGCTTGCCGGGCGTTTGCTGGTCAAGCACGAAGTGTTTGCGATACCAACCGATGCCGCCGAGCGTGTAGCCCGTGGCCGGGCCGCCGGGACTGGCCGGCGAGAACGGGCCGACCACGGGAAAATTAGCAGCTCGCCTCCTGCCGCCTCCGGGAGGGAGAGCCGGCGCGGGTTCGTTTGTGGTTCCCGGCGGCAGGTCTTCCAGACTCCAATCATGGGGCAGATCGAGAGTTCGCCAGGTGGAGTCGTCGAAGGCGGCATTTTCCGCGCCAGGAGCATCTCCTCTCAGGAAGCGCCAGTCACCATTGAAGTTGGTTTCGCGTTGTGGCTCCGCCGGTGGCGCTGAAAATGCAGTGGAAGCTTCAACCGCGAAGAGACACGTCATGGCGAGGGTGCAAAGGTTCATGCCGGATATTATATCGACCCAATAGGCGGGAGAAGGGAAAATGATACATATGACAGTTTTCACATTAGACATGAATATTTTCGCATTGGTACAGCCTTGAACACAGGGACCAATTCAGACAAGATGATTTTATGAAGCCCGTTTTACTCCCGCTAATTGCCACTGCATTCCATCCGGGAATGACACATTAAATGCGTAATCCATTCTTAAATTAATTCGCGCCATGTTACGTACGACAATAAGGTGGATTCTTGCAACCAGTATTCACCATCGCCCATTAATTATCGTTTCCCTGCTTGTTTCCATCTCACTCCGGGGTGCGGATGTGCCTCTGTATCAAAATACCACCGCGCCGCTGGAACAACGCGTGGATGATCTGTTCGGACGGCTGACGCAGGATGAAAAATTGTCGCTGCTCGGCGGCACCGGCTTCACCACGCGACCGATTCCGCGCCTCGGCGTGCCACCGATGGCTATGGCAGACGCCGGGCAGGGCGTGCGCGGTGGACCAGGTAGTACGCTCGGTCCGGCCACGGCGTTTCCCGCCGGCGTCTGCATGGCCGCGACCTGGGACACCAATTTGATCTGGCAAGTCGGACAGGCGATTGGCGATGAAGCGCGCAACAAGGGCGCGGGCATTCAAATTGAGCTTGGCCCGGCGATCAACATCCATCGCTCGCCGCTGGGCGGACGCAACGGCGAGTTCTTCACCGAGGACCCGTTTCTCAACGCGCGATTGGCGGTCGCCTTCATTCCCGGCCTGCAAAGCACGGGCGTCGGCGCCTGCGTCAAGCATTACGTCTGCAACAACCAGGAAACTGACCGGAACGCGATCAATGAAACTGTCAGCGAACGCGCCTTGCGGGAAATTTATCTGCCCGGCTTTGAGGCCGCGGTTAAAGAAGCCAAAGTCTGGTCAGTCATGGACGCCTACAACCAAGTCAACGGCCTGCACTGCTCCGCCAATCCATATCTCCTTGAGGATATTTTGAAAAAAGAATGGGGTTTCGACGGCCTCGTCATGTCCGATTGGGGCGCCGTTCACGCGACCGACGCGGTGCAGGCGGGAAATGACTTGGAAATGCCCAATGGCAGGTACATGAGCGTGTCCAGACTCCAAGCGGCGCTGGCTGACGGCGGTATTACCCAGGCGGCGGTGGATGATTCAGTTCACCGTATCCTGCGCACCATCGTCCGCACCGGCCTTCTTGACGGCCCGATACGCCAGGATCCTTCTCAGGTCAATTCCCCCGCCCATGCCGCGCTGGCGCTCAAAGTGGCCGAAGAAGGCATCGTGTTGCTCAAAAATCAAAAAAATCTTTTGCCGCTGAATTCGCAAGAGGTCCATTCCATCACGTTGATAGGAAAGGCGGGAAATGACTTCCAGGTGGATGCGCTCGGCAGCCCGGCGGTTCCACCGCTGCGGACGGTTCAAATCCTGGAGGGACTCAAGGCGCGCGCCGGCAACGCGACGATGGATTACGTTCCGGCTGACGGCAGCGGCGAACTCATACCCGTTTCGGCGGTGACGACTCCCGATGGCAGCGCTCATGGATTCAAAGCTGAGTATTATGAAAATCGCCGCTTGGAGGAGTCCCCGGCCTTTGTGCGCGTGGATGAAACCATTGACCTCCAACCCCCCCCTTCGCCCGCGCCGGATTTTCCCACGACGAACTTCAGTGTGCGCTGGACCGGCAAACTCATTGCGCCGGCCACCGGCAGGTACGTTTTCACCTTCACCAGCGGTGGCGGCTGCCGCGTCTTCCTGGACGACAGACCAATCATTGACCACTGGAGGACCGGTTCCAGGTCATTCCGCGCTGAAGAGGATCTGGTTGCGGGGCAAACGTACGATTTGCGCATCGAGTATTTTCAGGTCGGCGGAGATTACGTGGCGCGATTGGCCTGGCTTCCGCCGGGAGAATCGCCCTACGCCGACGCCGTGGCCGCCGCGAAAAAGGCCGATGTCGCCATCGTTTGCGTGGACACCCGCCGCACGGAAGGCGAAGGCGCCGACCGCCCTTCAATGGATTTGCCCGCTCACCAGGACGAATTAATCCAGGCGGTGGCGGCAGCGAACCATAACACCATCGTGCTGCTGAACACTGGCACGCCGGTGACGATGACCAACTGGCTGCGCCAGACGCCGGCCGTAATTGAGGCATGGTTCCCCGGTCAGGAAGGCGGAACGGCACTGGCGGCGATTTTGTTCGGCGACGTCAATCCATCCGGCAAATTGCCCGACACCTTTGCGGCCAGCCGCGATGATTACCCCGATGCCGGCAATTTCCCCGGCAAGAACGGCCAGGTCAATTATGCCGAAGGCATCTACGTCGGCTACCGGCATTTTGACAAGAACCGCATCGAGCCGGTGTTTCCATTCGGCTACGGTTTGTCCTACACCAAGTTCCATTACAAAAATCTTCGGCTTTCGTCGCCGCGATTTGGGCCGGACGGGAGCCTTGTTGCCAGCGTGGACATCACCAATACCGGGAAACGCGCGGGCGATGAGGTGGCCGAACTTTACCTCCACGATCCGCATCCGAAGATTGACAAACCGGTTCGCGAACTGAAAGGGTTTGCCAAAGTGGCGCTGAAACCTGGCGAGACCAGGACCGTTCAATTCAACGTGCAGCCGCGTGATCTGGCTTACTTTGATACAGCCGGACACCAATGGAAGGCGGATGCCGGGGATTACGAAATTGAAATCGGCGCTTCTTCGCGCGACATCCAGCGGACGGCGACACTGCAGTTAACGGGAGAATTTACCGAAAAGGTCCTGGCGAATTAAATCGGACATCCTCTTCGGTCGCCTTTTGGACAGGGAAATGACTTGCAAATCTGTGGCAAGGGAAGAGAATCATCGCCTTCATGAAAATTGCCGTGTCCTTCATTCGTTCTCTGATTTGCAGTACGCGGCAGGCCAATGCTGTGACCGAAATGGCATTTCGTTATGCTTTACGTTAATAACTTTGCGCGCTCATGAAAAATCAAAGTTTCTCAATCCTCGCCATTGTGTTCGGGGTTGCGCTTACATCGCTTCACGCCGCGGAACCTCCCGCCGAACCGGCGATAACGAATGCCAACCTGCTCTGGTATGACAAACCGGCGGCGAGTTGGGTGGAGGCGCTGCCCATCGGGAATGGCCGCCTGGGCGCAATGATTTTTGGCCAGCCCGCCAGCGATCGTTTGCAACTCAACGAAGTCACCGTCTGGAGCGGCGCTCCGCAGCCGGACGCCGACCGGAAGGACGCCTACCGGAGCCTGCCGGAACTGCGGCAACTGATCCGCGAAGGCAAATACGCGGAGGCGGAAAGATTTGCCAACGCTCGCTTCAACGGCCCGGCGCCATACAACGCTTCCTACCAATCGCTCGGCGATTTGAAATTTGAGTTTCAACTGCCCGACGGCGCGGTCACGAATTACCGGCGCTGGCTGGACCTTGATTCGGCGCTGGCTGGCGTCGAGTTCGCCGTGGGCGGGACGAAGTTCCAGCGCGAGGCCTTTGCCAGCGAGCCAGACGGCGTGATCGTTGAACGGTTGACGAGCAGCGCGAAAGGCGGATTGAACTTCACGATGCAATTGACCCGCGCCGCGTCGGCGCGGACACAAGCAGCCGACAATGACACGCTGGTGATGACTGGCAACACCGACATGCCGGGGTTGAAGGGAAATCTGGATTATGAAGCGGATGCGCGCATTCTGGCCAAAGGCGGCAAAGTGAGTGGCGCGGGCGACAGCCTGAAGGTGGAGGGCGCCGACGAAGCAGTGGTGTTGCTTGCCTGCGGCACTTCGTACGTGCTCGATTACTCGAAAGGTTATCGTGGCGCCGATCCCCACGCCGCCGCGCGGCGATTGGATGCCGCGGCAAAAAAATCCTACGCCGGGCTTAAATCGGCGCACGTGGCCGAATACCAAGCCTATTTCCAACGTGCCAGTCTCGATTTGGGAACGACCGATGCCGCGAAGTTGCCCACGGATCAGCGTTTGAAAAATTATGGTGACGGCACCAATGACCCGGCTCTGGTGCCGCTGTTCTTCCAGTTCGGCCGCTACCTGTTGATCTCGGCAAGCCGCCCAAACGATCCCTTGCCTGCCAATCTCCAAGGCATCTGGGGCGACGGCCTCAATTTGCCGTGGCAGGGCGACTACCACGCGAACATTAATCTGGAGATGATTTACTGGCCCGCCGAGCCGGCCAATTTGAGCGAAATGCACCTGCCGCTGTTAAATTTTACGACAAATTTCGTCCTGCCGGGTGCAAAAACGGCCCAGGCCTATTTCGGGCCGGACACCCCCGGCTGGGTCCTTGGCTACACCGCCAACGCCTGGGGTTGGACGAGTCCGGGCGAGCGGCTGCCATGGGGCATCTGGTTCGGGGGCGGCGGCTGGTTGTGCCGGCATTTGTGGGAGCATTACGCTTTTACGCAGGATAAGAGTTATTTGCGCGCAGTCTATCCTGTCATGCGCGGCGCGTCCGAATTCTGGCTGGCCAACCTGGTCGAAGGCCGGGACGGCAAACTGATTACCTCGCCGTCATCGTCGCCCGAAAATAATTTTATCACCGACCAGGGCGTCTCCGCCAGTGTCACTGAAGGCGCGGCGATGGATCGTTCGATTGTCTGGGACTTGTTCGACAAGACCGCCCGCGCCGCCGAAGTGCTCCACGTGGACCCGGATTTCAAGGCGAAACTGGATGCCGCACGCGATCGCATCCGGCCGCCGCAAATCGGCAGGGCGGGACAATTAATGGAGTGGAACGGCGATTGGGATTTGAATTCCCGCGACCCTCATCACCGGCACGTTTCGCATTTGTACGCGCTTTATCCCAGCGACCAGATTGATGTGCTGGCGAGGCCTGATTTGGCGGCGGCGGCGAAAATATCACTCGAACTTCGCGGCGACAACGGCACCGGCTGGTCCATCGCCTGGAAAGAATGCCTCTGGGCGCGCCTGCGCGACGGCGACCACGCGCTTCGGCTTTTATCGGATCAACTTCGCTTCACCGAAGAAACCCGCGTCATCATGGAGAACGCCGGCGGCACGTATCCGAATCTCTTCGATGCGCATCCACCGTTTCAGATGGATGGCAACTCCGGCGCGGTGGCCGCCATCGCCGAAATGCTGCTCCAAAGCCAGGAACTCTGCTCCGATTCCAACTCGCCCACGTCGGAAAGCTATGTCATCGACCTGCTGCCCGCCTTGCCCAAGGCGTGGCCGACCGGCTCAGTCAGCGGGCTGCGCGCGCGTGGCGGATTTGAAGTGGACATCCAATGGCGCGATGGAAAACTGGTCCGGGCGACCATTCGTTCGATGACCGGCGGCTCGGCCCGTTTGCGCTACGGCCCGGTGATGCGTGACGTGAAATTGGACCGGGGCGGAATTTACACCTGGAACGGGCAATCCGAAGGGACTGGGAAATGACTTGCAAACCTGTGCAAGGGAAGAGAATCATCGCCTTCATGAAAATTGCCGTGTTCTTCGTTCATTCCCTGATTGCCGTCGCGTGCGCCACGATTTTTGCCATGCGGGTTTCAGCGGCCGATTCGCCGCGTGAACATCTTTCGCTCGACTTGAACTGGAAATTCCACCTCGGCGACGACTGGCCCGGCGCCGCGCGTTGGGACCAGGTGAACGTCAACACCTGGCCTATATCGGGAAGAGGCAGCGACGCGGATTGGCCCACTGTGAACCTGCCGCATGATTGGGCCATCTCACTGCCCAACGAACAGGACGGTCGCGAGAGTGACGGCTTCCGGCCGCTCGGTCCGAACTTTCCAAAGACCAGCGTCGGCTGGTATCGCCGCACGTTCGACCTGCCGTCCGGCGATTCGGGCAAGAGAATCTGGCTGACCTTCGATGGCGTGATGCACGATGCGACGGTGTGGGTGAATGGCTGGTTTGTGAAGCAGAACGTGGGCGGGTACTATCCATTCCGAGCCGACATCACGGACATCGTGCATTTCGGCGGCAGGAACACCATTGTGGTGCGCGTGGATGCGACGAAATTCCAGGGCTGGTTTTACGAAGGCGCGGGCATCTACCGCCATGTCTGGCTGGATGAGACCGCGCCGTTAGCCCTCGCGCCGGACGGGGTGTTTGTTTATTCCATGTTCAAGAACAACGTGCCATCGGACAGGGCGGACATACACGTGGAAGCCGATCTCCTCAACACGCTCACCAACGCCGCCGCCGCGGTGGTGAACTGCGAAATTATTTCTCCGGAAGGCCAATCGGTGGCGCGCTTCAAAGAATCGGAGAACCTGGCCGCCGAATCGCCGGACGTGGTGAAACTGGAATCGAAACTGTCCTCGCCGGTTCTCTGGTCGCCGGAGTCGCCCGAACTGTACAAGCTGGTTACGACGGTTTCCGTCGGAGGCACCGTTGTTGACGAAAAGGAAACGGCCTTTGGCATTCGCACGGTGGGCTTCGACCCGACGAACGGTTTTTTGCTGAACGGGAAGCATTACGAACTCCTGGGTGCCTGCATTCACCAGGGCTGGGCCGGCGTTGGCGTGGCCGTGCCGGATTCGCTGCAATACTTCCGCGTGCGCCGCTTGAAGGAAATGGGCTGCAACGCCATCCGCACCGCGCACAATCCGCCGGCGCCCGGGTTCCTCGACGCCTGCGACCAGCTCGGCATGTTGGTAATGGACGAGAACCGGCTTTTCGGCAGCGACCCGGCGGAGCTCCAGATGTGGCACGACCATATCCTTCGGGACCGCAATCATCCGAGCGTGGCGATCTGGAGCCTGGGGAATGAGGAACGCGGGGTGCAGGACACGCCCCAGGGCGCCAACGTCGCGCGCACGATGCAGGATTACGGGAAGCAACTCGATCCGACGCGGCCGATGACTTACGCCGCGCCAAATGGCAACACGTCCCGCGGCATCAATTCCGTTATTGAAGTGCGCGGATGGAATTATTTCATCGACCCCGGATCGGACCAATACCACGCGGATCACCCGGCCCAGCCGGAAGTCTGCACCGAGCAGGGCAGCATCGTCAGTACTCGCGGGGTTTATGCGAACGACCGCTCGCACGGTTATATCAGTTCTTACGACACGAACTGGCCGGGTTGGACGCCGCCCAATGCCCAAACCCTGTGGGGTTTCGTGGCCGCGCGTCCGTGGCTCTCCGGCGTGTTTATCTGGTCCGGCTTTGATTACGCTGGCGAGCCGTCCCCCTATTGGTGGCCTGACGTTACCAGCCAGTTCGGCATCATTGACCGGTGCGGTTTTCCCAAGGACGGTTTTTATTATTACCAATCGTGGTGGAGCACCAATGTCGTGCTGCATTTGTTGCCGCATTGGAACTGGTCCGGCCGGGACGGTCAGGAGATTCGCGTGGTCGCTTATAGCAATTGCAAACAAGCGGAATTGTTTTTGAACGGCGTTTCGCTGGGACGCCAGGTGATGCAGGCGAATATGGACCTGGCCTGGGCGGTAAAATATGAACCCGGAATGTTGAGCGCCAAAGGCTATGATGGCGCCGGAAATGTCATCGCGGAAACGAAGGTGGAAACCACCGGCGATGCCGCACAAATTCAGCTCACACCGGACCGCAGGACCATCAATGCCGACGGCGAAGACGTGGCGGTGTTCACCGTTTCCGGGCTGGACGCGCAAGGCCGCGTGGTGCCGATCGCGCAAAACAAAATTAATTTCAGCATCGAAGGCGCGGGAAAAATCATCGGCGTGGGCAACGGCGATCCGGCTTGCCACGAGCCGGATTCGTTTGCCGCGGGAGCCGCGCCGCAGTGGTCGCGCAGCCTGTTCAATGGTTTGGCGGAAGTTATTGTGCAATCCACCCGCGACGCCGGCCAATTCACCCTGACCGCCGGTGCCGACGGACTTGAGACGGCCACGACCACGGTACAAACACTGCCCTGCGCGCCGCGCCCGTCCCTGCCGTAAGTTTTTGCCGCCATTCGGATTGGTGTCAGGGAGTGATGTTGAGGGTTATTTCTTTTTGGTTCCGCCAAATGCCCAACGTGAAACTCCGCCCGGCGGCCGGTGTCTGCGTCCGCGCGGCCAATGTTTTCGCGTCGTTCACGTCAATTCCATTCAAAGACAAAATCACATCACCTTTTTGCAAACCGCCTTTTGCCAGGACGGATGCCGGTGAAATTTCGCGCACCACCACCGCCCGACGTCCAACGCCAAACGCCGACATTTCGCCTTGGTCTGTCAGGTCGCGAATACTCGCGCCCAGCCAGTCGCGCGGCGGGTTGTCACTCGCGGTCGTCGGTGCTTCCGAAATTTCCGGCGCGGGCAATTCCGGCGTGCGGGCGATGCCTTTCAATTCCGGCTTTTGCACGCCAAAACGGTCCATCGGAAAATTGACAAAGCCCAGCTTCAGCGCGGGGGAATTCTTTCCGACTCGATAATCGCCCCTGGCCGCGTCCACAAAGTCCGCGTCCGCCACAATGGAATGAGCGTCGCGCCCGCTGAGTTGTTGCAACGCGGTCGCGGGAGCAGGCTCCGCGCCGGCTTTTTGCACCAGATTGTAATCCATTTCCCGCCCCCAGGGCGGACGATACATTCGCGCAGGGTCGTAGTCGCGCCAGACGATGTTGTGCTCGAAAACGTCGCCGCTGTTGGCAAACCACACTTGCGGAAAATAGGTCGAATCAACAATGATGTTGTTCTCGACGACCCGACGAAAGCCCTCGCGGTTCTTGATCCCGCCGTGCAGACACAAATTGTTTGTGATGATGTAATCCGACGAGCCGTCGTCTAGGTCAATGTCCCAACCATGATCGCAACGCCAACGGTTGTTCCGCAAAATGTTCGGCTTGACGGCGTCGAGCAGCGGCAATTCGGGCGCCTGTCTGACTCGCACATTCACCTCGCCGGGGTCCGGCAGCCAGTAACGGTCGCGGCCCCAGGAATTGTACGAGCCATGATCCCCGGTTTCCTCCACCGTGTCGAAAATGTCGCAAAATTCGATGACGTTCTCTCCCCAGCAGCCGTCGCCAATGTTGATGCCCGCGCGCGGCACGTCATAAATCGAGCAGTGCCGGATCGTGATGCTCTGTGCGAGGTCAATTTCCACGGGGGCGGTCTGCTTCTCCACCCGGCCCGTTTCGTGGATGAGGCAATCGTCCACCAGGCAGTCCGCGGGATAATTGTCCGTCTTCGGTCCGGGCGTCCGGTCAATGTCTTCCAGCCGGTTGCGCTGGCCGTAATTAAACAGCGGGCTGCGCGCCGCGTTCGGGTCGCCGACAAAACAAATCCCGTTCGCGCCGGCCCGGTAAATGTGACAACCGCGGACCGTCACGCGGCGGTTGTAATTGTTGACAAAAATCGCGTTGCCGCCGGGCTGGTCCAGGAAGGAGTCTTCCAGCGAGCAATCTTCCGCGCCGTTGAAAAAAATCGCGCCACCCCGGTAAATCGCCCAATCCGAACGCAGCAGCGGCTCCCGCGTGTCCATCACCGTCCGTGCCGCCTGCCGGAACGTCAGGCCCTTCAAGGAAACAAAGCGCACCGGATTTGTTTCATCGCCGCTAAACTCAACCAGATTGCGCAGCCGCGTCGTCTCAACCACGGCGTTTGAAAGATCGAGTCCCGCGGGCGGATAAAAATACAGCGTGTGCGTTTTGTTGTTAAGGAACCATTCGTGGGGCGCGTCCAATTCCTCAAAAATATTTTCCACAAACTGGATATTGGAATTCGACCCTCCTCCCCGGTTGTTTTGCCAGCCGCCCACCCGGGTTAAATTGCCGTTCGCATCTTTTCCGGTGATCAGCCAGGTGAAATCCCCCCACAACGCCGGGTGCATCGCGTGCAAATAACCTCCGGACGGATCCGCCCACCGGGCCGCGCGTTGCTTGATGTCCGCGCCTGATGTGAACCCGTCAAAATACTCCGCCTTCGGATTGTAATTGGGATAACGCGCCAAAATCTGGCGCTCGCCGTTCACGAACATTTCTTCCGTCTGCAAATCGTCCGGAACCGGCGTTTCAAAAACCCCGTTCGTGTAAGGGCGCCATGCCAGGTTCGTCAACTTGACGCCGCCGCTGATGACGGGCTTTTCGTTCCGGTAACTTTGAAAAACCACCGGCGCGGCTTTCGTGCCGGAGTCTTGCGCGGTGAAGACCAGCGGCGCCGGCAGGTAATACGTTCCGCCCCGCAGGAACACCATGCCTTTCTTCTTCCGCTCCGCCTCCTGGGCGCGTTGCAACGTCGCAAACGGCTTTTTCAGCGTCCCCGGATTTAGGTCGTCCCCGGCGGGAGAAACGAAATACGGCTGCCCGAACGAGACGAACACGGAAGAAATCACCGCCGCGCCAATCACGATAATTCTCGATTTCATCATGGGCTTTATTTTTGTTTGGGTGGCGCGCCCGCCTCGGGCGCCATTTTCAGCGCCTTCGCTGGAAACAAAACAAGCTTTCGTCCTATCGCGATTTCATGCACGTTGAAATGCTACAGAACACGACCCCAATCCCCAATGATTTTTGGGCCACTTGGAAATACCTTGCTGAGGCAGGGCAATAAATGTCGCAAATTTGGCTAAAAACGCCGCTTGACTTCGCCGATAATGCCATTAAACTTGACAAGTAATCTTGAAAAACAATTCACAAGCCGTTAATCTGGTCGTCGTCGTAGTAGCCGACGCCGTTGGCGCTTGTTGAACTGCAAACCTTTAACAAGACCCGCGGCTGGCAATGCCGCGGGTTTTTGTTTATCCGCGCCACCGCCGCACAACCAAAAATAGTATGAGCAAAATGACCCAAACCAAATCCGCGACGAAACCGGCTCCGGTGCGGCAACCCAAATCCTCCGCCCCCAAACGCGCGGAAGTCGGCCCCGCCATGTTCGGGCGCGACATCCTCGTGGAAGCGCTCGAACGCGAAGGCGTCGAGGTCATGTTCGCCTATCCCGGCGGCGCGAGCATGGAAATTCACCAATCGCTCACCCATTCGAAGATCCGCACCATCCTTCCCCGCCATGAACAGGGCGGGTCCTTCGCCGCCGAAGGATACGCCCGCGCCACCGGCAAGGCCGGCGTCTGCATGGGCACCAGCGGCCCCGGCGCCACCAATCTCGTCACCGCCATCGCCGACGCCTACATGGATTCCTGCCCGCTCGTCGCCATCACCGGCCAGGTCACCACCAACATGATCGGCCGCGGCGCCTTCCAGGAAACCGACATCATCGGCGTCACCCTCCCCATCGTGAAGCACAGCTATCTCGTCACCGATGTCAACGACATCCCGCGCATTGTCAAAGAGGCCTTTTACATCGCGCAATCCGGCCGCCCCGGTCCCGTCGTCATCGACGTCCCGAAAAACATTCAGCAGGCCAAAACCCAGCCGGTCTGGCCCACGCTCGCGGACATCAAAACAGGCCTGCCCGGCTATACCCAGCCTGATTTGCGCGCCGATGACCTCGCCCTCAACGAAATCATGGGCCTCATCGAAAAGGCCGAGCGCCCGGTGATTTATTGCGGCGGCGGCATCATCTCCAGCGGCGCGGCGCCGGAATTAAAGAAATTCGCCGAAGCCACCAACATTCCCGTGACCACCACGCTCATGGGCATTGGCGCCTTCCCCGAGACCCATCCGCTCTCCCTCCGCTGGCTTGGTATGCACGGCGCGGCCTTCGCCAATTGGGCCGTCAACGGCGAATACACCCAGCGCAAATCCTTCAACGACCCCATGGTCAAGCTCAAGGACGGCGCGGACCTCCTCCTCGCCTTCGGCGTGCGCTTCGACGACCGCGTCACCGGCAAGTTTGAGGAGTTTTGCAAGAACGGCACCATCGTTCACATCGACATCGACGCCTCGGAATTGAACAAAAATAAAAAGGCGCATTTGCCCGTGGCCGGCGACATCAAGGAAGCGCTCACGCGCTTGAATAAAATGCTCGCGACCCGGCCTCTCGCCAAAAAGCACACCCCCTGGCTCGAACAGATTGCCGAGTGGAAGGAAAAAGCGCCGTTCGCCTACAAGATCACCCATGAAATCGCCAACAGCGACCACATGAAAGATCATATGCACGGGCACGAAGAACAGGTCATCCTCCAGCAAATGGTCGTGGAAGCGCTTTATGATTTGACCAAGGGCGACGCCATCATCACCACCGGCGTGGGCCAGCACCAGATGTGGGCCGGCCAATGGTACAAATACTCGTACCCGCGCCAGTTCATCACCAGCGGCGGCCTCGGCTCCATGGGCTACGGCTTCCCCGCCGCCCTCGGCGCCAAAGTCGCCTTCCCCGACAAGGAAGTCATCGACATCGATGGCGACGGCTCGTTCCTGATGAACATCCAGGAGCTCGCCACCGCGCACGTCGAGAAGATTGCCGCCAAGGCCATCATTTTGAACAACCAGCATCTCGGCATGGTGGTGCAATGGGAGGACAACTTTTACGCCGGCAACCGCGGCCACACCTACCTGGGCGACCCCGCCGAGCGCGCGCAGATTTATCCCGATTACGTGCGCGTCTGCAATTCCTTCGGCGTGCCGTGCGAGCGCGTGCTTTTCAAAAAAGATTTGCGCCCCGCCATCCAGCGCATGCTCGATGCCAAGACCCCCTATGTCCTGGACGTGGTGACGCCTTACACCGAGCACGTGTTGCCGTTCATTCCCGCCGGCAAGACCGTTGCGGACATGATCTGGAAATAGTCTGGATATATTTCGTAGCAGCCGGGGTAACGAACATTATCGCATTCGGAGAAGGTTTTTCTTCTCATCCTCGTGCTCATCCTCGATTTTTGAGTTTCGAATACGAGGACAATTTGATTGTGGCTTGGCCTCATGCTTTTACAGTCCACGGCGCCTGCCTTTGACCATGGCGGTCAGCCGCAAGGACTGGCGCCGCCCTTGTCAGGCTGGCTTGGCGGGTGTAAGGTTCGGGCATGAAAAACCATCAGGTCTCCGTGCCGGTTTCGCCGGAGCAGATCAAGCCCATCCTGCATGAGAAAATCGAGCGGATGAACGGCGAGCAGCTCGTGTTGCTCGATCGTGTGCTGCTGCAACTCGAAACCGAGCAAGTCGCCGGCCATTTGAGCGAGGCGTTCGACGCGGACCACGCGCAGGGCAAATTCCGGCGCGTGGCCGAGTTGGTGCGGCAGTTTCGGGCGCAACACCGTTACCCATGACGGTCTGCCTCGACACCAACGTCTTTCTTCAAATCTTTGGGCGGAGGCAGCCTTGTTACCCAATCCTCCGTGCGTTGCTGGATGGCTGGCTCACGCTGGCGGTATCCAACGAAATCCTGCTCGAATACGAGGAAGTCACGACAAGGCTCTCCGGGGCGGAACGCTGGCGTGAAGTTGTCGCGTTGCTGGAACTGCTCGACCGGCTTCATGGTAACATCCGGCAAATCGAACCACAGTTCCGGTTCTCAGTCATTTCGCAGGACCCGGATGACAATAAATTTTGCGATTGCGCCATCATTGCGGAGGCGAATCTTGTCGTGACGGATGATGCGCATTTTGCCGCGCTCAAGCCTGCGGGATACAAACCTAAACCCATTGCGCCGGAAGATTTCATCCGGGTGCATATCGGTATTGAATAAACCAGGCCATCAATTCCGCTGCCGACTCGCGGCAGCAAATTTAAAGGCGGTGTCATGGCCACTGCCGTCCACGCCGCCGGCGTTTTCCAAAGCGCGATGAAAATTCTGCGCCAGCTCTTGGGAGTACGCGGATACGTTCGCGCTTTGGCCAACTCACATCAAACTCAGTCCTGTCCGGATTTCTTGGTTTCAGCTCAAATCGAAGGAGGCGGCTGTCAGGGGTGAACACCCCTCTGGCAACTGCTGCCGCATGTGGCATCTTGTGGTCATGAATATATTATTACTCTTGGTTGTGCTCCTTCTTTTGTTCGGCGGCGGCGGCCTTTACTTTGGCGGTCCCGTTATCGGTGGTGGCGGAATTGGCCTGATTCTGTTGATCTGCCTTGTCGTCTTTCTCATGGGCGGATTCCGCGCGAGAAACTGACCGATTGGCCGGCAATCTTGTCTTGCTGCGGGCGCTTCCCGCAATAAACATTAAGATGGCATGAATTTTATATAATGGAAAAAGAAGAACTATTGGCGCGATGGCATGTTCTCCTCGGCGAACGAAGCAATGCGATTGCTCGTCGTGATGTTTTGGATGAAAGACTGGCTATTTTGCACCGGCTCAATGAGCTTGGGGTATATGAAATTGAGGGCCTCTCCCTGCTTAAAGCCCTGGAGACCACCAATACTTTGATGAGGAAAGCGTTTGCCGAAGGGCGATGATAATTTTTCTCCAGCTTTTGGAGTGCGCCAGTCCTTCAGCGCTTTGTTAGACCAGTGGTCGTCTTGTCTGGGCAAATAAATCTGCAAGTGTGATGTCCTCGCGCCATGAACTGAGGATATCCACTCGATACTGCTTCTGCAAATCCTTGACCAAAATCTCCAACTCCATCTCGTCGGGTCGGACGTGGCCCGGATAAAGGGCACGATATACGTCCATCACGCGATCTTCGGGGGCGAAATACAATCGCCAGTTCTGCTTGAACCCAAACGCCTCAACGAATATGTCGAGAAACTCACGAATCTCGGACTTTGAAGCATCGGGAAAACGTCGCCGCCAACGAAACCCAGTACAACCACGCTCTACAAAACGTCGCATAACCCGGCGTGTGTTCGCGTCTGCCAACACGAAAATCATCGCTGCAAAGAAAACAATGGCGATAATCTGTATCATAGCGTGAAGTAGCCAAACGTTGACATTACTCCTTCAGTTTTAAACCAACCTTTCCTTTTGACAAGTCTTTCATTTGGCTGACTTTTCTTCGACAAACCTCCCTTCCTTCACGCCTCGGAACCAGGTGACAGCCGCGGCATCTGCGGTTACAATATGAGGACTATGACCGGCCAAACTGATGCGCGCCAGAGCGAGTCTCGCGGGACCTGGCTGGAATCGTTTCTTCGCGAAGTGCTGGCGCGGTTCCATGCCGAAACCGGGACCATTCACGTGCTGGACCCGGAAAAACAATTGCTCCATCTCGCGGCCCAAATCGGTTTGCCGCCGCAACTGCTCGAAATCGTCAAGACCATTCCGGTGGGCAAGGGGATTGCCGGGCAGGTCATCGCCCAAAACAAGCCCGTAACCATTTGCAACCTCCAAACCGATTCGAGCGGCGTCGCCAAACCGGGCGCGAAACAAACCGGCGTGGGCGGCGCGTTGTGCGTGCCGATTCGTGACGGCGCTAAAATCGCCGGCACCCTGGGCATCGGGACGGTCCGGGAATATGAATTCACGGCGGACGAACAGCGCGATCTGGAGGAAATGAGTCGCCGCGCCGTCGAAATATTGAAAGGATAAGCCATGGCCCTGATCGTTGCCCAACCTGAAAAAAAACCAAAGGTCATGTTGCCGCCCGTGGCGCCGGCCAAAGGATTATCGCCGGCGGACGTCGCGACGATTGCTCGGCAGTTGATTGAGAACGTGGAGAAGGTCATTGTGGGCAAGCACGACCAGGTGGTGCTCGCGGTCGCCGTGTTGCTGGCGGAAGGGCATTTGCTCATTGAAGATGTTCCTGGCGTGGCCAAGACGATGCTGGCGCGCGCGCTGGCGCAGAGCGCGGGCGCCACCTTCAAGCGCATCCAATGCACGCCGGATTTGCAGCCGCAGGATGTCCTCGGCGAAGCCCGCCTGGACCCCACGACCGGACGCACCGAATTTTATTTCGGCCCCCTCTTTTCCCAGTTCGTGTTGGTGGACGAAATCAACCGCGCCAGCCCGCGAACGCAATCCGCGTTGCTGGAGGCGATGGGCGAATCCTCCGTGACGGCGGGCACGGTGACGTACCGGTTGCAAAAGCCGTTCATGGTGATTGCCACGCAGAATCCGATTGAGCAGGAAGGAACCTTTCTCCTGCCGGAAGCTCAGAAGGACCGCTTCCTCGTGCGCATGGAACTGGGTTACCCGCAATTAGCCGACGAGAAACAGATGATGGAACGGTTCCAATTGCAGCATCCCATCGAGACGCTTCATCCGGTCACGACGCCGGACGGCATCACCAAGTGCCAGCAGGCGGTGCGGGAAATCCCGGTGCCGTCGGAAGTGAACGACGCCATCCTGAAAATTGTGCGCGCCACGCGCGAGCATCCGGCCTTGGTGTTGGGGGCGAGTCCGCGCGGGTCGCTGGGGCTGTTTCGGGCGGCGCAGGCAATGGCCGCGATTGACGGCAGGGACTCCGCTTCAGTTGAACAAATAAAATCGCTGGCGCAGAAAGTTCTGGCGCACCGGCTCATTGTGCGAAGAGAGGAAAATTTCAAGCGGGTTCGGGTCGCGGACGTGGTGAACGAAGTTCTTAGCCAAAACTTGCCGGGGTGATTTGATCTTCGCCACAATCCCCATGAAGGCTGAATTTGTTGGACGGTCATCCGTAAAACCAAAAGCGTCCAATGGTTGTTCCTTCTCTCCGAGTGAGAATCCCCCGAAAGATTTGCGCCTTGAATCCCTGAACCCCCAAAGTCTCTTGACGCGCCCAATTGCGACCTCCCTCTCCCCTCAACGGGGAGAGGGATTGAGGGTGAGGGGTGAGAATTATATCCACGTGCCCTTCTTGTCTCTTGAGGTTCATGGGAAGGCCAGTATAAGGATGGGTTAATAAAACTGGATTCGCTAAAAATTGCCTGCAAAATAAATTCATGCCGCCATAATCCCGCGCATGGAGCAAAAAATTTCCAAGGCGAAACTCGCGTTGCGGTTTGTGCTCATCATCGGGGTGGTCCAATTGTTTGCGGACATGACCTATGAAGGCGCGCGCGGCATCACCGGGCCGTTCCTTGGCTCGCTGGGCGCGAGCGCGGCGGTGGTTGGTTTCACCGCCGGTTTCGGCGAACTGATCGGCTACGGTTTCCGGTCCGTCACGGGATATTTGGCGGACAAAACCCACCGGTATTGGACGTTCATTTTTGCCGGGTATTTCATCAACATGCTGGCGGTGCCGGCGCTGGCCCTGGCGGGGAACTGGCCGCTGGCGGCGACGCTGATCGTGGCCGAACGGACCGGACGCGCCATCCGAAAGCCGTCCACGGATGCGATGCTCTCCCACGCGGGCAGCCAGATCGGCCACGGTTGGGCGTTTGGACTGAACGAATTTCTCGACCAGACCGGCGCGACGATCGGTCCGCTCATCATGGCCCTGGTGTTGTACGAGCGCGGCGGGTATCACCGGGCCTTCGCGTTCCTGCTCATTCCGGCATTGTTATGCTTGCTGATGGTTTTCGTGGCGCGGACGGTTTATCCCAAGCCCCATGAACTTGAGGAGCGCGAGCCGGTGGTTTTGCAAACGAAAGGATTCTCGAAATCATACTGGCTGTATGCGGTGGCGGGAATGTTGATCGCCGCGGGTTTTGCCGATTTTTCGCTGGTGGCCTTCCATTTTCAAAAAGCCGGCGTCGTGCCGCAAAGCCAGTTCCCGATTTTTTACTCCATCGCCATGGTGACGGGCGCGATTGCGGCGCTGGCATTTGGAAAAATGCTGGATAAGTTTGGACTCCCGGTTGTCCTGGCGGCATTTTCCCTGGGCGCGTTGTTCGCACCGTGCGTGTTTCTGGGAGGATTCCCCCTGGCGCTGGCGGGAATGATTTTGTGGGGCGTGGGAATGGGCGCGCAGGATTCGTTGTTGAAAGCAATCCTGTCGCGAGTGGTCCCGCGGGAGCGGCGCGGCACCGGCTTTGGGATTTTCGACACCGCGTTTGGGATTGCCTGGTTCGCCGGCAGCGCGGCGATGGGTTTGCTCTATGACCGGTCAATTCTCGCGGTGGTCATCTTCTCGGTGGTGCTGCAACTGGCGGCGTTGCCGTTTTTTGTGTTGGCGAAACGGGCGGCGTGATTATATGAGCCGTAGCGGCCGGCATCCCTGCCTGCCGTAGAGTCAGGCTTCCCAGCCCGGCGGACAACTCCACCCACAATTCAAGTGTGTTGGATTTAATACTCGGGACCCGATCACCGGCAGGGCATGAGTCGCCAGGCCCGGCTGGAATCAATCCCACCAATAGCGTTCGTCAAATTTGATCCGATGTTTCTTCAAAAACATCGAAAACCACAGAAGAGGTGTCTTCTCATCCGGAAGCACAAATAGGCGTCGGAACACCCCCCTTGCAACCCGAGGGCGGGCGCATCTCATTTTTTAGCAGGGCAGGTGGTTCCTGGCGCCAACCTTCGGAATGCCGGGGGGGAATGACTAATGCCTAAATCCGAATGACGATTGAATGTCCCAATGACCTAATGCCTAAAAGCAGCACCGCCTCTTCTGCCATTGGTGCTTGGTCATTCATTAGTCATTAGCTCCGGATATTTCACACCCGCATCGCCGGAGCGCCGGTTTGCAACCGGCTTTTGGCATCCGAAAGTCCCAAGCCAACAACATGTCGGCGCTCCGGTCTGTCGTCGTTTCAAGCGCAATATGCAATATCCGGGCTAAAAAGCGGAAAGTGGAAAATTTCAAAACATTCAACACCGAAGATCGAATTGAACGACGAAGATGGCGTATTAA
>JBKQUF010000187.1:0-6462 GCA_052140285.1 Limisphaerales bacterium | reverse complement strand
CAAGCCACGAGGCCAGCGGCATGGTCAGGTTCACCGACCCGCCCAGCCCGGCGGGCCAGCTTTCGGCGGCTGAGTCGCTTACTCATGCTGGCGCGGTCGGCCTTGGTCAGCAGCCCCTCGGCCAGTGAACCTTCCATGTCCCAACGTTGCACCCGGTCCATCAATATTCCGTCCGGCGCATCGTCGCCGGGGAGGGGCGCTGCTGACAGGCCAAGTCGCGCCAAAATTTCCGGAGTGACATTCGAAGTCCAAAGTTGATGACGGGCCATGCATTCCAATTCCGCGCCGCGCACGAAGCGTTTGAGCAGATAAGCAACGGTGACTTTTTTCTCGTCGGGCGGGCGCGATTCGATGAATCGACGAAACGCTGCGCGAAGCCACGCGGGAAGCCGTCCGTAGCGCGCCGCAAAACTTGCTCCGAAATAGGTTGGATAGCCGCCGAATAGTTCATCGGCTCCTTCGCCCACCAGCGCCATCCGGACATCTTGCGCCGCTCGATTCGCCAAAAACGCCGTCGGCAGCCAGGCCGGGTCAGCCAGCGGTTCGCCAACCCTCCGGATGAGCAGCGACAATTCACTTTTAAAATCTTCGGGGCGAACTTGAACGGTCACTGATTCCATTTTCAACATGCGCGCGACGTCGGCGGCAACGTTGCCTTCGTCGAAAGATTCTTCTTCAAAGCGCACGGTGTAAGCTTTCAGTGGTCGCTGTGGATGTAATGACCGGGTGACGGCCGAAACAAGCGACGAGTCCACTCCGCCGCTCAAAAACACGCCGAAGTCCACATCCACGTCGCTTTGCCGCCGCACCGCCTCACGGAACACCGAATCATAGCCGTCGAGGGAAGATTTTTTCTTTGGAACCCCCACGTTGTTCCAACGCCAGTATCTCGAGTGATGGATGCCGCTCGCATCAATCTGGACGATGCCACTGGGCGGAACTTTTTGAATGTTGGCAAACGGCGTGTCGGGCGAGGTAAAAAATCCAAACCGCAAATATCGCTGCAGCGCCTTTTGGTTCAATGGCGTGGATAATTTTCCGCCGGAGACGATGCCGGTGATTTCTGTGGCGAAGATGATTTCCCCATCAGTTTGGGTAAAAAATAATGGACGTTCGCCCGCGCGGTCCCGCGCTAGAATCAACAATCGGTTGCGCGGATCCCAGACGGCGACAGCAAAAGCACCTGTCAATTGGTTGACGAAGGCGTTGCCGAGTTCCAGATACAAACCAGGGATGACGGCTACATCAGTGGCGTGTCGCACGGGCCGGCCGCGGTCTTCGAGCCAGCGGCGCAATTCATGATGATTGTCGATTTCACCGTTGCAGATGGCAACGACACCGCTTTTTGCGTCCAACATTGGCTGGTTGCCGTCGTGTTTGCCGCGGATGGCCAGACGCGTCGCTCCCAGCACGGCGAAATCCGAAGCAGCGATGCCGGTATCATCCGGCCCGCGATGCGAGAGCGCCGCCAGAATTGCGTTCACCCAGAGCCGCGTGGATTCCGGCTGACGCAATCCAGAGACATTGACAATGCCACAAATTCCACACATCAAAATGGCCGCAACAACGCGCCGATATACTGCGGCGTCAATTGTTGAATAGTTGTCCGCCGGCCGGCAATGATTGCTTCCAACCTGGAACGGTCCTGCTGGCGAACGACAAGATACACCGGATGACTCCGCGTAGCCAACCAATGGTCGAAGTTGGAAATCGCCACGAGATTGGGCGGCCACGTTGGTTCGGACTTCAAACTGAACAGGATATAATTGCTGGTCAATTCGCCGCCATCTTTGGTGATCAGCGTGGCCGTGCGACCCAAATAAAATGTCAGGCCGCTTGGGAAACATTGCAGACAAGCCAACTCTGTCTGGGGCGGCAATGTCGGAATCTCCTGCGCCAAGGTCCGGGCCGATTTGGCACTGAATACGACATTGAGCATTCCATAATTTGCGTTTAACAACAGCAACGGGAACAAAGCGAAGCAGGTGAAATATAATTTCACATTTCTCCGGTAAACTGCCAGCAACGCAAACAAGGTGAACAACAGGAGGATCACAATGGCTGTTGCGATGTGTAATTTGAATTGCTCTGTATCAACCACAGAAATGCCCAGCGGTCGGGCCAGCAATTGGGTGTGGAATGACAAGAATGCGGCCGTTACCATTCCTGCCAGACAAACAATCACGAAGATAATTGCCGCATGTCGGGCAATTTGGGCGGGCTTTCCGCCAGGAGCTGCCAACGCCTTGTCAAAAAGTCGCGCCACCAAAATTCCGCAAGCAACGGTCGCACTGAGGATGTATCCCGGCATTTTTGATTTGGACAGAGAAAAGAAAATCACCACCGTCACCGCCCAGACCATGCAAAGGACATCCGCCCGCGCCCGGTGACCTCGGGATTTCCATGCCGCGACGACAGCTTCCGGCAGCAGAAAACTCCAGGGCAAAAACATTCCAACCACGATGATTCCAAAAAAATAAAATGGCTTCGACCGGTGAAATTCCGTGGTCGTGAAACGATGAAACGACTCTTCGATGATTCCATAGTAGGCAAAATCTTTATGTGCCAATGAAAGTGCGATAAACCATGGCAGAACCACGCCGAAAAAAACCAGCAGGTTCAGAGGCGCAAAAAAACGCTTCCACACGCCGCGCCGCCCCTGAACACGGTGAAAAAGCAACAGAACCAGTCCCGGAACAAGAAAGCCGACCGGCCCTTTTACCAGGGTTGCAAAACCGGCGGCGGCCGCACTGGCCAGATACCATAAACGCCGCAAATTTCCCTCGGATTCTTCGGCCCGATAGCCTGCAAAAATAGCCGATACCGTAAAGAAGCAGAGTGCAATATCGAAGATTACTGTGCGCGCATTCACGAGGAAAAGCGGCGTCGTTGCCAGCACGACAGCCGCCAAGGCAGCGCAACGGACTCCGTATTCGCGCCGGCAGAAAATGTAAACCAGGATAACTAATGCGATTCCAAATGCAGCCGAGGGAATGCGCGCAGCGGTCTCCGAGTCGCCAAAAACGGCAAGAGAAATTGCCACGGCTTTGAAATAAAAAGATGGTTTATCGAGATAAGCCATGCCGTTGTAAGTGGGAACCAGCCATGCGCCCGATTCTTTCATTTCGCGAGCCACTTCGGCATTCCGGCCTTCGTCGGGCTGTTCCAAAGGCAAGTCGCCCAGGCGAAAACAAATGGCAGCCCAAACAATTATTGAAGCGAATAAAATACACTTGGCTTCAAATTTAAAATTGGGAATGACATCCGGCGGTTCCATATGCGGATTGTAACGATGGCGACAAACAATTCAAGCAGCGCAGGTAATCCATCCCAGCCGGGCGGTGAATTTGCGCGGTGCGTCAATCCTCCTCCGGCGCGGCATGAAGGTAATGTCATCACGCCCACCCGTCATATTTTACCAACGGCCAGAATTATCGCTCCATCAAGGAAAGCCATGGCGCCTGACTGGATTGGCAGGCCCGGCTCGGTGCAACGCGCGAAATATTTTTAGCCGGGCGGCTTGAGCGCAAGAAATTCTTCCGATAGCGGGTCGAGAATTTGCGCCGCTTCAGAGTTAACGCGGACGGCTGTTGTAAAAGTCCAGCCGTCGGGACGGATGACGGACCGGATTTTTCCGTTGGCGAAAACCCAGGTGTGCCAGCGGACCTCGGACGATTCGAGGCCAGGGAACGGCGCGCCCGTTCGCAGGGCGCGGACGATTTCTTTCATTTGCCCGGCGGGAAAGCTGGCATCCAGGCTACGGCAAAAGTCGGTGACATTACTCGTCACCGCACAGGCAATCATTCCCGGAACCGAGGATCGGGCATCGAGCCATTGTTGGAAAAGTTCGTTCATTTGCCCCCCAAGCCGTTGGAAACACGCACGAAAACCAGTTTGCCGCCGCGGTTAAGGGATATGGCCCGCCCTCCCACGAGCTCTGTCTCAAGCCGGTCGAAATTTCCGAGGGAAAGAAGCTGCCCCAACATGGCCGCCTGCTGGTCCATGGATTGCAACCATCTCACCCGCGCCGGAGCATCATGCGGGACGCTATCACAGAGCGTATCGCCCGCGGATGTGCAAATCAGAGTTTCCTCGAGGCGGGAGGCCGGCTCGTTGGCGGGCGCGGCGGCTGTTTTGGTTTCTTCCTGGGCGGTGGCGTTTTCATCAAGCGCCTGGGCGGCGTTCATGAGCAGCATTTCCCAAGTTCCGCTGAGCGATTTTTTCTCCGGAGGGGCGAATTGCGCCAGTTCAAAGGAGCCGCCAGGCAGAGAAAGCAGTTTTTGCAATGCTCTTTCACCCACTAAATCGCCGCCGACGGCATGGACGAGCTGTCCTTCTTCGATGTAAATCTGTCCCAGGACCTGCTCATTGTATATCTCCAGGATGGAGGAGTTGCGGGCGAGGCATTCCATCTGGATGACGTCTTGCAGGCCTACTTTGCGCAATACTCCTTCAAATCCTTCCTTGGGTGTCCATTGTAACAATTCGCCCAGCATCACAAAAATGGATTGGTAGCCTTCGGGCGAAGGCGATTTTTCCATGAACAGATCCGCGCCATTGGCGAGGCACGCGGCCCGTTTTTCCGGCGTTCCCAGACCGGTGAGCACCGCCCGTTTCAACTTGGGATGACGCCGCCGCAAAACGCCCAGGAATTGGATGCCGTCGATCACCGGCATGTTGATGTCCACCACCACCAGGTCAATCCTCTCCGCATCCAATATTTCCAGCGCGCGGTCGGGCGTGGCCGCCGTGTGAATTTTCCAGGATTGTCCGCTCATCGTCCCGTAGAGATCCTGGACCGTCAGAAGAAAATCCTTGTCATCATCCAGGAACAAAATGTTATGTTTGGCTGCTTCGCTCATGTTTTGCTCATTTCAGGACGGTTAACGCCGATAATGCCGCCTGCCGAACTGTAAAGTCGGCGTCGCGCGAGGCCGTGGAGAGAATCGTGGCGGCGCTTTTTTCGCCCAATCGGCCCAGTGAAACCGCGGCGGCCAGGCGCAGGTCGCGGTCACGGTCAAAGAGCAGTTCCGCAAACACCGCATAGGCCGGAGACAGACCCGATTTCATTTCCAGTTTTACCTCTGCCTCCTGGCTTTGCAGGCTCGCCACGTCCACGTTAAATTGTTGCAGGAGTTTCACCGCGGCATTGCTCACCCAGTAGTCGTCGTGACATAGAGCTGCTTTGATTTTGGGGATCGCCTGATGGGCGGCCCCGGATTCCATCCAGTTCTGGTTGATCCTGTTTAATGTTGCCAGCGCGGCGGTGCGCACGACACTTTCATGGTCCAGCAGGGACAGCACCAGATATTGGATCGCGCGCGCATCCCCCAGCTCTCCCAGTGCGGTGACGACGGCTTCCCTCACGTCGTGGTCGGGATCCTGGATGATCTGGCACAAACCATCCACCGCGGAGACGTCTCTCCACCGGCCAAGCGATTTGGCCGCCGCCTGCCGCACCTCCCATGATGGATCCACGAGGCGCTTCAACATCAGCGGTACCACGCGTTTGCCGCCGCACACGCTGGCCGCCTCCACCGCCGCGACGCGCACTGAGGCATCTTGGTCCTGCAATAAGGGCCTGATCTGATCAAATGTTTCAGAATCCGCATTTTTTTCCAAAACGCCAAGCGCCACAGCGCGCAATTCCGGAAGGTTCTTTTTTAGCGCCGCCAGCATCGCCGGTTTCACGCGGGGGTCATTTACCCGGGTCAGGGCCCTGGCCGCCGTTAGTTGTTTGTTGAGCGTCCCGTTACGCAGCGCCTCGAGCAGATGGCCCACACCTTCCGGCCCCATCGCCACCAGTTGATGCAATTCACCCGTCGCCAGGATCTGCAGCACGCGGTCTGGCGCGTTTTCCGGCTTCCACCCCAGGCGGTTGAGACTTCGTACCGCAATTCCGCGGACAATCAGGTCCGCGTCGCGCAGTAATCCCACCAAATGAGGGACCGCCCGCAGGTCTCCCAAACGACCGAGCGTTTCCGCCGCCGCGGCGCGGGCCAGCGGCGAGGTGTCACGCAAGATGACCATGAGCGGCTCGACTGCTTGCGTGGTATTATAACGCAATAATGCCCTCGCCGCCGCAGTGCGCACATCCGGACTTTTGTCTTTTAAGGCAAAAATGAGCGGCTCAACCACCTCGGAATCATACTGCTGGGACAACTCCTCCACTGCAGCCAGCCTGGCTTTCGCGCTGCCAAAGCGCAGTTTTTGATCCGTCCACAAACTCGATATGAAACTAAACATGGATTTTGCGGCTTGCTCCTTTGACTAAGCATAATTGATGCCCAATAGTGTCCGCCCTGCAAACCTATTTTAGCAAGAAATTTCCCCCTTGTTTGAACCAAAACCCTCGGATTTTGAGGTTTTGGAAATGGCGGAAGGGGTGGGATTCGAAGCCAAGGCCGCGCACTTCGTTTTTGTGCGCGGACGTGCGTAATGAGGCCGTAAATAAAGGCTGTT
>JBKQUF010000186.1:0-4080 GCA_052140285.1 Limisphaerales bacterium | reverse complement strand
CAATGTTGTTTTCCAGCCAGCCGCCATCCCAGTGGTCATTCACGACGACATACAATCCGGCGACAATTGCATTGTCCTCCGTCTGTTTGACCTGCGCCATGAACGCGGGATTGATTGGATAATTGGTGACGCCGCCGCTGATGTTGGTGGTGGCATTGAAATCCCACGCGCAGGGAATGCGAACGGCGTTGAAACCGGCGTTGGCGGCAGCATAGAACGGTGCTGCGGTAAAACTCGGCACTCCCCACGTGGCCTCCAATGTATCTCCCAAGTTCCATCCGTAAGTCGGAACCGGCCACGGCATGGAGGCGGGTATGTTGGTCGCCGCCGGTTGCAGGCCAAGATCGAATACCGCGTCAAAACCGCTGCCGGTGGTGATCGTGCCGCCGCTGGTGGGAATGACCGCGATTTCGCCGCCGGCGTAGGCGTTCGTGGCCACGGCCAGCGCCGCCCAGCCGCTGCCGCCCGGGACGCCGAAAGAATACGCGTAGGTTTGGTTCGCGCCCAACCGCACGTTCAGATTACTCCATTGTAGCCAGTCGCCATCGGTAAAACCCGGATTCGCCGCGCTGAACGCGATGAGCAACGTCGCCGTGCTGTTGCTCATCGAATAAATGCTCAAATAATACGTTGGCGTGGCAGCGGGCGTGCCGAAGATGTTGCCGCTGTCGTGATTCAACCCCGCCGTCTTGATGGCGACCGACACAAGCTTCATCGCGTTGGTTCCGGTGGTGAACGTCTGACCAACGGACGGATTGTTGTTGGAATAATAATTTATCCCGTCAGGAAATGTCTGGTCGCCGTTGGTCGAGAGCTGGGAGATGTCATTCGTCCCCGGAATTGGCGCGGACGAGCCGATGTCCGTATGCGTTTGCGCGCACAAACCGCCCGCCACGCCCGACAGCAAACCAAAAATCACCAGAAATGAAAACAGAACGCCCGGAATTAAACGCAATTCTGGTGTCGGGTTTTCATGCTGAAAGTTGGCCATTGTTGTAGTTTACAACCGGCTGTCGAATTCAACAATCGTCAGTTTTAACGACACGAAATCCACACATCAAACCATTGACAGCGCCCGCCTGACATCACTGGTATATGTTATTGTCTGGAAAGTAGGTCGGCCGAGAACTTCCATTACGCTTACAGCCGTCGTTTGGGCCAACTCTCCACAGTGCATCTTTTCCATATTTATCAAGATTCGATGTCTGCCGAAGCTGTTTTCCTGAAAGAAATGCTTTCTCGCGGACTCAAACCCGGCGCCGTAAAAATGGTCCCACTGGACAGCCATCCAGACTGGGAACGGCGTTTTCGTGGGCGATTTGCCACGTAAGTCGGACGTCGGGGCATTCGCCAAGATGATGAGGAATGAGGCACGCTTCCGAATCGTTCTAGCCCGACTTTCGCAACTGGAGGGGATGACCTGCCGAAACCCCTGAAAAATAGCGATTTCATTCAAAAGGTCTGCACCAAGGACTCATTCTGCGAGCAGTTGTCCCTTCTGAGTGATGCGCGGCGGCGGTTGGGGCGGCAGTTCCCAACCTAGTTGCGCCAAGATCATTTTGTGGTCGTTCTCGGGCTGCGTATATCGGCTGAAAACCAATTCGCGTCCGTCGGTGGTCGGAAAATGCACGTCGAGCATCTGGATGGCCGCGAACTTTTCCAGCACGGCGCGCGGGGTCAACCCCGCAGCCAACGGCCGCAGGCAGGCGCGCAAATGGACGTGGAGACAATAGGCCGGGAACGACACGAAAATGTGCGCCTCGATGCGTTGCTCGTCGGAATGATAAATCGGGCATAAAGCCAGATCGTCTTTAAGATCTTTGAAGGCCGCCTCGACTTGGGTCAATTGAATATAAATTTGCCACAGCTTCTCCGGTTCCTGGGCGTTGAGATTGCTGCGCAATAAATAACGCCCCTCCCGCTGGCGAACCTGGCGCAGTTTCTTCTTTCGCAATTCAAACTTAAAATGGGGCGGCTTTAGCTCCGCACCCGGGTCTGGAACTTCCACCGCCACCAAACGCCAGGCTGCCGGATACTGTTGCTTGGCCGCGCCCAATTTGAGCAGGAGTTGATCCCGGCTCAGTTCCATTCGCTCCAGTTCTTTGAGCCGTTTCCAGAGTCCTTTTAACTGCCGCCGCCGCATGGAGCGCTCCTTGTTCACTCGATCTTTGCTTTCGGCCAAGACCAGCAGTTCGCCTTCCTCCGCCAAAAGTTTGACCTGTACGCCCTCCCGCACTGTTTGCCATGGTTGCTTCAAAAACGCCTGCTCGTGCTGATTCAATCGTCCTTTGGGCGTGCCCACCAAATAGCGCACCGGCGGATCGCTGGCCCGCATTTCGGCAACACTTCCTCCGTGGGAATGCCCCGATCCATCACCCAGATCCGCTCGGCCTTGCCGTGCAGGTCCTCGATCTTTTTGAGAAAGTCCCGCAACGTGGTCTTGTCGGCCGTGTTGCCGGCCATCACTTCATAGGCCAGCGGAAAACCCTCCGGCGTGACGATCAGCGCAATCACCACCTGCACACAGTCCGGCCGCTTGTCCCGGCTGTAACCGTACTGCCGCTTGTCCCCTTCGGGAAAGGGCGGGGCGCTTTCAAAATACGTGCTGGTTAAATCGTACAGTAACACCTCAAACTTCACCCCGAACAAATCCTGCCAGCGTTGCCGCAAATGGCCAAACAGTGCCGCCCGATGCGCCAACAACTTGTCCAGACAACGGTACAACTTGTCCTTTTGCGCCAGCGCAAAATCGGCGGCCAGCAAATCGGCCATCGCGCTGTTCTGGAACCAGTGCCGGTGCAGCCGCCATTCGCTGCCCGGATCCACCAGCCGATAAATCGTCAGGGTCTCCAAGATCTGCCGCCAGCAGGTCCCTTCCCGTGAATCGGGCAAGCGCTCTTGCCAAAACTCATCCAGCTTCAACTGCTCCCACAGTCGGCAACCGATCCACCACGCGCCCCACTGCCGGGGACGTCGCAAGACAAATTCGCTTAACCGGACTTGCACGCCATATTCGCTGGCATGTTCGGGCATTTCCCGATCCGACGGATACAACGCCAGCGGCTGGGTTTGTTCCCGGACCGGGTCGAAGACCTCGGTGACCTTGGTCCAGGCTGCCTTCTGGCTGTCATTGATTTCACCCAAGTACAGCAAGTGTCGTTGCGTCCAACCCCGCGCCGTGCGCACTTTCTCGGCGATACTCCAATAACAATGATCCTTCCCATTTTTGAATCGCCGATGACATTGCAAGAATGGTTTGGCCATACCACTGGTACTCTACCAGACCCTCCGCCGGTCCGGGAAGGGGGTGGGTCTGCACCAAATCACTTTTCAAACTTCCAACCCTCAATTTGCAAGGAAATTCCTGGCTCACCCCGCTAAAAAAAGTCGGGACCCCCCTCCAGTTGCGAAAGTCGGGCTAGCATGGTCAATCGTTACGAGAAAACTCGTAGAACCTTCAACGAGAGGAAAAGCAAATGAACGTGGACTCATCCATGTGTGCGTCCTCTGGCGAAGCGGCGCACTGGCGACAGATCAACTGGCTCCAGTGTGAACGCCAAGTCAGAAGGCTGCAAGCCCGTATCGTAAAGGCAACTCGGGAAGGCGCTGGGGCAAGGTGCAAGCCTTGCAACGGTTGCTGACCTGCTCGTTTTCCGGCAAAGCCTTGGCCGTGAAACGGGTGACGGAAAATCAAGGCAAGCGCACGCCCGGAGTGGATGGGGTGAGATGGTCAACTCCGGCGGCCAGACTCAAGGCCATTGGGTCGTTGCACCGTCGTGGATATAAACCGCTGCCTTTGCGCCGCGTTTATATCCCGAAAGCCAATGGGAAACAAAGGCCGCTGGGCATTCCCACGATGAAAGACCGCGCCATGCAAGCGTTACACTTGCTGGCGTTGGAACCCATCGCGGAAACTACCGCCGACCCCAATTCCTATGGCTTCCGACCGGAACGCTCCACTGCCGACGCCCTGCAACAGTGCTTCAATGCGCTGTGCCGGGGATGTTCGCCGCAGTGGGTGCTGGAAGGCGACATTAAAGGCTGCTTCGACCACATCAGCCACGAATGGATGCTCCAACA
>JBKQUF010000185.1:0-7756 GCA_052140285.1 Limisphaerales bacterium | reverse complement strand
TGGATGAACAGCGCGGTCAGCGCGTAATCAAAGACATAAGCAAGCGTCGTCGCCCAATTGAAGAAATAAACATCGTCGCCCGTGCCGGAAACAATCCCGGTTAATATGCCGCTGAAGGGCAAAGCCCGCATCGGGCTGGATGCCGAAGTGACCGGAGCGACGGTGAGGACAACAGCCCAAACGGCTAGATATGTGGCAACACAAATCCCGGCGGCCCAAATCAGGCCGCCCGCCGCACCGTTGGACAGGACAAACGCGACGGCTCTCTTTGCGAACGGTCGGGGAATCCCGCGGCGGATCCGCAGACTTAGGTGGTCCGTATTGCTGATCACGACCAGGAGCGAGCAGATCATCAGCAAAAAAGTTGCATTCGCCCATGCAAGCACCGGAGTGGGAGCGCGGTTGTGTACAGCCCACGCCAACGCCAATAGCCCGCCCAGAAGCCAGATCACCGTGATATAAACGCGGACCGCCCATGCGCGATTGGCCGAGGGCGGCGCCACCAAAGCGACTGACATTATAAAAAATAACCCCGTGATTGCCACGCAAATACTCACACCCGACAGCGTCGCCAGCCAGAAATTAGGCTCTCCCATCATCGCGCCTACGCCGGAACCCATCAGTTCGACCGAAACAGCGATGGCTGAAATAATAAAGCCAAAACATTGGAAAAACCCAAGCAATGCCAGTACGATCTTGAACGGCCGGCTCATTGGCAGGCACGCAAAGAAAATTGCCAGTTGGTTCATTACACAAACGATGGTGTACAGGCAAAACAGGATGAAAAAGATCGTGGGCAGATCCACGCCGCGCAACAAATTGGTGAACGCCATGAATGGCATGACGGCGCTGAAAAACAAAATAGCCAGATAGGCGCCGCAAAGGAATTTTCCCCGGATGATCTGTGTTGGGGACAAGGTGCTGACGTAAAGAAGGTCGAGATTATTTTCCTGGCGTTCGACTGCGACACGAATCCCGATGTAAAGGGGAATGAAGAGGATGCTTGCAAACGCCAGGATGACCATGAATGTAGAGAACATCGAGCTGCCAAGCTCTTCGCTCGGACTAACGTCAAAGCTCTGCGTGATCAGGAAAAGCACCGAGGTCACAAACAGCCCGGCCAGCAGAAGCAGCAGCATGATGGTCACCGCCCGGCTGCGGACAGCCTGACGCAACTCCTTGACGACGATGGGGTTCAATTCCCACCCGCGCCAATCGTTGAAATAGGACCTGATTTTGGCCAGCACGACAGTCACTGAACCCCTCCCTTCGTCACGTTCATAAATATATCCTCGAGATTTGCCCGGTTTTGCCGGAATTCAACGATCTTGTATTTCTTGAAGATGAGATTTTCCAGGACGCCGCTTGATGCAGCTTCGTCGCCGCTGAATTCGAAATGAATCTCGTTGGCGGCGCTCCGCGCGTTCTCAACGTGCGGCATCTGCAAAAGCTCTTTGAGCAATTGCGGGTGTTGGCTGTCCAGCAAGCGAATGGCAATGGTCCGGCGCGGCACGCTTTTTTTGAGGACGTCATCTATCGTACCCGTCTCAAGAATCTTGCCGCGTTCGATGATGACGACCCCGTTGCAGATCTCCGTCAACTCGGTCAGAATGTGCGAACTGATCAAAATCGCTTTTTTCTGCCCCGCGAGCAGCCCGAGCAATTCGCGCAGCTCCACTCGCGCCCGGGGGTCCAGTCCGGCAGCCGGTTCATCCAACACGAGGATGTGTGGGTCGTACACCAGTGCGCGGCCCAGGCTGACCCGCTGCTTCATTCCTTTGGACAGCGCTTTTAAATGTTTTTCACGGATGCCGCCGACGTTGGTGAATTCTTCGATCGCCTCCACCGCACGTGCCCGCCCTGCGCCGCGCAAGCCATATGCCCGCGCATAGAAATCCAAATACTCGTGGACGGTGATGTCTCCGTGCGCGGGGAGGGTGTCAGGAACGTACCCAACTAGCCGCCGCGCCACCTCCGGTTCTTCACACACGGAAACACCATTCAATAAAACATCGCCGGAGGTTGGCTCCTCGATGGTGGAAATGATGCGCATCGTCGTCGTTTTGCCCGCGCCGTTCGGTCCCACAAAGCCGAAAACGTGGCCTGAATCAAACGAAAAGGAAATATTGTCCACGGCGATGGTTTTGCCGAAAGCCTTCCGCAAATTTTTGACCTGTACTTTCATCTGGTTTCGGAGGGATCCAAAATTCCAAAGACAACTCCATCGGTCCGGGTCCTCTTAAGACTAGCCGAGGCGCCGAGGGCGTTCTCAATGAACGGATTGCCTCCGGTTTCCGCCACGTAAGTATTCGGCAGGAGAAACGGGCTGGCGTCAAAGGACGGACCGATATTGGCGGTGAAGGACAGCGCGTCCCGCAAACCGCTTGGGCCGCTTTCCGCCGAAACCCATGAATTTACCCTCTCCATGGGCGCGCTCTTCTCACCGGGAGCAACTACTCCCGCGCCATAAATTTTACCAGTCGCGTCCGCGAACCAAAGCGCTTTGATTGGCGTCCCCAAGCCGTTGACGACCTGCCATTTTCCAGATTCTTCCACGAGTTGAACGCGTTCACGGCGGGTGTCCGTCTTGCGCAGATGGAAATAAGCCGGCACGCGCGCGGAAAGCCAGCCGCGCTGAAAATTTTGCGTGTGGGTCCAATCCACATAGCGGGCCTTCCCCCCGGAACGTTCATAGCCAACCGGCACCAATGGGGTGGCCTCCGTTTCAAAGTCAAAGGACAAACCGCCGCTCGGAGTAAGCGGACAATAGAATGCAGTCGCGCCAACCGTCGCCGACCGGTGGGTAACCTGGTCCAAGACCGTAATGCCGGAGATCCGGGCATCCGGCATCACCCCCTCGCGCAGCAAACTGTAGCCAAAAACGAGCAACGTAGTCATGATGGAAATCACCGGAACGGTCCAGAGCAACCAAATCCTGCGGTTGGAACGGTGAAGATAAATCATGTTCACCGGGCCGATCACAACGACGAAGCCAAGCATAAGCAGGACAAAACCGCGGGTGGGGATCTTGAGATTGGCGACGACAGGAAATGCTTCGTTGGCGGAATTGTCATCAGCAGGCAAATTTTGCCAGTAACTTGATGCTCTTTTCACGGCGGTGCGAAGAGTTAGGGTGGAATTATGGTCAAGCGACGAGGGATTCTCAAATGGGAAGACAAAGCAGTGGCCGAAGCCAAAATCGAATTCCGCCCCGTCCCTAAGATTGCTTTTCTTCAACGGATGCCAGGCCGCCGGCGGGCCATTTTGGCCGAAAAGAAGGATGGTTCCACCAGCCTGCATATAGTTTTCCAATGCATCCATCACCGTCGGCGACATTGAATCCAAGTCCGATGAAGCCATGGCGACCGCTTCAAATGGCGTGTACGCCAGCCAATCTTCGCTCCACCCGGACGCCGGCACTTCTGCTCGGAGGTTTTCAACTGTGTCCGCAGTGCGGCCGCTGAAACTAGGGCCTGCCGCGCTGTTGTCGCTGCTGGCCCGGGCATCGGAAGCCCATTGGCTGCCGGACGGACCGGAAAGCTGTACAGCATCAATGGCCACGGAGTACGGCGAGGTTAGCCCGAAATCCAAGCGCACGGTCTTCACCGGCTCTTTGGTCGCAGGCAGGGAAAATTCCAGGAGGGTGCCGCCCGTGGTGGATCCGGATCGTTTCCCGGCGAAACCCGGCAGCGTTGCAATCGCTTTGCCTGAGGTCCCAATTACCGAAAGCTGCCCCAATTGGGACGACATGTTCTCATAAATATCGATCGTCGTCGCTGTTTGCGGGCTGGCGTAGTCCAATTCCAACCAGTTTGTTCGGCGGTTATAGCGGCTGTCGGGCATCCAACAATTCGGATCGTATCCGCCTCCGCGTGCATCCGGCGGGCCAGTGGCCATTTCGGCGGTGTAACCGGCGCGACCGGCATTTAACAGCCGCCCGATGACGTCGTTGTCCAGGCTGCGGCTGACAAAAACCGCCGCGATTTGCCCCCCACGCGTATAATAACTGCAATGATTGTTCGCGTTTGGCGCCGCGATATAATTGTTGTCATCATGGCCGTCCACGTCCACGCGGATCTGCCCGTCCCCCTGGGACGGAAGGGGCGGTTGCAGCAATGAGACGACGATCCGGCTGGCCGGCGCCACTTTGACGGTACGCGACATGCGCGCAATGGTATTACCAAAACTGCCAAAGGAATTATTGGGGTAGACCAGCGTGACACTGTGGGTTCGCCCCGGAGAATGGTTCTCCAAAACCACGCGCGTCTCCGCATAACCATGATACGTGTTGCCGGTGTAGATCGAATCGGCGGAAGCGAAGATGTCGCCAAAAACTTCGGCGCGGGAAACCGCCGCGGGCAAAAGAAGAAACCCGGAAATCAGGGAAATAAAAACCGCGCGTCGTTGGCGCTGAAATGGTTGCCGGCTCTTCATGCTTGAAGGCTCGCTTCCACTTTCAAGTCTTTCGGCAGGTTCAAACCGGTTTCATCCATCTGCTCGAGCAAGCCCGAAACCAGTTTTGAAGCGCTCATTTTATCGAAGCGCGCCTGATAATTCAAAATTAACCGGTGGTTCAGGACCGCAGACGCAACCAATTTGACGTCTTCAAACCCGACGCTGGGGCGCCCGGCAATGAGCGCGTTCGCGCGGGCCGCTTCGGCGATCGCGATCGCCGCTCGCGGTGACGCGCCGTAACTGACGTACTGGTTTACGATTTCAATGGCCTCCGCTGCGCCTGGATGGGTTGCGGAGATCAGTCGCGCAATGTAGCGCGAAACCGGGCGTGGAAGGTAGATCCTGCCCATCGTTTGAAAGAGGAGTTCGAGTTCCGCACGCTCCATTTGCCACGTCGGCGCGGGCAACTCTCCTCGTCGCCGTTCGGAAATGATCTGGTCCAAGGTATCCGTGTCAACCTTGTCGAACAACAGTCGAAACAAGAAGCGATCCAGTTGGGCCTCCGGCAGCGGGTAGGTCCCTTCCAGTTCGATCGGGTTTTGGCTGGCCAGGACAAAAAACGGTTGGGGCAGTGCGCGAGTGGTGCCCAGCAGCGTCACGGAATTTTCCTGCATCGTTTCGAGCATCGCCGATTGCGTTTTAGGCGACGCCCGGTTGATTTCGTCCGCGAGTAGAATATTCGTGAACACCGGCCCGGACTGAAAGACCATTTCGCGCTTGCCACTACTGGTTTCCTGCAAAATATGGGTGCCCAGAACGTCACCTGGCATCAAATCAGGGGTAAATTGAATCCGTTTGAAATCCAATTTCAGGATTTGCCCGATCGTTCGTACCAGCGCCGTCTTTCCAAGTCCGGGCAAACCTTCCAGAAGCACGTGGCCCCGAGCGAGAATGCCAACGAGCACGAGGCGGTGCAGGTCGTGGCGTCCAAGCAAAATGCGGTCAAGCTGTTCCAGTGTTTTCCGCACCAGTCCGGCGGCGGGTTTTAGTTCTTCCGGTTTTAGAATTGTATCAGCCATAAATATATCCACTTCCATCACGAAACCTGTTTACCGAAGATTGGACGGATTATTCGTCTGTGCGTTTGAAAAATGCCTGAACCGCTTGCCGTTGCTCCGGTAAAATGATTTGAGCGTGGGCCGAGCCGCCACTGCCCGGGGCGCCTTCCAACGCGCCGTGTTCAATCGTCACCGTGGCATCGCTGATTTGCGGGGCCGCGCGGCTGACGCCCACCAACTGCGCCTCGTCCAAAGATGAGGCGGGCGGTAGGGCGTGTTCTTGAAATTTTAGGTCATTCTCCGAGGCGCCGTTGTTCCAGGTCATTGGCGCCTCGGGACCCCCGCCACCGGGGCCGCCTTTGCCCAGGCACGCCGCGAGCGCATTGCAGTTATTGGTGCAATTACACAGATAAGCTGCAAGCGCTGCACAACCATTAGTGCATTTTCCGGCATTCAAACATCGGGCCAGCGTCGCGGCATCGATCAACCGCAATTGCGTCAAGTTGCTGACGGTCGTACCGAACAAATTTTTGTCCGATTCCAACGCGCTCAACAATTTTTGCAACTGGTCTTTGTCCAAACCGGTGAGGCCGGACAAAAGTTCGGGCGGGATCGGGCCTTTCAAGAGGCCGTCATCGAATTGCGCCGTTGCAAGCATGTGTGCCAGGTCCTGTGCGGCTTCATTGGCATTGGCCTGGCTTACCCCGGCGTCATCGGCTTGTGCCATCGCCTGCGCGAGTGTTTCGGCCTGCGCCAGATCCGTGGTCTTGGCGATAGCTTCTTCGGCAGCCTGCTTCGCGGCGTCGGAATTGGATTCCCGGATATGATCGAGCGCCTCCCAGGTTTTGTCCGGATCGGCTCCGGACGAATCATTTTGCAACTGTGACAGTTGTTTTTGCAGATCCTCAGCCTTTTTGTCTTCCAAAATCTTTTCTTGGGCGAGGGTTTTAACTTCCACCTGCAATTGCTGGACAAGCTGTCCAATCTGTAACGATTGATGACTTGGAAGCTGCGTTAACCGTGCCGGCAACAGGATCGTTGTCGCGGCGAACAAGGCGGAGAGGGAGAAAAGAAAAATGGGCCGACCGCTATTCCAACGCAATTTCGGGGCGCCCGCGCCCGGCAAATTTTCCTGCCATGCCTCCATGTTTCCGGCTTCCTCAGCCATGATGAGACCGCCGCAGACATTCATATGGTCATAACTTGCACGGATTTTTGAAAAGGCGGGCAATTGCTTTTGCGAACGCCAAAAGGCATATGCCACGATCGGAAAAACTCCCGTTAACCCAAACCATAGCCAGTATGAGTTTTGGGTTCCAAGAATTCTGAAAGCAATGACGATAACGCCCCAGATAAACAACCATGCGGTAGCCACTTGCACGCCTTGGCGCAGTGACAGCAACCATAGTAAATCATTCCGGAAGGAACGAAGTGCATGGGCGTGGATTGCATTCATAGTACTACCGGCTAACCGGTTGAAATCATTGGCGCAATACCAAAAGGTAGTTCAGTTTAAGAGTTTCGTCACGCACAAAAACTTGAGAGATTTTCATGCTTTCTCACCGATTTCCAGCCCTCTTATTTTGTGTGAATATGAGCACTTGTATTGGCCTGCCTTCGTGCAGTTGGTGTGTCTGTAATGTGCGCGTGCCATTAAATTTGAGGCGTTGGCGTTCGGCAAAAGCGACTCTGATTTCCAAGAGGACGCGAGGCCAACGGGTAGGATGTTCTGGCGTTCGCCCAAGTGCTTACAGTGGGGAACGGTCTGTACCTGATCTCCCTTGTTTGCGCACCATGAGCATGAAATTAACAAAGAACACGGAGCAAGCACACCCAAAATGTCGTAAAGGCTAAATTATTTCATCATCGTCGAATCATTGCGGATTCCTGTAGTGCGGGCGGAATGCCCGGACAGCTCGCATGGCGGTTCACACCTTCAATTGGAACGCGAATTGATCTGAACGAGAATGCCGTCGTTATCGCAACAAGTACTATCTCGCAAATCGTCCATACGAAGCTTTGCGCGTTGACACACCACCCACCATTCGCGTCGGTCGGAAAATTGGACGCGATCAATAGGTTGCTCCGAGCTTATTCCCCATTTTGGGCCAACCTGTTGCTGAAATTTTGGGTAAATGTTCGCCGATTCACAGCAGCCTTCCGGCATGGGCCACAATTCTAGCAGCCTGTCTGACTTAGAAAACGCATTTTTTGTCAGACAGATTGAACTGCCGCAAGGCGTTCGTGTCTGAAACTCATGGCGACCCGCTTTGTTTCGATTGACCGCGACACCCCGCTGCTGC
>JBKQUF010000184.1:0-2798 GCA_052140285.1 Limisphaerales bacterium | reverse complement strand
TTGTGGTCGGTGGCGTCAATAGGATACCCCGGAACGGCTAATAACGGTTAAACATTTTTATTTTTTTCCGCCAAAAAGCGCAAATTACACGCAACTTGTTAAAAACCAGGCTGTTATCGGCATTCCATGCGCCAGAAGCGGCAGGTTCTTGTGCGAATCGCAGGCGTCCATTCACCGGACCCCGAATCAAACCAAATAAAGGCAACTAAAGGTAAATAAAGGTAAAAAATGAATTGAAGTCTGGCCAAGCTGGGTCGCACTCAGGAACCATTACACAGTCACCACCGGATTTCGGAGGGTGCCGATTCCGCTGATTTCGATTTCGACCATGTCGCCCGCCTGCAATGTGAAACTGTCGGGTGGAACAACGCCGGTGCCTGTCAACAGCACCGCTCCGTGAGGAAACCGCTGGCAGCGGAAGAGAAAATCGGCCAACTCCGCGAAACTGCGCTTGACTTGCCCGGCAGATGTCTGGCCCGCGAACACCGTCTGGCCGTTTCGCTCAATCGCCAGCCGGATCTGCCAACCGCGCGCTGCGGTTTCGGAAGCGCCCATATAGATCCACGGGCCAAGCGCGCACGAGCGTTCATAAACTTTGGCCTGCGGGAGATACAACAGGTTTTCCCCTTCGATGTCGCGCGAGCTCATATCGTTGCCGATCGTATGGCCGACAATCGCGCCGCGTGAATTGAGGACCAGCGCCAGTTCGGGCTCCGGCACGCTCCAGAGCGCGTCGCTCCGAATGCCGACCCGCTCCGCGTGGGCGGCGACTTTTTCGCCCAGCGATTTGAAGAAGAGTTCTGGCCGTTCCGCCGCGTAAACCCGATCATAGGCTGTCGCGCTGAATTCCGATTCCTCCATTCGCGCCGCTTTGCTGCGCAGATACGTCACTCCGGCGGCCCAGATTTCCTGCTGCTCCACCGGCGCGCACCAGATCACTTGGGAAATCGGAAAACGCGGCAGGCCCTCCGACGCAAGCTGTGTCAGCCGCTCCAAGGGGTTAGGGCTTTCCAACAGCGGCTCCAGCCGCGTGATCCCGGCGGGCGTCAAATCGAATAATTCGATTCCGTCCACCGCCATTCCCAAACGAACGATGTCGTCGGCACTACGCCGAAATCGGCAGATTTTCATAAACTCTCGCTTGAAATATTCCTTTTACACCATAAAGCTGGCCTGGAAAATGAAAATTGACCAACAAATCCAGCCGGCCAATTTGACCCGCAAGATCAACCGGCTTTGGGAATTGTCCGGTCAGAAAATTCGTTCCATCGAGCGCCAATACAATCCTGCCCAAGGTTCCCCCGTTTTCACCGTGCGGGGTCGTTACACCGCCCGCACGTGGACGAAGTGGACGCAGGGCTTTAAAGTCGGCTCGGCCCTCTTGCAGTTTGATGCGACGGACGAAGCTGAATTCCTCGAATTGGGCCGAACCCAGACGGTGCAGTCGATGGCGCCGCACGTCAGCCACTTCGGCGTTCACGATCACGGTTTTAACAACGTCAGCACTTACGGCAATTTGCTGCGCCTGATGAATGAGGGCCGCATCGCCGAAAACCCGTGGGAGCGCGCCTTTTACGAATTGGCGCTCAAACTCAGCGGCGCGACGCAGGCCCGGCGATGGACGGCGCTCAAGGACGGCGGCGGCGTTATTTATTGCTTCAATGGTCCGCATTCGCTTTTCGTCGATACCATCCGCTCGTTGCGCGCGCTGGCCATCTCGCATCAACTGGGCCACGTCCTGATGGAGGAAAACGACCGCCGCGTTTCGTTGCTCGACCGGGTCAAGGCTCACGCCGCGGCGACGGCGAAGTTTTCCATTTACTACGGCGAAGGTCGCGACGCTTACGACATCCGCGGACGCACCGCGCACGAATCCATTTTTAACATCAACGATGGAAGTTTCCGCTGCCCAAATTCGCAGCAGGGATACTCGCCGTTTAGCACGTGGACGCGCGGGCTGGCCTGGGCCATGTGCGGGTTTGCCGAACAATTGGAATTCATGCGCGCCATTGGCGACAACTCCATCACGGCCCAATTGCGAAAGGCGGCCGAGGCGGCGTGCGATTTCTATATACGACACGCCACCGCCGCCGACGGCATTCCGTATTGGGACACCGGCGCGCCGCAATTGCATCTGCTGGGAGATTGGCGCTCGCGCCCGGCGGACCCGTTCAATTCGCGCGAGCCAGTGGACAGTTCCGCCGCCGCCATCGCCGCGCAGGGGTTGCTGCGCCTGGGCCGGCACCTGAAAAACAAGCGCTATTGGCAGGCGGGCCTTACGGTTTTAAACGCGCTCTTCGATGAACCCTACATCAGCGCCGACCCGAAACACCAGGGCCTCATCCTGCACAGCATTTATCATCGCCCCAATGGCTGGGATCACATTCCGCGCGGACGCGCCGTCCCCTGCGGGGAATCCAGCATGTGGGGAGATTATCACGCGCGCGAGGCCGCCCTTTACGTTCGACGCGCCGCAACGGGCGGCAAATACCTGTCATTTTTTCTATGAAACCTGGCAAACGGAAACCTGTCGCCCTCGTGACCGGCGGATCTCGCGGCATCGGCCTGGGCATCGCGCAGGCCCTGGCTCGCGAAAACTTCGATCTGGCCATTTGCGGTCTCCGCGACAAAGCCGCCGTTGAACCGTCGCTTCCCGCCAATGCATTCTATGTTCAGGCAGACGTCAGTGATTCCGTTGCGCGTCAAAATCTCGTCGAGGCCGTGCAAAAAGAATTCGGCCGCCTTGATGTTCTGGTCAATAACGCCGGCATCGCCCCCAAAGTCCGGGCCGATTTGCT
>JBKQUF010000183.1:0-17744 GCA_052140285.1 Limisphaerales bacterium | reverse complement strand
AAAAACTTTCTCCAAAATTAGTCATCCCGTCCCAAGAGCCGTTGCCGGTAATAAAATAGATGTTCCCGCTTGAATCCACCGCCGGCGCGCGGCCCTGCTGCCAGATGCCACCCTCGTGTCCGGTAGGGGTGTCGTCAAAAGCCGACACTAAATGGAGCGTGCTGGCGTTATAATCCATAACCCAGCCATGATAACGCCCAATGTCTTCGTGGGAAGCCCAGGCGATGATGATTTTTCCATTGGCCAACGCCAGACCCGCCCGCTGATTTTCGACTTCTGGATCGAACCCCGCGTTGGTAATCGTCACCGGCCCGTCAAATTTTTCCGCGCCCGTTGCCAGGTCCAGCGCATGGAGCTTTTGGATGTAGGTTCCGGCATCCGTGTCCTTGGTGCGGGCAAGTAGATAAATCGTGCTGGAATTCCGGTCAATCACCGGTGTGCTTTCGATACCCACGTCGCCGACAATGTTCAGTTCGTTATTTCCAGTGATGTCCGCAACCGGTACAGGCGTAATATTTCCGCCGGTGAAGTTGACATGCCAAAATGTCGAGTTGGTATCCGCGTCAAACGCATAGACAGAATCTTCCATGGTCGCCACAAAAATGACATTATGTTTCCTGCTTGCGATGGACAGACCTGACACATATAGTGGTTGAGCGTAAACCGCGCCATCCGCGGAATAGCTCCATAGCTTCCCGAATTCGTTCACGTTCACATTCGTCGTATTCAAAATGGTTTCGCTGGTGTTTGCACCTGTACGGTTGTTGTCGTTCATGTCAGTCAATACGTCCACGGCATTTGCCGGAAGCGATGCGGACAGCATTACCGCCAGCAGAGTGAGGATGGCTGAAATTTTAACCATTTGACTGCAGAAAGAAAAAATAAACATATTGTTCGTTGCTCTTTATTTTTGGTGAGACAGAAACCGTTTAATCGAAATTCACCCCGCATGCCGGTCGTTAGATGCCAGCGTGAGGCTGCGAAAAATCTTGGACATCCATCGGAATTCCAGGTTCAATTTAATTGTACTGTAAGACACTGATTACGATGGAGTCAAACTGATTCCGAGAAGAAACGAAAATAAAACCCGTCATATTTCGCATATTATATTATACTACCCGTATGACCTCACGAATCCTGTTCATGCTCGCCGCTGTAACCTCCATCATTGGCCATCCATTTCGCGCAGCGGGTGCCGACTCGGAAAAGCCGCAGTATTACGAGCTAAGAATCTATGCCACTCAATCGGCAGACCAACAGAAGCAGGTCAACGACTATTGGCAGAATGCGGCGGTTCCCGCTTACAACCGCATGGGCATCCAGTCCATCGGGGTCTTCACCGAGTTGCAGGATTCCCCGACCAACAAAATTTATGTTCTTATTCCGTGTGACTCGCTGGAAGACTTCGCCGCGATCCCGACAAAGCTTGCCGCCGACGCCGGCTACCAAAAGGCCGCTGCCGAATTCCTGGACGCCCCGAAATCGAATCCCGCCTATGTCCGTTTTGAAAGTTCTCTGCTCATCGCTTTCGACGGGATGAAGCGGATGGCCTTGCCGCCGGCGGACCAGAAGCCAAACATCTTTGAACTGCGTACCTACTTGAGTTCCAGCGAAGGCAAGAGCCTGAATAAAATCAAAATGTTCGAAAGCGGTGAAATCCCGTTGATGAAGGAAGTCGGGCTGGCCCCGATTTTTTACGGGCGAACCATTGCCGGACTGAATATGCCCTGCCTGGTCTATATGACGTGTGGCGAGAACCTGGCTGCACACCAGCAACACTGGCAGGCTTTCTTCGCGTCTTCCATCTGGAAAAAGTTGACTGGTGATCCGCAATACCAGGACAACGTGTCTCGCGTCATCAGCATCATGCTCAAGCGAACCTCCGCTTCACAAATCTGAAGGGAGGATATCGCCTGAGCACAATGAAAAATTAAGGCCGCCAAAGCCTGGAAAATAAAATCCAGGCGGAATGCTTCCGCCCCCGGTTTAAATCGTCCCAAATTACGCCAACGTTTTGGCCGCCTCTTGCATTAATTGCCCGATGGGCAGGCCGTGCGGACACGCCGTTTCCGCAGCCGTATAATCGAAGGCAGCCAAGTCGCGCCGGACGGTTTCTGGTATTTGAAGAAACACCCTCCGCGCCAGTTCCTGGTCACCGTAGGAACGATGATACATGAGCGCGCGCATGACATCGCCCACCGGCGCTTTATGGTCGAGCGCCGTCTCGCAAAATTGCGTGCAGCCGTCGCAATGGCGCGAGCGCGTCGCCGCCGCGTATTCGCGCAGCGCGGCGTGGTCCGCCGCCGTGAGAGTGGTTTTGTCCAGGGCGGCCGCGATGTTCGAGTGGAGAACGGTCACGCTCCCCATTTGCGAGCAGACGGTGGAAAGTTGCGGGTTTTCCCACAGGGCTTTGAGTTTGGCTTGCTGCTGGGTGAAGCCGCGCTGAATGAAATGGCCACCGAGCTTCAAGTCATCGTCAGTCACCGTCGGGACCGGGCCGCTGCCTTGCGTCTTCATCGCGGTCAGGCCAATGCCGGCTTTCGTGGCGGCGTCCATCGCCGATTTCATGGCGTCGGTGTGCATGATGCGGAAATCGTATTTCAACATGATGCCGTCAATCCAACCGAGCTTGGCGGCCGCCTGTAGGCAGTTTTCCATGTTGCCATGGGTGCTGAAGCCGAAGAAACGGAACTTCTTCGCGGTCTTCGACTTCTCCACCCAGGCCTTCAAGTCATCATTCAACTGATTGGTGTTGCCAATGCCATGCAGAAAATACATGTCCACATAATCGGTCTTGAGCTTCTCCAGCGACTGGTTCAAGGCGTCGGTCATGTCGCCGCCATCATATTTGGTCACCAGAAAAATGTTCTTTCTGGCCTGCGGATTTTTCTCCAGAAACATTCCGATGCCGCCTTCGCTCCTGCCTCCGTTGTAGCTGGCAGCCGTGTCCCAGTAGGTCACACCCCAGTCCAACGCCTGTTTCAAAACCAACTGGTTGGACACGATGTCGAAGATGCCGCCGAGTCCGAGCATGGAAACCGGCACGCCCGTCCGTCCGAAGATCCTGGTGGAAACTTTTGCTGGCGTCAGGACCGCATTGGCTGCGGTGGTGGCCGCGGGTGCGTTGGATTGGGCGAAAGCCCGGCTGGCGCCGGCCAGCGAGCCTACACCCACGGCGCCGAGTGTTTTTACAAAGTCCCGGCGGGAAACGTTATTTTTTTTCATAGTTCTATTTTGTTTGGTTTAAGCCCTCGCCATAAACGAGTGCCGTTTGTTTCGAGATTCATTTTCCGCGCTGACGCGGATTGCCCGCAAACCGCTTACGGGACATTCGTGTTCACAGATGCCGCAACCGATGCACAGTGCGGGATCAACGCAAGGCTTTTGCAGGCGCACTTCAATGGAAATCCGGTCCCCGGCTGCCGGAGCCGCCGTCCACTGTCCGGCAAGCTTCACTTCCTGGCTGGAATTTTCCGTGATCAATTGGCGTTCACCTGCGGAGCTTTCCAGCCGGACAAAATAATCGCCCGTGTCCAGCGTGTCTGGAGGCAGTGTCGCGCCATCCAACGTCAAGCCGTCCGCCGTGGCGGCGGTGATCGTTCGCGCGCCGTCGCGGACAACCTGGAATTCTTCTCGGATATAAATCGCCTTGGGGCTGACGGGACAATTTTCCTGGCAGACAATGCACGGTTTGTTCATCGCCCAGGGCAGGCAACGTCCCTGGTCCACAAACGCCATGCCTATTCGAACCGGCCCGCGATCCTCAAATTTGTCGCGCCCGAGTTTTTCATCCAGGGACAGTGGCCGGATGGCGGAAGTGGGGCAAACGTTGCCGCAGGCGATGCAATTGAGCTGGCAGCCACTGGTGCCGGCGCGGAAATTCAGGAGCGGCGTCCACCAGCCTTCCAGCCCGGCCTCCAGCGTGGCGGGTTGAATCACGTTGGTCGGACAGACTCGCATGCATTGGCCGCACTTGATGCAGCGGGTCAGAAAATCCTCCTCCGCCAATGCGCCGGGTGGACGGACGACGCCGGGATTCCAATTTTGATTCATCAACCCGGCGAGCCGCGCGGCGGGCACCGCCGCCAGTCCGGAAACTGCTGCCGCGAGAAAACCGCGCCGCGTGAGTCCGGGCGACGGAACCTCGCCCGCCGCCGAGCGTTGCGGACTGTAAGTAATCTGCGCCTTGCGGCAGGCACGCAGGCAATTCATGCACAGCAGACATTCATGCGAATGGATTTTGCCGAACGGATCACACGCGCCTTCGCAATTGTTCTCGCACAACTCGCAGCCGATGCATTCGCCCTGGCGCCTGCCGATGCGCCATGGCGTCCAGCGCACCAGCACGCCAAACAGCGCGCCGAGCGGACAGAGGAAGCGGCAATAAAATCTCGGAATCCACAAATTCAAAAGCAGAGCGGCAAAAAAAACGGCGGCGACGGACCACGCGGCCGTGTAAAACCGGGAGGCCGTCGCCACCCCGTCGAAAGCGGTCAAAATCACGAGGTTCATCGAACGGTGAATGAGCGGAATCGGATCAAGCAAACCCGTTTGCAAAGACGATGCAACAACGACCTCCGGCCGCACGAGGAAACCCAACAATGTGCCGATGCAAAGCAGACCCGCGAATAGTTCGGCCGTTTGCTTCCCACTGCTCACCACTTTCCGGGTGGCAAACCACAACGTCAAAATCAGGCTTGCCGCCAGCACGACCAGAGCCGCCGCCGGCTTTTCGCGCGGCCACCGCAGAACTTCTCCCAGCAATCCGCCGCTGGCGGCGGCCAGCATGGCAATCAAAATATAATATTTGATCACCTGTCCGTTGCGGTATTGATTCATGGCCACGCGTTCCGCGTGCTTTTTACGGCGACGTCCCAGCCAGCCGATGAATTGATGCAATGCGCCGAATGGACACACCCAGCCGCAGAAAAACCGCCCCAGCAAAATCGTCAGCACCACCGTGGCCAGCGCCCAAACCAGCCCGGCGTAAATTGTCTTGGTGGTGAGCAGCGTGCCAAGTGCCACCAGCGGATCCAGTTGCAGCAACCAGTTGACCGGCCAGCCGCGCAATTGCCACCAGTGCTCGCCGACGGTGGTGACCACACAAAACCAGGCAAACAGCGCGAAGAAAAAAATCTGCGCGATGCGCCGGACGGTGACGATATTCATCGGCGGCCCTCCTTGCGTTTCGCGGTTGTCGGTCTATTCCACATGGTCTCGGAGTGGATTGAGTGATTCAAAATCGGCGGTGCCCAGGCCGGCGACAGCGCATTTGCCGATGAATGGCAGACTGGCAGCGGTTTTGCCAAGCAACGTCGCGCCGAAAGCATCTGCCGCCACCGCGTCGGTGCTGACAATCATCGTGTTCGTGGCCTTGAGATCGTCCAGCGACCCGCCGGTCGGTCCGTTCGTCATCATCGTCGTCGTGCCGTCGAGAATGACCAGCGTGGGACGAACCAGCCGCGCCAGTTCAAAAATGATGGTGTTGATGTCCTGATGAAAAACATTCCGCCGGCCGCCGAGTAATCCGTACCAATTTTTCATGGTCATTGAGGCGCCGGCACGATTGTGATCCTTCAGCGGCGCCAGGCCGATAAGTTTGGTCACGCCTTGAAATGGTTCAATCAGCAACGGCCAATCTTTGATCAATGTGGCGTTTACCAGCGTGGTTGGCTTGAATGAAGATGGAGAAGGTAGGACGATTTTTGCGCCGGCGGCTTCCGCCGCCTTGGCAATGCCGGTGAGCGCGAAGCAGCTTTGCGGGTCGTTGATGGGATTATCCGTCACGATCACCGACGCGGCGCCGGCGCGCAGGCAAAGCCGCGAAACTTCGGCAATCAATTCCGGATTCGACGTGGCCGACAACGCGGGCGCCGAGGCAAAGGCGGCGTTGACCTTCAGAACCACGCGATCGCCGGATTTGATAAACCGCTCGATGCCGCCCAGCGCCGCGAGAGCGCGATTGACGGTTTTCACCCGATCCGCCCCGGTGACGAGGCTCATTTTCGGCGCGTTGGACGACGGCAGGGAAAAATCCGGGAGAGACACCGATTCATCAACCGGGTTGCCTGACGGGCCTTTGCGGTCATGCAGCCACATGCCCATGCCTCCTGCCGCCACGATGGCGGCGCCCGCCTTGGCGGTGCGCACGAGAAAATCGCGCCGGTCCAGTTGACTGTCGTGGTTCATGGCTTTCCTTTTCGCAGGCTGTCAGCCAATTGCTGTGAAACCTTGACCGCCGAGGCAACATCCGGCGCGGCATGAACGCCCGCCACGATGTTGCTCTCCGCAAAAACAACTTCGATGCTGTCCATCAGGTTGATTGGCTTGCCCAACGCCGCCGCGCCGCCGGTTTCCATCTCCTGGCCGCCATTGGACAGCAGGAAGGACCGGTACGCATCGCGCACCGCCGCCGCGGCAGCGGTGGTTCCGGTGATTTCAAAATAAGCGAGCACTTCGACGTTGGTCGAACCGCTGGGCAGTTGGTATTTCGCCGTGAAAACATTCGTGAATCCGTCAAAGCCGAAAGCATCCGCCATTTGCAGCCCGTCGTTGTCCGCCTCGAGATTTTCCGGCGGAAACATCTTCAGTTCCGGTATCACCGACGGACCGGGCGGATGGGCCGCGACAAACTGCCGCGCCATTGCTTGCATCCCCGCCATCATCGCCGGCACCGGCATGGCCGTCACCGCCTCGACATAATACCGCCCGCTGACAAAATAGATGGCGTTTTCGGTTTGATAAGCAAACGGCGTCAGACCAATGCTCTGCCCTTCGGCGCGGCGCTGGAGGCTGAATACGGAGAACGCCTGCGGCAGCGTGCCCATGTCATAAACGAACCATTCCATCCAGTCGTCGTTGGTCGCTTGGAGCGCAAATCGCTGGCAGGTCAGGTGAACGAACCCGGCGGTGAGGTACAAATCCGCCTTGCCGTCAATTTTATTAAAGACATCGTCCGGCCCGAAGTTTTCCGGCGCGCTCAATACCGTAAGTTCCGGCGGCAGGCTGGACGGCGCTTCGCCGGACACTGGCGAAGAAGCCGTTTTGGCCGCTTCGGGCGCGACCGTGGCGGCAGCAAGCACAGCGGGGTTGAAGGAAAATTGTTGGTGGTAGATGCCGCCCGCAATGCCCGCGAGGCAAAGCAAAATAATGAAGCCAACCCATTGCTCCGTCCCGCCACGCTTGTCAGAAGATGGATTTGATGAACTCATCGCAACTGGAAGAAAAAGGCAAAGTCATCGTATTGGTGTCCTGGTGACGAGTTCAATGCCGTTGCCTGACGACGGGGGCTTTTGTTTGCAGATGGATTTCATTATTTTTTTCTAGCTATCACTCTATAAGAATCGGCCTTATTTCAGCCACACAGCCTTTGTCATAAAATGAGCGTTTTTTGCCGTTCAATGGCTGCCGACGACCTTTTGAGAGGCAACGGTTTTGCCATTGGTCGGTGGAGAAAATCAGGGTTCAAGCGCTTTGCGCGGCATCCCGTTTGGGTTCCGCGACTCGCAGAATTCCGGCGTGACAGCCGATGGTTCTTGAGGCATTGTCCTGCAATGACTTCTGCCAAAGCCGCTCAATTGCTGGATCAGTTTCGCCAAGGGCAAATCTCCGGCAAAAAAGTGTTGCGCGCTTTTCAGGCTGCACCCGTGGCGGACCTCGGCTTTGCGCAAGTGGACACGCACCGTGCGCTCCGGAAAAATTTCCCCGAAGTCATTTTCGGAGCCGGTAAGACAGCGGAACAGGTCGTCAAAATCGCCGCGATACTTATGGAACTGGGCCAGCCGGTGCTCGTCACGCGCATCACTGCGGACCACGCCCGCGCGTTGCGGAAAAAATTCAAGCGCGCCGTCCACCATGCTCTCGCCCGCTGCGTGACCATCGAAGCCAAGCCGTTGCCAAAGCGCGCCGGTTTTATTGCCGTCGTCTGCGCGGGCACCAGCGATTTGCCGGTGGCCGAAGAGGCCGCTGTGACCGCCGAAATCATGGGCAACCGCGTGGAACGCGTTAATGATGTCGGTGTGGCCGGCCTGCACCGGATGCTGGCGCGCCTGGAATTGCTGCAAAGCGCCAACGTCATCGTGGCCGTCGCCGGCATGGAAGGCGCCCTGCCGAGCGTCGTGGCCGGACTGGTCGCCAAGCCGGTTATCGCCGTGCCGACGAGCATTGGCTATGGCGCGAGCTTTGGCGGCATCGCCGCGCTGCTGGCCATGTTGAACAGTTGCGCCAGCGGCGTGACGGTGGTCAACATTGACAATGGCTTTGGCGCGGGTTACGCCGCCAGCCAGATCAATGCCCTGGCTGGAAAATGAACTTTCAAAAAACCGTGAACCGCGACCGCTTGTTCCCTCTGAATCGTTCAGGGCTGGACTTTGGATGTTCGCCGTCCGGTTTGTCTTTCCGGCAATGAAAATCCTATACCTCGACCTCTTCAGCGGCATCGCCGGCGACATGTTCATCGCCGCGCTGCTCGACCTTGGCGTGGATGCGGGCCGGCTTGAACGTGAACTGAAAAAGCTCAAGCTGGACGGCTATCACCTCCATATTTCCCGCCGGCAAAAATCCTCCATCGCCGGCGTGAAATTCGACGTTCACCTCGCCCGCGACCACGATCACGACCATCATCACCATCATGGCCATCACCACGATCATAATCATGATGAGCAACGGAATTTCCAGGAAATCAAACAATTGATTTCACACAGCAAACTGTCGGCATGGGTGAAACAAAAATCCATCGCCGTGTTTCAGCGCATTGCCGAAGCAGAAGGAAAAATTCACGGCCAGCCGCCGAACGAAGTCCACTTTCACGAGGTTGGCGCAGTGGATTCCATCGTGGACATCGTCGGTGCGGCCATCGCATTAGAACAGCTCGGCAAACCGCGCGTGTTTGCCTCGCGGGTGGTCGAAGGCACGGGCTGGATCGATTGCGCGCATGGACGTTTTCCCGTGCCCGCGCCGGCCACGCTGGCGATTCTCGGCACCCGCCGCATCGGCGTAACGCAATGCGACGAGCCGCATGAACTCGTCACACCCACTGGAGCGGCACTCCTCGCGGAATTCGCCGAAGGCTTCGGCGCAATGGAAAATCTGGTCGCGGAAAAAATCGGCTTCGGTCTTGGGACGCGTGAAAACGTAACGCGGCCCAACGTGTTGCGCGCGGTTTGGGGAACACGGTCCAAAGCAGGCAAGGCGGGCCAAGCCTCAACCTCCAACCTCCAACGGTCTGGCCATTTGGATTGGGAAACCGATCGCGTCGCCGTGCTGGAAACCAATCTCGACGATTGCGCCGGCGAAATTCTCGGTTCTTTTGTCGAAACCGCGCTGGCCGCCGGCGCGCTCGATGTCTTTCACACGCCGGTCCAGATGAAAAAGAACCGTCCCGGAGTTCTGCTCACGGTTTTGTGCGCGGAGTCGGACGCGGAGAAGTTCAGCGAACTGATGTTGCGCGAAACCACGGCCTTTGGCGTGCGCCAGACCATCGCCGAACGGCGCAAAGTGCGCCGTGAATTTGCCGGCGTTAAAACCGCCTTTGGAAAAGTCATCGTGAAGATTGGCCGGTTAAGTGGTAAAGTAGTTCAGGCCGCGCCGGAATTTGAATCGGCCAAAAAGATCGCGGCGCAAACAAAAGTGCCGGTAAAAAAAATTTACGAAGCGGCGGTTCAAGCCGCTGCCAAATTGAAGTGATGAGCGAAGCCAACCAAAAACTGGAAAAATTGCGGATGTTGCTGAAAAGCTATGGCTCGTGTCTCGTGGCCTATTCCGGCGGCGTGGACTCGGTGTTTCTCGCGTGCGTCGCGCACGAAGTGCTGGGCCGGCGCGCGCTGGCGGCGATCGCGGATTCGCCAAGCCTGCCGCGCCGGGAATTGCAGGAGGCGCTGGACATCGCAAAGAAATTTGGATTTTCCGTCCGGGTCATCCGGACGCAGGAATTCGCCAACGAAAATTACACGGCGAACCCGGCGAACCGCTGTTATTTTTGCAAACACGAATTATTCGGGCAATTGACGCCCCTGGCGCGCGCGGAAAACTTCGTGGTGATCGCTTATGGCGAAAATGCCAGCGACAGCGGCGATTTCCGTCCCGGCGCGCAGGCGGCGGCCGAATTTCAAGTGCGCGCGCCGCTCAAGGAAGCCGGTTTGACCAAGGCGGAAATCCGCGAATTGTCCGCGCAGCTCGGCCTGCCGACGGCCGACAAACCGCAGATGGCCTGCCTGAGTTCCCGCGTCCCTTACGGTGAAACCGTCACGCCGGAGAAACTGCGGATGATCGAGCAGGCGGAATACGTTTTGCGTGAACTTGGCTTCCACGACGTCCGCGTGCGGCACCATGAAATGCCAAGACAAAATCTCGCCCGCATCGAGCTGGCGCCCGCGGAATTTCCCGCGCTCCTGGCCAACGGCAAGCTGGCCACGGTGGCTGAGGAGTTGAAAAAAATCGGCTACGCGCACGTCACGCTGGATTTGCAGGGCTACCGGCGCGGCAGCTTGAATGAAGTGTTGACCACGGCGGAGTGAAAGGCCGTTTCAACTTTCAGTCGGCGGACCGTATTGAGCGGGCACGGTGGGATTGGAATCCGCGCGATTTTCAGTCGGCAGAGCCGGTGTTCACTTCAATTTGGTCGTAACGGTTGACGCGATAGATGCCAAACGATACGGCCCAGCTTGCCACAAAGAGGCCGATGATGGCGAAGCCGATGACGCCGAAGTTGCTGTTCAGGGAGCCAACCATGTCCCAGACGGCGCCGTGTATTTTTAGTTGATTGCCGATCAGTCCCATTACTTCGATTCCACCGACCAGCAACGCCACCAGCACCGAAACAAGAGTGATGGTCATGTTGTAATAAAGTTTGCGAATCGGCTTGACGAAGGCCCAGCCGTAGGCGCCGAGCATCAGGATGCTGTCGGTCGAATCAACCAGCGCCATGCCGGCCATGAAAAGGGTCGGGAAAATGAGGATGGACCAGACCGGGAGACCGCTGGTGGCTTCGGTCGCCGAGATGCCGAGCAGGCCCACCTCCGTCGCGGTGTCGAAGCCGAGACCGAAAAGAAAGCCGACTAGATACATCTGCCAGCTATGCTCGACCAATCGAAACAAATTCCGGAAGATGCGTCCGAAAAACCCCCGTTTCGCGAGGATCAGGTTGAGGTCTTCATCCACAAACCGGCCGCCGCGCTTGACGTGCTGAAAGGTGCGGAAGACCGAAATGAGGACGATGATGTTGGCGGCGGCGATGGCCAGAAGGAAAAATGCGGAGACGGAAGTGCCGATAATTCCGCCGATGGCCACAAAGGAATCGAATCGGTTCTTGAGCATGACGGACGTTACGGCGATGGCGGCAGACAATCCGAAAACGATCGTCGAATGGCCGAGGGAAAAAAAGAACCCGACGGCTACCGGCTGCCTGCCCTGCTGCATCAACTTGCGCGTCACGTTGTCAATTGCCGCAATGTGGTCAGCGTCCACGGCATGACGCAGGCCAAACGTGTAGGCCAGCAGCGCCGTGCCCAGCAGAACCGGATGGTGGTGAAAGGCGATCAGCGCCCAGATCCACGCCGCGGCATTGATGCCAATGAGCAGCGCATACATGGACACCACCCGGCTCTTCACGCTCGCCCGGACAGCAGGAATGTGCATGACAAAATTGTCAACTTAATCCACTTCGGCGCAACCCAAATCTTCACACGATTTTTGCCCTTCGTAACACTTATATTGCCAAACGTGCCGGCCGGCCCATTTGATTTAAGGTTCCGTCGCTTGCCAGTGGAGACGGCAAGGATTAATTTTCGCGGCATGAAATATCGTCGTTTTGGCCGGACCAATCTGAAGATGCCGGTGATTTCCTGCGGCGGGATGCGCTACCAGCACAAATGGCAGGACGTGCCGCCACAGGAAATCCCTCGCGCCAACCAGGAGAACCTTGAAGCCTGCATCCATCGCGCGCTCGAACTGGGCATCAACCACATTGAAACCGCGCGCGGCTACGGCACGTCGGAGATGCAGCTCGGCGCATTGCTGCCAAAATTGCCGCGCGATAAAATGGTTGTGCAAACGAAGGTCACGCCGCGGGCCACGGCGGCGGAATTCCTCAAGATATTTAACGAATCCATGAATTACCTGAAGCTGGATCATGTGGACTTGCTCTCGCTGCACGGCATCAACAACCGGCAGACACTCGACTGGTCGCTGCAAAAAAACGGCTGCCTGGCCGCCGCGCGAAAATTGCAGAAGGAAGGCCGCTGCCGGTTCATCGGCTTTTCCACGCACGCTCCCACCGGCATCATCCTGGAGGCTGTGAATACTGGCGAATTTGATTACGTCAACCTCCACTGGTATTTCGTCAACGACCTGAACTGGCCCGCCGTCGTCGTCGCGCACCAGCAGGACATGGGCGTATTCATCATCAGCCCGAACGACAAGGGCGGCAAACTTCAGGAGCCGGGCGAAAAAATCAAATTACTTTCCGCGCCGCTTACACCCATGCAATTTAATGATCTTTATTGCTTGAACCGTCCGGAGGTCCACACCCTGAGCTGTGGCGCGGCCAAACCGGAGGACTTTGACGAGCACGTCGCCGCCCTGAAATTTTACGACAACATTCCAGCCGCGATTGCGCCGATTGAAAAACGCTGGCGGGCGGAGATGGAAAAAGTTCTCGGCGCGGAGTGGTGCGCGCGCTGGCCGGAAGGGGTGCCGGACTACCACGATGTTCCCGGCCAGATCAACGTCCTGGAAATTTTGCGGCTTTGGACTTATGCCAGGCCGCTCGATTTGCTGGCGTGGGGAAAAATGCGTTACAACCTCCTCGGTCAAGCCGAACACTGGTTCCCAGGCGAGAATGCTGCAAAGCTGCGGGAATTGAATTTGCGCGATACGTTAAAAAACAGTCCGTTCGCCAGTCGCATTCCGGACATTCTCGTGGAATCGCACCGGATGTTTTTCGAGAAACCGGTGGAACGCCTGAGCAAAAGTTGACCCGGCTTTTGCGAAAAAGGCCGTACTTTTTTCTTTAAAACAAATTGTTGGCCATAATGCCAAGGACGCTCAATGGTCCTTCGTCTTCGAGGCCGTCGGCAGCGGTGTCCAGCTTTTGCAGGGAGAGCTTGGCGTTTTTGTAAAATTCCTGGTCGTTGACGAGTTTGCCGACCGTGCCCTGGCCTCCGTTGATTTTAAGGAGGATTTGGTCCAGGTTCGTCATCGAGGCCGTGGTGGAATTATAGAGCGCGTCGTCCGTCACGAGTTTGCCGATGGTGCCCTGGCCGTTGGTGATGCCGCTCATGATTCCGCGGGCCTGGGCGACCGTTGATTCCAGGTTGGTGACGGTGTCCATGGCGGTATTATAGAGCGCCTGGTCATAAATCAGTTTTCCCACGGTGCCCTGGCCGCTGGCGATTTGGCCGGTGATATTCTCGATGTTGGTGATCGCTCCGCCCAGATTGCCGCTGTTTTGTTTGACGAAATCCATCAGTGGTCCGATCAAATCCTGGATGTTTTGGCCGCTGAAACTTTTTCCGAAATTTTCAATGCCGGTGGCGGCGTCATTCAATTTGGCCATGACCGCATTCAGATCGGGTTGTTCCACGGACTGCAGGGTGGCGCCGTCAACGGCCAGCGGGGCATCCGGGGTGCCGAAGCCGATGGCGACAAAGTTTTGGCCCATAAGCCCGGTGAATTTGATGGTCGCCATGCTGTCGGTCCTGACTTGGACGCCGGTATGGACCTTGATGGTGACGCGGACGCGGTTATTGGTGGATTCGATGGCGATTTTTTCCACCTTGCCGATTTCCACGCCGGCCATTTTTGCGCTGTCGCCCACCTTGAGGTCCTGCACGGTGTCAAAGAGGGCGCTGACGTGGTAGCCGCCTTGAAACATTTCAAGGCCGCCGAGCATTTCGATAATGAAGACCGTCGCCAGAACGGCGAAGACCACAAAAATACCCAGCTTGGTTTCAAGTGAATTTTTCATACGTTTATTTCAATTGATGTTTAAAATCTGCGTTTAAAAATTTTTGGACCAGCGGGTCCTTGAAGTTTTTGACTTCATCCGGCGCCCCAATTTTCAGGATTTTTCCCTCCACGATCACGGCGATGCGGTCAGCGATGCCAAAGGCCAGGTCGCGGTCATGGGAAACGACGAGGGAGGTGGCGCAGGTGCGCTTCTGCAATTTTAAAATTTCCTCTCCCACCATGACCGATGAAATCGGGTCCAATTCGCTGGTTGGTTCATCATAGAGAATCAATTGAGGTTCGATGACGAGGGCGCGGGCGATGGCGGCCCGTTTTTTCATTCCCCCGGAAAGCTCGCCCGGCATTTTATTGGCCGCTCCCGCCAGCCCAACGTCCTCGAGGATCCCGGAAACTATTTTTTGGATTTCCTCCGGCGGTTTTAGGCGGTGTTCGGTCAAATAAAGGCCGACATTTTCGCCGACGGTGAGCGAATTCAACAGCGCGCCGGATTGAAAGACCATCGCTGTGCGGTATTTGGAGGCGATTTCCTCCGACTGCACGGCGTCGCCATCAATGAGAATCTCTCCGACATCCGGCGCTTCGAGGCCGATCAGGTGCTTGAGGAGGACGCTCTTGCCGCTGCCGCTGGGTCCCATGATGACAAAAATCTCGCCCGGCTTGACATCGAAATCAATGCCCTTGAGCACCTCCTGGCCGTCAAAGCTTTTGCGCAATCCGCGCACTTGCAGGCTCACCCCGTTGTGGTTGTTGGACGTTTCGTTCATTTCAAAAGAATCCGTGTGAGGATGTAATCAAAGATGACAATCAGCACAATGGAATTGACCACCGCCTTGGTGACGGACCGGCCGATGCCGCGCGGGCCGCCAATCGTGACCAACCCCTGGTGGCAGGAGACAACGCCGATGATGAGAGCGAAACAAAAACTCTTGAACACGCCGTTCACGACATCCTTGATTTCCACCACGTTGCGCAAATCGGCGAAGAATCCCTGGTACGAAATGCCGATATGAGTGTTTACCGCGGCGACGACCGCGCCGCCAAACCAGCCGACAAGGATTGAAAAAATCGTCAGCATTGGCAGAGCGAAGGCGATGGCGACCATGCGCGGCAGCACGAGGTAATGGATGGGGTTGATGTTCATTGTCCGCAGGGCGTCAATTTCCTGATAGACGCGCATCGAACCGATTTCGGCGGCCATGGCCGAACCGATGCGGCCGGCAATGAGGATGGCCATCATGATCGGAGCCAGTTCACGCGCGTGCGCGTAGCCGACAATGCCGCCGAGGTAACTCGTCAGGCCTTTGTCAGCCATGAACGGCCCGATTTGCAGGGAAAGGACGCCGCCGATAAAGAACGACAGGATGCAGACCATCAACAGGCTGGCGTTGCCGATCTCGAAAAACTGGTCGAAAATCTTTTGCCGTTGCCGCCAGGCCAGCGGCAACGCCAACAGGGTGCGCCAGAACAGCAGCACCATTTCACCGATATTCTCAAACATAACGTTTCAAGGGCCAAAGGTAGAACGAAGATGGCATAATTGCCAGCAGACTCGTGAACGGCAACAGCTTCGGTTGGACGGGGGTTTTCATTGCGGGCGGCCCGGTTGCGTTTTCACAATCGGATAATAAAACAGCCGCACTGTCTTTTGGTCCGGCTGCGATTGATATTGGAAAAGGCCGAACAGGAGCGATACCCGTTTTGAGTCCGGAGTGGCGTCCTTGCGGTAGAGGTTCCAAAGCAGGGACCGGCTGGTGGCGCCGGTTTTCACATTGTTTTCCGACCGCCAAAATGACCAGAGTGGCGCCCAATCCCGCTCGATATTCGGGTTGTCCGGAACAAAGGATTCGACGGGAGCAAAGACTTGCAGCCGGTGATTGCCCTCAAAATCGCGGTGATAAACGAAGAACGGCCAGAAATCGACCCGACGTTTTTGCTTGCCGGTTTCGGTGTTGGCATCCGTGGTGTTCTGGAAGAGGAAGAACAGAATGCGGGTGCGTTTTCTCTCCAGGGGCGCGGCGTGGGTGGCGTTGAATTTATACACCGGCCAGAGGTAGAAGTCATCTTCGAGAGCGTCATTGTGTGCGCGGCCGAACAAAGGGAAAACGCGGCTGGTCGTTTTGCCCGGGCCGCGGGCAAAAACGACGAACGGCCAGGGTGTTTCCCATTCGCGATATTTCCCGCCACGGTCATTGATCCACATGAAAAACGGCCAGAGCACGGAGGTGGAATCGCGTTGCGGGGAGCGTTGGAGAAAATACAGCGGCAGATCGGCCCGGATTTTTTCCGGATCATCCGTCCCGATGCCGTTGTTTTGCCGGACATGGATGGGCCACAAAACAAATAAATGATCATGGCCGCCGTTGGTTTCGATGTCCCCCCATTTATTGGTCTGCCAGGTCACCATCTTGTGTTCTTCGCCGATGATCGGCCAAAATTGCCAGCCGTGCATTCCGTCCCCGTGTCGCACGTTGAAAAACGGATAAAGATAGTTGTCATTGACAACGTCTTTTTTGCGGGTCTCGGCGTAAACCGGGAACACGACGAAAAAGATTTCATCGCGAAACAGCCGCTGCTTCAGATGGCCGTAAAATGGAATGAAGGCGGTGTAATCGTCGTTCGTCAGCACCGAGCGTTGTTGAAAATAAATCGGGAAAATCGTCACGCGCCGTTCTGCTTGAAATCCCTCGGGATCCAGGCCCCCGGCAAAAGCGAAGAGTTGGATTAATTGCCACCGATACTCGGTGCCATACCGCCGGTATGTCATCAGGGGATATAGAAAATCGTCCTGCAACAACTCGACCGACGGGTCGGTGTCCTCTGAAAAGAAAGGCGGCAGTCCCCAGGTATGTTCCGATTCCGATTGTAGATTGAAATAAAGCGGGCCAAGCGCTTCAGTGCGCTGCCCGGGAACGAGGGTGAGGAGAAAATCGTCGAACAGCGGCCCGAGATGAGGGCCGTCTTGGGCGATGGCCGGCACAGCAAGATTCAGAATGATTCCTAACAAGAAAGTCAGGAAGCATGAGCCAAATTTGCGTCTGAACAAAAAAAACGGCATTTATATGTAAAATTATAATTTTATTTCGTTATCGTTAATGAAAACGGTTTTAAGGCTGATCTACCCGTTTTCCAATCAGATTTAACATTGATACCGATAGTTCAGTATTGACTTCCATAATAATTCCATTATTTTTGTTTCACTTGAGGTTTAAACCTCGGTTCCTCCTGACCCGGTGTCGGCGACTTGTCGGCACTGGGTTCTTTTATGAGCGTGTGCCAGCGCCCAATCAGGTTCAAGACTGCGGGGAGAAACGTTAATCCGGCAATCATGCACGCAGCAATCCCAATGGACATTATCAGGCCTAAACTGTGAATGCCCCGGTGCTGGGCGAGAATCAGACTGCCGAATCCGGCAATGGCCGTCAATCCTGAGACCAGCACGGCTTTGCCGGTGCTGCGGGAGAGGATCCCCGGAGTGCGCTCCTCGGCGAAGCGATTGAGGACCTGGATACCGTTCGTGACGCCAATCCCGATCACCAGGGGCAAGGTCATGATATTGGCGAGGTTAAAGGGTATGTTGGCGACGCCCATGATGCCGACCAGCCAGAGCGTGCCGATGGCCACCGGCAACAGCGCCAGGACCACCGCCAGGAGGCTTCGAAAGTGGAACAGGACCATGATGGCAATGGCGATCAATGAGTACCAGGCCGCGCGGATATAGCTGTTCTTGAGCAGGCTTTCATATTCGAGCAACTGCACGGGCGTGCCGGTGGCATTTGGAT
>JBKQUF010000182.1:0-35804 GCA_052140285.1 Limisphaerales bacterium | reverse complement strand
CCAATTTCCTGCGAACCGAAATCCGCCGCGCCCGGCGCGAACAGGAGGCTTACATGCAATCGCTTTCCAACCAAACCGAACCGGAAATCTGGCCGCAAATCATGCCCTTGCTCGAAGACGCGATGGGGCGCCTTGGCGAGAAAGACCGCAACGCGCTGGCGCTCCGCTTTTTTGAAGGCAAAAGTTTTCAGGAAATCGGAACTGCGTTTGGCGTGAGCGAAAACGCGGCCAGAAAACGCACTGATTATGCTTTGGAAAAATTGAGAGTCTTTTTTTCCAAACACGGCGTGACTTCGACAACAGAAACGATTGCCGGAGCGATTTCTGCAAATTCCGTTCAAGCTGCGCCTGCGGTGCTGACCAAAACAATTGCTGCTGTGGCGATTTCCAAAGGCGCGACGGCTTCGGCTTCAACTTTAACCCTCATCAAAGGAGCATTGAAAATTATGGCTTGGACAAAAGCGAAAACAGCAGTCGTTGCCAGCGCGTGTGTGTTGCTGGCGGCGGGAACAACGACTCTCACCATCTACAACATGGGAAAGCCCATGCGCACCATTCAATCAGAATGGTCAGCCGTCAGCGGTGACAACGGACAATGGAGCTGGGCCGGCGGCATAATAGAAGGGCACTCCGTCACGGGCGACAGCGTCTTTGCTTCAAGCAAGAAATACGGTGATGTCACTTTCTCGGCCGTCGTCACCACCCCCAACCGGGAAGCCACCCTGGCCTTCCGCCTACAGGACGCCACCAACGGCTACTCCGTGGTCTTCGCACCGGGCAACACCCCGGGCAATGATGGTCCTGGCTTCGTTCGGTTGAATAAAATAATTAACGCGAACGAAACCAGACTCGGCAGTTATCAAGGACCAAGAATGGTCGCCGCCGGCAAGTCGGCAAAACTCAAGGTCGTGGCTAAAGGCTCCTTGATCGAGGTTTATCTCAACGGGGCAAATATTTTAAGGGCACACGACACGACTTTCACCTCCGGTTACATCGGCTTTCGCATTTATGGCTGGGCGGATGCACCCTGCGACGCCACGTTTTCCAGCGTGAACTTCCGCTGATTTGCGAACGAAAATGAAATTATGAAAACAAACGGGAAAAAAATATGGTTTCCGGCCAAGAAATATGGTTGGGGCTGGGGGCTGCCCTGCGCGTGGCAGGGATGGATTGTGTTGGCGGTTTTTGTAGTTTTACTTTGCGTGACAAGTGCCCTCTTGCTCCCCAGCGGGCATTTTGCCCTTTATATCACTTCGGCGGCCGTATTGTGCATTTCGGTTCTTGTTATTTGTCTTATCAAAGGAGAGTGACCCCGTTGGCGTTGGGGAGATTCCGAGTCCTCGCAAGCGCGAACTACAGCCGACAGGCTTGCCGAGCTGGACGAGTTGCGTCGGCGGCAGTTGGTTTCCGAAGCGGAGTATGAGGCAAAGCGCCAAAAGATATTGAGAGGGGTATGACCGTGATAGCCGTTCTATGAAACAATTCACCTATTTCATTATTGGGCTGCTGGCGGCGGTTGTGGCAACCATGCCTGCGCCGGCAAAGCAAATCATCCTCGGCCCGCCCAATCCGGGAGCCGAGACTGGCGGCCAGTGGTATAGTGGCACCAACGGGGCCGCCTACCTGTCCGTTGACAACACCGACCCGAACAGCGGCAACAATGATTTCACACTCGGCAACATAACCGCCGGCACGGAGAATCGCGCGGATTGGCGTTCCCGGCTATTTTCGCTCGGTCCGGCGGCGGGCGGGGGCGAGCCGATCACCTTTTCCTTCGCCTACAAATTTCCGGGCAAGGTGAAGTCGGGGAACGACATCGCCGTTTTTTTCCGTTTTTTTGATGACACCGGCAAGAGTTTTCTCGGCCAGGAATACATCCCGCTCGGTTCCAGCAGCGGCGATTCGGAAATGACCGGCTATAAGACGGTGACTCTAGCCGGCATCCGCGCATTGAAGAATGCCACCGGCATCCAGCTTCCCAAGGGCGCCCGAACGGCAAAGGCCGATATTTGGGTGACGTGCAACATTTTTTCGCCCTGGACATCCGGCGACGCCCGGTTTGATGATTTCTCCGTCACAACGATTCCCGCTCCGCCTTGGATAAGCCGGCATTGGCTTTTAAGCCTGATCGCCCTGGCGATAATCCTGCTGGTTCCGACGCTGACGATTTGGGCCGTTCGCAAACGGCAAGGAGGCTATTGATCATGTTAGGCCACGAAGCGCGCTTTACAATGCTTGATTCAATCTCACATTCGCCGTGGTTTCTGATTGGCCTCAGCTTGGCAATGGCTATCGGCTTTTCTAGTTACACTCTGTATAGCTTGAAAAGAGGAAGACTTTTGAATGGCATGAGCAGAAAGCCGATTTGCCGGGACGAAGATCCATCGTGTTATTGGTTCTATATGGCAATTTATTCGTTTGCCGCTTGTTTTTCTATTTATATGTTTATCACACTGTCGTATCAGTTCATCAAAGGCTTGCCTCTGAAGTTATGACGTTTTCGTGGCCTAACCAGTCGCCGGAGCCCACCGCCGTTGGCGCCTGCCGTTCCGCTGTCGCGGTTCACGTCGCGAGTCGGCGGTGGCTCAGCTTTTTTCGTTAGGCTGAAATCGCAAATCAAACCAAACAACAAACCAAACAAAGGAGAAAAGATACCATGAAAAAGTCCATCGCACTCATATTCGCCGCCAGCACTCTGTTTCTTGCCGGCTGTTGCACTACCCACCACGTCACACAGTGGGAGTATAAAGTTGTGCCCGTTGCGCCAGGTAATGGCGCTAATCCTCAATTGTATCCGCAAGGTCAAGAAGCATTGATGAATGGATTTGGGAAAGAAGGCTGGATATTTGTGAATGCAGCAGACGGATATAGTTATTTCAAGCGTCCCGTGAAGTAAGATGATTTTTCAGCTAACACCGCACTGGAGCCAACGGCCACCGCCCATTCAGTTTTCGGTTGAGATATGAAGACTGGATGTCATTATTGCATTCGGAGCTTGGCCGCCAGTGGCCGTGGCTCAACTTTGGATCGTCAGGCATCTCGCGTATGGTCACAGAAGAATACAACAAAGGAGTCAGCTTCCGAATCACGAGTTACCAAACAATGGCCCATCCACCTTTACTGACACATGCGCGACCAACCGCAGCCGGTTTTATCGGGCTGTGGCAATAGCGCAACCAACAATATTATGAAAACAAAACTACAATCTCTGTTGATCGGTCTGGCGATCATTGCTGGCGTTCGCCAAGCCACCGCGCAAGTCACGAACCTGGGCATCGCCCCGGTGGCGGGTGGGCAATTGCTTCTTTATTGGCCGGTGAGCACGACGAATTACGTGTTGCAGACTGTCACCGGCCTCACCTCGACCAACTGGGTGACGGCGAGAGCGGCCTCTGCGGTCGATAATGCGGAGGTGGGCAACGCGGCTCCATCCGGCTTCTTTCGGCTGATGCCCACGACGGTGCCGACGGGCATGGCACTGATTCCAGCGGGTTGGTTCACAATGGGCGACACGCTGGATGGCGAGACTGATGCCATCCCCACCAACATTTATGTGTCGGCGTTTATGATGGACGCGAATCTGGTCACCTACGGTTTGTGGACGAACGTCTTTACGTATGCCACGAGCCACAACTACATTTTTCCGGATGCTGGGGCCGGGGATAGTGGCGCGGACACGAATTATCCGGCGGCTGACGTGACCTGGTATGATAGCGTGGAGTGGTGCAATGCGCGGTCGCAGCAGGCAGGCTTGACGCCGGTGTATTACACGGATGCGGGGTTTACTCAGGTGTTTACGAATGGGGACAATCGCCCCACGGTCTATCAGAATCTGGCGGCTAACGGGTATCGTTTGCCGACGGAAGCGGAATGGGAAAAGGCGGCGCGCGGGGGCGGCATCGGGCTGCGGTTTCTGTGGGGCAATCTTATTCATGCAAACCAGGCTCAATACGCTGCCTGCACAACCTGCTGTAGCTATGATTTGGGGCCGGACAACGCACCGTCAGGCCCTAGCCCAGTCGGTTCGTTTGACGTGAACGGCTACGGGTTATACGACATGGCGGGGAATATATTTGAGTGGTGTTGGGATTGGTATGGCACGACATATGGCCAACCCAGCACAATCAACCCAACCGGAGCGGGGCCAGCATCGGGCGTCCGTGTATTGCGCGGCGGCTATTCGAACAGCATTGCCAGCTTCGCACGGTGCGCGTATCGCAACCACTCCTTGCCGATCAACGGCTACTCCTACTTTGGGTTCCGTTGTGTGAGGGGGCTTTGATTTCGCACTTTTATGCTTTAACCCTTTTTGAGTTCGTGGGGCAGACGTGCTCGGTCAGCCGGATACACGTAACCAGTCGCCGTTGGCGCTGGCCGTTCCGCTTCGCGGTTCACGGTTTTTGGTCCGGCGTGGCTCAGCTTTGGATCGAGACGGCAAGCGTGATTATGCAGTTTGAAGTTGCGATATGAAAATTGAGAGTCCAGATTGCATTCGGAGCTTGGCCGCCAGTGGCCGTGGCCCAACATTGGATCGTTTAGCCGCTCGGACTCACATGAGACGCGCCTTCACCTTGATGGAACTGCTGGTGGTCATCGCCATCATCGCCATTTTGGCGGCCTTGTTGTTGCCAGTGTTGTCGAGCACCAAGAACCAGTCCGCCAAAGCCACCGACCTGAACAACCTTCACCAGATTCTGATCGCCCTGCATATTTATACCGCTGATAATCAGGATGTGCTGACGCCGCCCAACTGGGATTACGGCAGCGCCCGGCCGGATGGATCGGCGCCGCCCCCCGGCTGGCTTTATGCGGTGAACCTTTCGGCCACCGGCACGAACATTTTCAATGGCCGGGCCGGACTGCTTTGGGACTCGTTGCGCGGCGGCAATGTCCTTTTATGCCCGATGGACCAGCCGGCGCAGATGCGCGATTCCGCGCACTACGGCTGTGTGACGAACCGCCCGATGCAATTCTCCAGTTACATTATGAATGGCGCGGTGATCGGCTTCCGCTCCGGCTATGCGTCGAATGCGCCGCCGGTGAAGATTTCACAAATGCAGCCGGGCGACTGCTTGTTGTTCGAGGCGGACGAGCGCGATCCGTTTTGTTTCAACGACGGCTCAAGCTGGCCATCGGAAGGCATCACCACCCGGCACATGAATGGCGCAACGCTGGCTGCGGCAGATGGCTCGTCGGGCTACGTCCTGGCGGATGAATGGCTGGACGAATTGAATGACCCGGGCAAAAACCGCCTGTGGTGTTATCCCATTTGAGTGGCCCGTCTCGACTATTGAGGCTGGCACCAATTCGGTGTTTTGGCCTTATTACGGCATTTTTGGCCGGTTCGATCCGGGAACAAACAAAACAGTGAGGTTGCAACTCGAAGGTAAGCTCATTGGTAGTGGCTACACCACGCCGGTTGTATCCGATACGGTGGATATGAAAATTCCGTAAGAGTATGACGCCGCGCCGGAGCCAACGACCGCCGCCATTGAGCCTCCCTCGATCTTGTGGACACAGGATCGGGGGGAGGCTCACCATCGTTCAATTTAATTATCCACTACTTCACTTTTTCCACGCTGATCTTGGCCGGGTCGTTGAATCCCAGTTCCAGCAGCGACGCGTTGGTGTAAATGTCCGTATGCACCTGAAACTCCGCCGCGTTGTGCGCCACCCGTTCCGCCTTCAATTTGTTCACTCCCAGTGTGTCCAACGCCACCGGGTCCCGGCTGAACCATAACTGGTTCAGCACGTCCGAATACTGCAACAACCCATTCGGCCCGCCCTCATATTGGCCCAGCAAGGCGTCGGTGATGTTCAGCACCACCTTGTCCCCGACCGATTGCATCGCGTAAATCTCCGGCACCGCCGTGGCCAGCCGGTCCGGGTCCTCCTCAAATCGAAACGTGTTGTCCACGCTGCCCATCGCCACGTTGAATAATTGCCCGTACGCGCCCAGGTTGTTGTTGTTCATCAACGGCGCGATGCTGATGATTTTCGTGGTCTCCCGGCTGACCAGCTTCGTCACGAACGATTTTTTCCCGATGTCCCGGCCTTTCAGTCCAAACTCCAGGTCGCCGTAATGCAAGATGCCGATCACCGGGCTGTCCGGCAGATAAAAATTCGTGGGATCGTAGCCCGCCATGACGGCGCTGGTGACTCGCACCCCCAATTGGCTGCCCAACCGGAAATATCCCGCCGCCAGCAAATCGCCCCGGTCCTTGTCCCAAATCACAATATGGGCCGCCGGAACCCCGGCGCCCAGCAAACCATGGACCACCGCCGCCGTCACCGCTGGCCGCGCCCCGCAGATTTCTCCGCTCTCGGAAAACACCTTGATGCCGACAATATCATTGGTCGAAACAAAGCTCAGCCAGGCCGCCGACAGGTTCGTCGTCACCGCCAGCGTCGTGATGCCCCGGTCCACCATGTCTTGAACCACGTCGCTGTCCGGCTGATAATTGAACAGCGCGTCGCCGTTCGTGACGATGACCACGCGCGCCATCGAATTGGTCGGCGGCAGGGAAAAGGAGTCGGCCCGGGCTTCGGCGGCGGCCAGTCCGGACACAAAAAGAACAAACCAAATCAGCGCGTTTCTTGACACGTTAAAGCGTGGATGTTAACACCAACGCGAATGTTGGCCAAAAAAAATCGGATTTTCGCCTATGCCACGCTTGTTTTCGCGATGGCAATCGTGGCCGTGGGCTGCTCGCCCCCCGGTCCGCGGGCGTTGCTCAAGGGAAAAAAACTTCTGGATCGCGGCGATTATGCCGATGCGGTCGAACAGTTGAAGACCGCCACCTCCATCCTCGCGACCAACGCGGCGGCTTGGAATTATTATGGTGTCGCCTTGGAACACGCCGGACAGTTGGACGACGCCTCCGCCGCCTATCAAAACGCCCTCCGCTTTGACCGCGACCTCGACGAGGCCCATTACAATCTCGGCTGCCTTTATCGGGACGAAAATAAACTGGCCGATGCCAAAACCGAATTCACCACCTATATCCTCCGCCGCGGCAATGCCCCGGAAGGCTGGTTTGAATTGGGTGACATCCAATTGCGCGATGGCGAACCCTCCCTGGCCGAACGGAGTTTCAGCACCGTCCTTTCGCTCAGTTCCAATAATGCCCCGGCCTTGAACGGACTCGGCCTCACCCGTCTGCAGCGCAATAAACCCCGCGACGCCGCCGATTTCTTCGCCGTCGCCATCCAGAATCATCCCGATTTCGCCCCCGCCATCTTGAACCTGGCCACCGTGGATGCCGAATATCTCCACGATAACAACGCCGCCCTCGCCAACTACCGCAAATATCTCGACCTCACGCCCAAACCCGCCCAGTGGGATGCCGTCAATGTTCTCGTCCAAAACATGGAACAAATGCCGGCGGAAGTGGGGGGTGCGCCCGCGCCGGCCCCGACGCCGAATGAAAATGAACGGCCGTCCGAAGCATCGGCCACTGAGACGCGCCCGGGGGCCAGGGTTTCCAATCCCGCTCCGCATCCCTCGGAATCTTCCTCCACCAGACCCCAGCCAACGCCCCGTTACATCTCCAATCCGCCGCCCGAAACCGTCCGCGTTGAACCGCAACCGGGAATCGTCCCACCCAACGGGTCCGTTTCTTCTTCCGCCACCGTGCCTCTCGGAACTCCGCGGTCCGGCATGGCGCGCCGATTAAGCCCGTCGCATTCGGCCAGTTCGTCAGCCAGCGGATCGGAAAATTATGCCAGCGACGGCGTTACGCCGTTGCCGCCTGATAACGGCAATTACTCCGCCGCCACCGCCTCCCGGCCGAAAGTCATCCCGCCGGCCCCGCCGTCGTTTCCGCGTTATCTCTATCTCTCCCCGCGCAAACCGTCGCCCGGTGACCGTCAAGCCGCCACGCACGCTTTCGTCCAAGCCCAGGAAGCCCAGCAGAATCATCAGTGGGCCGAGGCCTTGGATTCCTACGGCAAGGCCACCCGCCTGGATTCCTCCTGGTTCGAGGCCCAATACAATTGCGGGGTCCTCGCCTTCGACCTCCAGGATTATCCGCGCGCCCTGACCGCCGATGAAATGGCCCTTGCCATCCAGCCGCGCTCGAGCAACGCCCGTTACAATTTTGCCCTGGCGCTCAAGGCCTCCGGTTACGTCACCGACGCCGAAATCGAATTGAAGAAAGTTGTCGCCGCCGACCCCGATAATGTGCGGGCGCATCTGGCCCTCGGAAATCTCTACGCCCAACAATATCTAAATCCAGACCTCGCCCGTCCCGAATATCTGAAAGTCCTCTCCCTGGATCCGCATACTTCCAGCGCCACCGACATTGAATTCTGGCTCTCGGCCAACCCCCAATGAGACTTTGAGATCAGGAAACTGCCGAAGCGGACTACAATTTAAGATAATAATCCGGCAATGGACGTGAAGCGTGATTTGCCGCGCCGCGCAATACTGGCGGCACATAAATCGAAGGCACAGGCAATCGATTTAACCGCGCGGCATGTCTCGCGACTTATCCTTTGGTAGCGAGCTTTTTCTCCCCGCCGCGCGGTTTCTCTTTTTTTAACCCGCTTATCGCCCGCAACATTGCTTGTATTTCTTTCCGCTGCCGCAAGGGCAGGGGTCGTTGCGGCCCACCTTGGGACCGGTGCGCACTGGTCTGGCTTTTTCCTGCGCGGCAGCGGCTTCGCTCACCACGTCGCTGCTTTTCGCAGGCGCCCCGCCGCCGCTCGTCGCCGTGGTGGTGTTGCCGCCAAAAGCGCTGCTGTTTTGATGCAACGTCTGCTGCGGCACATTGCGGAGAAAATTCTCGAATGCCGCCATCGAAGAGGCGCTGCGGAAAATGTTGTGGCAGATTTGGGTTTTGATGCCGGTCATCAATTGGTCGAACATCTTGAACGCTTCGGCCTTGTACTCCACCAACGGGTCCCGCTGGCCGTAGCTGCGCAAGCCGATGCTATAGCGCAGGCTGTCCATCTCGTAGAGATGGTCCTGCCAGAGACGATCAATCGCGTTCAAAATCGTGAAGCGTTCCACTTCCTTCAACGCGTCCGGATTCTCAAAGCTGATCTTCACGTCGTAGGCATCCCGGACTTTCTCCGAAATCAAATTGCACACGGCAAACTGCGCGGGCGACAACCCGTCAAACAGCGAACCGGGCACCGGGGTGTCCTTCCCGGAATCCGCCGCTTTGATGATTTCGCCTTCGGGCAGGCCGATCGGAAAATTCAAATTCACCCAGTCCGCCAGCGGCCGGATTTTCCAATCGTGATGCTCCAGTTCGCTGTTCGTAAATTCGGCCACCTTTTCCACCACCACTTCCTCCATGATGTCCATCAGCCGGTCCCGCACGTCTTCGCCGTTGATGATGTCGTTGCGGAAGCCGTAGATGACTTCACGCTGCTTGTTCATTACGTCGTCATATTCCAGCGTCCGCTTGCGGATTTGAAAATTGTGCTGCTCCACTTTTTTCTGCGCCCCCTGGATGGAGCGGTTCAGCATCGGGTGCGTCAATTCATCGCCCTCCTCAAATCCCAGTTTCTCCATCCAGCGCGAAATCCGGTCCATCGCGCCGAACAAGCGCATCAAATCGTCTTCCAGCGAAATGAAAAAGTGCGATGACCCCGGATCGCCCTGGCGCGAACAACGTCCGCGCAACTGCCGGTCGATGCGCCGCGATTCATGCCGCTCCGTGCCCAGCACGTGCAGGCCCCCGACGTTCGCCACGCCCGTTCCCAGCTTGATGTCCGTTCCGCGCCCCGCCATGTTCGTCGCGATCGTGATCGCGCCGCGCTGTCCCGCGCGCGAAATGATCTCGGCTTCCTGCTGGTGATATTTCGCGTTCAGCACGGAATGGATCAGCCCCTCCCGCTTGAGCATCCGCGAGAGCATTTCACTGGCCTCCACCGAAACCGTGCCCACCAGGATGGGCCGGCCCTGCCCGTGCAACTCCTTGATTTCCTTCACCACCGCGTTGAACTTCTCGCGCTTGGTTTTATAAACCGAATCATGCGCGTCCTTGCGGATGTTCGGCTTATTCGTCGGGATCGTCAGCACTCCCAGCTTGTAAATATCAAAAAACTCCGTCGCCTCCGTCTCCGCGGTGCCGGTCATGCCCGCCAGCTTCTTGTACAACCGGAAATAGTTCTGGATGGTGATTGTCGCCAGCGTTTGGGTTTCGCGCTCGATCGCCACTCCCTCTTTCGCCTCCACCGCCTGGTGCAATCCGTCGCTCCAGCGCCGTCCCGGCATCAACCGCCCCGTGTGCTGGTCCACGATGATCACCTTGTTTTCTTGAATCACGTATTCCACGTCGAGTTGATACAGCGAGTACGCCCGGAGCAATTGCGAGATCGCGTGGATCTTTTGCGCCTTCGTTTCGTATTCCTGCTGCACCTTCGTCTTGGCCTCCATCCGCTTGCGCGCATCACTCTCCAGGCTGGCGTCAATCTCCTGCAACGCCATTGTCAAATCCGGCAGCACAAACGCATCCGGGTCCTTCGGGCTGATGTAATTGCGCCCCTTCTCAGTCAAATCGGCTTCCTGGCTCTTTTCATCAATCGCAAACAGCAATTCCTCCTTCTCCCGGTACAAATCCACTTTCTTCTGGTCCCGATGCAATTCCAGTTCCGCCTGGTTCATCAACTGCGCGTATTCGGGATTCTCGAGCAATTTCAGCAGCGCCTCGGATTTCGGCTGTCCCGTCTTTACCCGGAACAGCAGCAGTCCCAGTTCGCGCTCCAATTCGGCCGCGTTCGTCACGTTCGACCCGTCCGTTGGGTTCAATTTCTTCGAGATTTCCTCCGCCTCCTTCAAAAACCGTCCGCATAACTGTTGTTGCGCCCGCACCAACCCCTCCACCGTCGGCTTCCATTGCGCGTACTGCTCGTCAAACGTGTGCATGGACGGCCCGGAAATGATCAACGGCGTCCGCGCTTCGTCGATCAGGATCGAATCGACTTCGTCCACAATCGCGAAATAATGCCCCCGCTGCACCTGATGCTCCTTCCGCATCGCCATTCCGTTGTCGCGCAGATAATCGAATCCAAATTCCGCGTTCGTTCCGTAGGTGATGTCGCAATTATATTGTTCCCGCCGCACCGGCGGCGATTGGTCGTGGATGATGCATCCCACCGTCAGCCCCAAAAATTTGTAAATCGCCCCCATCCATTCCGAGTCGCGTGTTGCCAGATAATCATTCACCGTCACCACGTGGACCCCGCGCCCGGAGAGCGCGTTGAGATACACCGGGAGCGTCGCCACCAGCGTCTTGCCTTCGCCCGTCGCCATTTCCGCAATCCTCCCTTTGTGCAGGCCCACGCCGCCGATTAACTGCACGTCAAACGGAATCATCTCCCATTTCACCGGTTGCCCGCGCACCAGGATCTCCTGTCCGCACATTCGCTGGCAGGCGTGCTTCACCACCGCGAAGGCCTCCGGCAATAGCTCGTCCAGCCGCCGCGCCAATTCCTCGGGGTCGGATATTTTGGAAAGTTCTTCCTTCCAGGCCGCGGTTTTGGCCCGCAATTGTTCGTCCGAAATGCCCTGCAGGGCCGCCTCCGCCTCGTGGATTTTGGCGACGAGCGGACGGAACTTTCTCACTTCGCGGTCGTTCTTCGACCCGAATATCATTTTAATCAGACCAGTCATGGTAATCTGCGAAAAATTAGAACAAACACGCTACGCGATAAATCCCCAAGCGTCAAAACCAATCGCCGGGCCAAATCGGGCGCGGCGAGTTGCCGGGCGCACCCATTTCGACACTGCCCGGAGCGCCGATTTGTAATCGGCTTTGAACGTCGCTTGGCGCTTGGATTGCTGCGAAAAAGCCGATTACAAATCGGCGCTCCGGCGCCATGGGTTCGTTTTGGGGATGAAACGGCGTCGTGATTTACTTATCTCGTACTTACGCCGCGACGAGCACCTTGACTTCTTTGTCGAGACGTTTGGCCAATCGTTCCTGTTCCTGTTCCAAATCGTAATGCGATTGCAGGTTCAGCCAGAATTCCGGCGACATGGCGAAGTAACGTCCAAGTCGCAACGCCGTGTCCGCCGTGATGGCGCGCAGGCCATTAACGATCTCATTAATGCGTCGCGGTGGAACGCCGATGTCTTTGGCGAGGCGGTATTGGGTGATGCCCATTGGCTTCAAAAATTCCTCGTCCAGAATTTCGCCCGGCGTAATGTTGCTCAACTTTTTGCTTTTCATAAATCAGTGGTAATCCACGATTTCAACTTCGTAGGCATTGCCTTCGCTCCAGCGGAAGCAAATTCGCCATTGGTCGTTGACGCGGATGCTGTGTTGCCCTTTTCGACCGCCCTTCAATGCTTCGAGCCGATTGCCCGGCGGCACGGCCATGTGCCGCAATTCCGTGGCCGCGTGCAACGCCAGCAGCTTGCGTCTCGCGCTTCGCTGAATGTCTTGCGGAAACCGGCGGGACAATTCCGCCAGAAAAACCCGCTCCGTCTCGGCGCACGCAAAGCTCAAAATCACCTCCGCATAATAACGCCGCGCGTTAATAGTGTCAAGCTGCGCGATTTCAATGAATATTATGTTTCCGAGCAACATTACAAGTTGGTCATTACGTGTTTCAGTCGCCTGGATGCGACTGAATGTTCGGACGAATGCAGGCTCCGGCGTGAACCCGCTCCGACACTTGGGTATGATCCGCGGACCCCTTTTCCTTCTGCGCCGCCGCGGTTTCAGGAATTTTTTAGGTGCAACCTGTCATTGAACGTCTATTTTATCGGCGATGAATTCAAGCGGGTCCACAACGAACGTGCCGCCAGAGATTCCCTCCACGATCCAAAGTTTTTGGAGTACTGCGGAGCCGCACATCATTCATATCTTCATCATCCTGGGGCTGGCCGTCCTCGCGCATGTCATCGTCAAATATGTCCGGAATTACAGCGAATGGCTCATCAACCGCAGCCACGAGAAAAAGCACCCGTTGGATTTCTTCACCCAACAGCCGAAATTCGTCACGCTGACGCGGCTGATTGTCAGCGCGATTACCTTCATTATTTACGCGCTCGCTATTTATCTCCTTCTTAAGAAGGAATATCCGACTGGAACAGACAACGTTTTCAAAACCTATCTTACCAGCGCGGCGGTGATCGGCCTGGCGTTGAGCTTTGGTTTGCAGGGGTTGGTGCAGGACGTGTTGACATGCGTGACGTTGATTCTCTCGGACGCGATGGACGTAGGGGACACGGTGGACTTGATGAACGGCGTCATTGGGCGCGTCGAGCGCATCGGGCTGCGCTTCACCAAAGTCATCAATTTTTACAACCAGGAAATCTTTGTGCCCAACCGCAATATCAACAACGTTAGCCGTTTTCCCCACGGCGGAGTCCTGGTGTATGCGGATGTGCAAATCCCGGCGAAGGCCGACCCGTCGGCGGTGGTGGAAACCGTCAAGAAGGTGTCCAACGGAGTCAGGACGCAATTCAACGGCATCATCCTGAGCGAGCCGGTGTTCAGCAAGGTGGGATCGACGCCAGGCGGGTGGAGTTATCTGCGGGTGCAATTCAAGGTCTGGCCGGGCCAAAACGGGTTGATTGAGACGACCTACCGTTCGCAAATGGTCATGGCGATGAAGGCGTTTGACCCAAACTACACGGATTGGCAGGTGGTCGTAACGTATCGCGCGATGGGGCCGTAAATTTTTTCAATTTTGGTTGTAATTCGAATGCAAAAGAGTTGAACTGGGGACAATCAGCGATGCCCATAGGACCTGTCAGCGATTCGCATCGGCAGATCGGGGTGGTGGAGCCGGTAAGCCCCGCGTTGGAGCGAGTCAAAAAGATGTTGTTCCAGCCGTTTGACCTTGGCAAATGGTTCGTGATCGGCTTTTGCGCGTGGCTGGCCCAATTGGGAGAGTCGGGCGGAACGGGAGGAAATTTTGGGGGCAATAACTTCAATCATACCAACACCGTGAGCGGGCAGAATGGCATGGACCAGTTGCGCCAGGGAATCCAGCGGGCGCATGAGTTTGCGTTGCTGAATCTGGCTTGGATCATTCCGCTGGCGGCATTTCTCATTTTGTTTGTGCTGGCGCTGTGGATTTTGTTCCTCTGGCTCAACTCCCGCGGCAAGTTCATGTTTCTGCATTGCGTGGCGCTGGACAAGGCCGAGGTGGTGGAACCGTGGAACCGATATTCGGCTCCGGCCAATAGTTTGTTCTGGTTTCGGCTGGTGCTGGGCCTCATTGGAATGGTCCTGATGCTGCCGGTGATAGGGTTTACCGTGCTGCTTTTTGTGCGGATGATTTTGAGCGGCGGTCCGACGCAGATTTTCGCCTTCATCATGCTGGCCGCGGGGCTGGTGATGGTCATCCTCTTTTTCGCGATTGTCTTCGGCCTCATCCACAAGTTCACCGTCGATTTTGTGGTGCCGATCATGTATTTGCGGGGCGGAAGATGCCTGGCGGCCTGGGGCGAATTTTGGAGAATGCTCTGTGCCTATCCGGGCACCTTCGTTCTGTACATTCTTTTTCAAATCGCGATGGCTCTGGCGATTGGGGTGATGGTGCTGATCGCGATAATCTGCACATGCTGCATCGCGGCTTGTTTTATGATTATTCCGTATATCGGCACGGTGCTGTTGTTGCCGATTTTTATTTTTAGACGGTCGTATTCGTTGTATTTCCTGCAGCAATTCGGAAGCGATTACGATGTGTTTCCGCCGCCGATTTCGTCACCGCCGCCACCGCCGCCACCGCCGCCAGCCGCAGCGGGATTGAATCCTCTCCCCTGAACCCTGGGGACCCACACCTCACCCTGGCCCTCTCCCCTCCCATCGGATGGGAGCGGAGAGGGAATCCGCCTTCGCCAAGGCTACGGCAGACAGGCAGCAGGCGAATGGCTGCGGTCGCTCGGAAGTCTGGCAGGGCATCTGTCGGGCAGGTTGCCCGACAGGACGGGCTGGTAGCCCGTTCCACCCGGGTTCAGGGGGCGATGCGCGAATTTTTCGGGGGAATCTTGCCCAAATCCAGTCACCGGAGCAGCGTGGCCCCCGGTTTGCCCGGTTCAGGTTAAGTTTTCAGTGTTAAGTTTTGAGTTGCGCAGCAGTATGGAATTACGTTACACCATAGGCAATGGGTTCACTCAAGAAACGCCGCAAGGCGAAAATTAACAAACACAAACGGCGCAAGAAGCTGCGCTTGAATCGTCACAAGAAGCGCACCTGGCAGGCATAGCCGCCCGGCGCTGTCTCAATTCATCCGTTCGCGGCCTGCGCTGCAATCGCCGCGAACGGTCTTTGTTTTTGCGCCCCCAATTGCGATGCCATATCAGTTTGAAAAACATTACACGCGGGACGAGGCCCGTGCTTTAATCCCGCAAATCCGGGAATGGCTGGCACGGCTCAACCACCTGCGCAAAAACCTGGAGCGCTTTGAGAAACAGCTCTCCGTCCTGCTCGGAAACGATATTGGCGGCAAGACTGTCAACGAATGGATTCGCGCCCTGGCCGATATGCAGGAGGTCCTGGTCCAGTTTCAACGCCGCCAGATTTTCATCAAGGACATCGAGCGCGGACTGGTTGATTTCCCGGCGATCATCGGCGGACGAGAGGTATTTCTTTGCTGGGAATCGGACGAAGAGGACATCGAGTTTTGGCACGACCTCGAAAATGGTTACAGCGGGCGGGAACGACTTTAGTCGCGGATATTTCACAGGCAATTCTGTAGTGCATCCCGCTTTGCGGGACCAGTCTGCGGCATCGCCCGTCCTCCGTAGCACTGCGGCAATGGGTGGGTTTCCCAAGCCACGCGCGCCGCACCGGTTCGACGCCCTGCCGATTTGGAAATCGGCGATACAGCAGCAGGTTGGGAAACCGGCGCTACAATGATTTGGCCCGCGACTGCCAAAGTGGCGATGAAATATCCTGGTTAGTGAAGACCGGCTAGCCCGGATATTTCATATTGCGCTTGAAACGACGACAGACCGGAGCGCCGACATGTTGTCGGCTTGGGATTTTCGGATGCCAAAAGCCGGTTGCAACCCGGCGCTCCGGCCTTGCGGGCGTGAAATATCCGGGCTATGGCCCGGCCACCCGCCCGGTGTGGCGCGGGTTGGCGCGGAACATCGGCCATGAGCTTTTCGCCAGCGGCGCGCCATTGGTTGGCATCGCCGCCACAAAATCCCTGCCGCAGGTAAAATAAATTGTCCCGCTCCCGGCCACGACAGGAGAGCTGGTGACGTTTCCAGGCAGGTAGATGGTGTCGGCCCGCTGCCCATTCGGGTGGAATCCCTGCAACGTCACCCACGGCCCGGCAAAATAAACATCACCATTCGCCAAAACGACCGGCGTGGTGTCATTCCACACGTCCGCGGTGGACCATTCCCATTCTTTTTTTCCGGCGCGGCTGATGGAATCCAAGTGTCCCCCGGTGTTCGTATAGACGACCAGGTAAATGTCGCCACCATCGCCGATGACCGGCGACGACTCGGACGCGCCACCGGCAGGCAGGCGCCATTTTTCCGTTCCATCAGGATTGACCGCGTAAAGGTTTCCGTCGTTGGAGGTAAAATAAATCACCCCGTCACCGCCGATGGCCGGAGACGACGTAATCGGCCCCTGCGTGGAAAATTTCCAGCGCAATTTCCCCTCCGGGTCGAGGGCGTAACAATAACGATCATGCGAACCGAAATAAATGGAGCCGTCCCTGCCGATGGCCGGGGAAGAATCGATAATGCCGCCGGAGGGAAACCGCCACTTCAAATCGCCGGACGGATTCAGCGCGTAAAAATTGGTGTCCCAGGAACCAAAATAAATGACGCCATCCGCGCCAATCGCCGGGGAAGAATCGACCCAGGCGCCGGTCGGAAATTTCCATTTCAATTTTCCCGCCGGAGTGAGGGCATAGAGGTGCCGGTCGCGCGAACCGAAATAAACCGTTCCGTCGTCGGCGACGGCCGGGGATGATTTGATTTCCATCCCAATAGGGAACGCCCATTTTTTGACGCCTTGCGGGGAGAGGGCCAACAGGTCGCCGGTAAAACTGCCCACGTAAATGGCGCCATCGGGCGCGATGGCGGGGGACGAGGCCGAATCGTAGTTCCCCATGTGGAAAGCCCAAAGATTGGTTGTTGGCTGGGCAAAACAACCCCAGCCGACGCAAAGGAGAAGGCAGGCAATGATCGTTTTCATTTTACCGTGCCATTATTGCTGCCGCGGATCGAATTTCGAGTCGTGTTTTAATTGTTCCCACAATTTCCTTTCCCCGGGGGAAATTTTCGCGGGAACGACGATTTTGGCGACGACAAACAAATCGCCTTTGCCGCCTTCGCGATTGGGAAGTCCCCGACTTCGCACACGGAGTTTTTGTCCACTGGGAGTGCCGGCGGGGATTTTGATGTTCACGCGGCCCTCCAGGGTGGGGACAGAGAGTTCGGCTCCCAAGACGGCGTCCCATGGCGCCAGGTCGGCCTCATAAATCAGGTCATGGCCGTCCACGTCAAAATCCGGATGGCGGGCAAAACGGACGCGAAGGTAGAGATCGCCGGAAACGCCGCCGCCGGAGCCGTGTTCGCCGCGCCCGGCCAGGCGCAGGCGCTGCCCTTCCATGACGCCGGCGGGGATCTTGACCTGGTGGGACTCCGCCCGCGAATCGTGGCGCACGGTGACGGTGCGAACGGCGCCGCGGGCCGCTTCTTCGAGGGTGACGAGAATATCGCCTTCGACATCCCGCCCGCGCGCAGCGGTCTCCTCCTCTTCGGCGTTGGAAAAGCCGGAAAATCCTCCGCGCCGGCCGCGGGCAGCCCCGAAAAATTGCTCGAAGAAATCGCTGAAACCGGTGCCGCCGAACTGAAATTCATATTCGCCGGGGTTGATGCCGCCGGGTGGGGCGCCGCTGGCGCGTCCGCCGCGGTAGGTTTGCCGTCCGCCAAGGTTTTCCCAACCGGGCGGCGGACGAAACTCCGCGCCGGATTTCCAGTTGGCGCCCAGCTCGTCATATTTTTTGCGTTTGGCCGGGTCGCCCAACACTTCGTAGGCCTCGTTGATTTCCTTGAATTTTTCCTCGGCGCGTTTTTTGTCCTTGGCGACATCGGGATGAAATTCGCGGGCGAGCTTGCGGAAGGATTTCTTGATGTCGGCGTCGCCGGCGTTGCGCGGCACCCCCAAAGTCTCGTAGTAATCTTTGTATTGAACAGCCATCGGCAAAGAAATTAACCGCGAACCACGATGATTTCACGAAGAAAACGAAAGAAGAGCGCTTTTGTCCTGGACCAGCGGCATCTGATGTTCTGATGGTGAAAGCTCTTCCCATGAATCGGGGGACCCTCACCTCTCCATGAACCCCAAGAGACAAAGCGGGAGGAGGCCTATAATTCTCACCCCTCATCCTCAATCCTTCTCCCCGTTGAGGGGAGAAGGAAGAAACCGGCGGACGTGTCGAGGAACATCGGAGGATCAGGGGTCAAGGCGTGAATCTTTCGGGGGAATCTCACCCCTTCATGAACCGTCATGGGACAAATGAGACAAAGGGGACGAATGAGACAAAATCTTCCTGGTCTGATTTCTACAAATAGGACGCGCCGACGGCGCTGATAGCAGCACACCGCATGTCCTTATGCCAGGTACTACGGCGCGGGCGCGGGCGCGGTGTTGTCCACGGAAAGGAAGGTGGTCATGGGGGTGCCGCCGACCCGGCGCCAAACCTGAAGCAGGATGTGGTCGCCCTTGGCTTCGGTGCAGAATTTCAAGGCATCATCGGCATTGTTGATGGGATGCTGGTTGATTTGGGTGATGACATCGTTCGGCTGGAGGCCGGCGTCAGAGGCATTCGAGTTTTGGTCCACCGTCACCACCACCGCGCCATTAATCCGGGCGGGAATCCTTAGCTGCTGGCGGATGTCCGAGTACAGATTATCCACGGTGACGCCATTGAGGGCGTCTTTGGCGGTTGACGCAGTTGACGCAGTTGAGGTGGAATCGTTCTGCTCCTGGTTATTCGAAGCGGTGCTGCCCGGCAGCCGGCTCAATTTAACAGTGAACGTTTTGGTGGAACCATCGCGAAGCAAGATAACCGCGGCGCTGGTGTCCGGCGCGCATTCGGAAACCATCAATTGCAGGCTCTGGGCGTCGGCAATCGGTTTTCCGTTGAATTCAGTGATGACATCACCCGCTTTGATTCCGGCCTTTTCCGCCGGGGTGCCTTCAAAGACATTGTCCACCAGCGCGCCATTTTGATTCGGCAAATTCATTTCCGTCGCCAGGTCGGGAGTAATGTCGCGGGGGACAACTCCCAGGAACCCGTGCTCAATCTTTCCGCCATTCTCGATCAGGCTCTCCATAACGTAGCGGGCCATGTTGACCGGCACGGCAAAACCAATTCCTTCATTACCTTCGCTGCTGCTCTCGATGGCCGTATTGATGCCGATGAGGCGGCCTTCGGCATCCACAAGGGCGCCTCCCGAATTGCCGGGGTTAATCGCCGCATCGGTTTGGATAAAGTCCTGGATATGCACCTGCTGGTCCTCGCCCATGTCCGGAATATCGCGTCCGAGGGCGCTGATAATGCCCATCGTGACCGTTTGGCCGACGCCGAAGGGATTGCCAATGGCCAGGGCGATGTCGCCCACCTCCAGTTGATCGCTGTTTCCCAAGGTGATGGCCGGCAAGCCGGTGGCGTCAATTTTCAAGACCGCGACGTCCGTGGGCGGGTCGGCGCCAACGACTTTGGCAAGGTACTCCTTTTTGTCATTGGCGATGGAAACCTTGATGACATTGGCACCATCGACCACGTGATTGGCGGTCAGGATATAGCCGTCGGGCGAGACAACGACGCCGGAACCGAGGCTTTGCTCCTTGCGGGTAATTTCACGGCCGCCGTCGGACATCTGGTCGCCATAAAATTGCCGGAACAACGGGCCGCCAAAAAAGGGGAAACGGTAGAGTCGTTGGTGAACGATGGTGGTGGAATAGATATTGACGACGCTGGGCGCGACTTTTTTGACGATGGGGGCAAAACTGGTGATGCCCTTGGCGTCGCGCGCAATGGGGGTATTGTCCACGGTGATGGCGGGCGCGGGTTCCTTGGCCCACGAATTAAAATAGACCAGGCAGAAGATGACGATCGTGCCGATGGCGCCGATAAAGAAACCGGCCAATGATCGAGAAACCGTTTTCATAAAATCCTCGTATTAATTAGTGTTCGACAAATAACAAAACCATCCGGCAGCTTTCCATTTCAAAACCCACAGGGAAATGAAAATCCCGGCTGCCCAATCATTCCGACACGGCAGATGGCGAAATGTTCAATCCGTTTTGGCAATGTCCTAATTACGCCAGGATGCCGGAGGCGCTCCGGCCTGGCGATACCAAAACCGGTGGCAATCCGGCACTGCGTGACCAAGTTCATCATGGGGCGGAGAATTTGGTGATGCAAGGAGTGTCGAAGTTGAGCGACAGACTGGATTTTCATTCAAGTCAGGCGCTGATTCGTTGGGCCAGATTTCCGTGCGGGTCATAGACCTCCAGATAATTTCCCGCGGCGATGGGGATTCGGTCGGAAAACACCGCGACATTTAATCCGCCGGGGTTTTTGGCGGAGGCATACTTGATGCCGGCAATGCGGCCAGAATCATAAGCCAGCCTGCCCAGCAGTTGGGTCGGCGGATGCGTTATGGCAGCCCAGGTGCCAGTCATTTCCTGCGCGGTCGTGCCGAGTGCGGCCAAGGTGGCGGCATCGGTCAAATCCAGCAGGTGGTTAATGATGCCATCCACGCTGACAACCACCCACGGAGCGGTGCGGACTGGAACCGGGCCCCCCGGCAACAAAATCAAGGCGGAGACTTCGATAAAGGCCGTCACCGGGTCGTGCGCGAGATAAATCGAATCAAAGCTGCCAATGGGGGTGAACCGGGCGCCGACAGTTTTGGCGGCACCACCCCACAACGGCTGGGGCGGGCCGGTCTGGCCGCGAGGCGGGCCAAGCAGGTGGCGATAGCCAATAGCCCGTGACCACGGGAATAGCCCGTGACCACGGGCCATGAGCCGAGGTTAAGGCAGCGGTGTTGAGTGCGGCAGCCAGTTGAAGCGGTGGGAGCATTTAGACTGGCACACCGGCCGCTGCATTTTCGAGGATCCGCAGAACCGCAATGGGGTTGTTCGCCAATATCATTTCCAGCGCGGTGTGCCCATCAAGGTCAGGATGGGAGGTGTTTAGCCACACCCGCACGGTCTCCGGTTTGTTGAAAAATTCAGTGAGAATTTCCATGGACCGCTTCACTGGTTTGAGGCGCGCTTGGATGGCTTCTGCCGAAGGGTTCCGGTGAACAGCTTTGTAGTTCAAATGCAGCCCCTCGGAGAGACGTTTGAGCGGCACGCCCATATAAGTTGTCAGTTTTTGCGCGTCAATGCGCCCGCTCGTCTCATCGTGCAACTCAGGGAGGACAACCTGAAGTCCCCCGTTGCCGCGCAGGAGTGTTTGGAGTTCCTCCTGCAAGGCCGCGACCCGACTTTGCAGTTCAGCGATTTCCGGTTTGCGTTCCAACAACGTAGTCGTCATAGGAGGAATCTACACAAAATCCAAAAAAAGTCCACAAATAATCTTTTGCCATTTATTAAATCACCCGTTGCACTTTGGCAGCGTTGCGGGCTTTAAGAATTATATCGAGGCCGGCGTTGAAGTGTTCCCGGCTTTCACGTTTTACTTCGCTCCATTGGTCTGCTGCATTTGCAGTTGTATCTGCCGGACCTGGTCAGGCGTGAGGGTATAGGGTTTTTTTCCCTGTTTTTGTTCCTCCGCGGAGGGCACGGCAATAATATCGCTGGATAGAGGCGCGGATGGCTGCGGCGGTGGCGGGGTTACATTGGGGGTAATGCCCAGGAGTTGAAGATTGAATTTGAGCGTGGCGTTGGGCGGGATCGTTCCCGCGCCCCGCTCGCCATAGGCAAGATTGGCCGGGATCCAAGCCTCCCAGACCGACCCCACACTCATCCGGGTCAAGACATCGGCGAGGCCGGGAGGGAGGGAGCGAGCGTTCAGCGGGATTTGAGCGGGATGGCCTGGCGGGGTGCTTTCAAGCTCCGTGCCGTCCAGAAGGCTGGAGTGAAAAGTGACCGTCACCCGGTCGGTCCGGGCTGGCACCGGACCCGCTCCTTGGGTCACCACCCGGTATTCCAAACCATTGGTCAGGGTCACGACCCCGGGGGAATCTTTATTGGTGGCAAAAAAGGCCTCGGCCGACGCCAGGTTTTTTGCGGCAAGGGCGGCGCGGACTTTGGCGTCGTTGGCGGCGACGGTTTTGCTGATGTCCTGCAACATTTGGTTCATTTGCTGAGGGGTCAACAGGGGCTGCCCGCCGGATTGGGCATCTTTGAATCCGCGCGCGAAAGTGTCGATGTTGATGTCAATGCCGTGTTGCGAGTCAACGCCGCGCTGTTGCAGGGTGCGTCCGAAGTACATGCCCAAGGCGTAGCTGGAGGCATCGGCCGGGCTGGCAAACGCATTGTTGGTTTGCGTGGAGTCGGCGAGCAGCGGCGCGGCATTCAAAACGACCGCCAAGAGTAAGATGACCTTTTTCATAATGATGATTCGAATGAGTATTGTGGGAATTTTCAGTCAAATTGCAATTCCATAAAATGAAAGCAGGAAGCGGAAAGCAGAAATTTTGAAAGCAGAAGACAGAAATAAATCGCACAAAGGTCGCAAAAAACTGGAAAAAGTTTTCATTACTGAACAAAAGGAGTTAAACTGGGTCAAATTGTGCCAATGGTATTGTCCTTGAAATTAAAGATTCGCGCCGCGGCCGCCGTGCTGGCGGTCGGCGGATTTCTGCTGGCGGTGGGATGCGTCACCGCCAATAATTCCCCCACTTCCACCGGTCCGGAGGGCACCAATGCCATCCAAAATGCCGCGCCGCTGCTGCCGGGGCCGAATGACGCCCGGATTGCGAACGTGACGGCGCAATTTTTTGAGGAAGTGCATTATTTGCAGGAACCGCTCGACAAAACCATTTCCGGAAGGTTCTTTGACCAATATCTCGACATGCTGGATCCCAATCATGAAAACTTTTTGCAATCGGACATCGACGAATTTTCGAAATACCGGACGACGCTGGGCGACTACATGCTCGGCGCCCGCGGACGGGCCGATCTGACCCCGGCGTATGTGATCTTTGAACGGTTTGAGCAGCGCCTCCGGCAACACGGCGAATATGTCGATGAGTTGCTGCAACAGGACCATTTTGATTTTAACACCAACGAACGCTATGCCGCGGACCGTCACCAGGCGCCGTGGCCAAAGAGCCTGGCCGACGCGCAGAATTTATGGCGGGAGGAGACGACTTACCAATTCATGCAGGAGAGAATAGGGCAGGAAGTTTCCAGCACCAACGCGGCGGTGATCATGCCGCTGCCCAAAGGGGCCGACCGGGAAATCGCGGACAAGATGCTGCATCATAATGAATGGGCGTTGCATCAGATGACGAATTTGGACAGCGGCAACATTCTGCAAATTTACCTGGAAGCGCTCGCCCACGCCTACGACCCGCATTCGGATTATTTGAACTACGACAACGCGCAGAATTTCTCCATTACGATGGGGTTGTCGCTGGTGGGCATCGGGGCGGAATTGGGGGAGGAAGAGGGGTATTGCACGGTGGATCACCTCATTCCCGGCGGCCCGGCCGCGCGCAGCGGGCAAATCCATGCGGGCGACCGCATCATTGCCGTGGGCCAAAGCAATGAGCCTCCGGTCAACGTCGTGGATATGGAACTTCCCAAGGTGGTGGATATGATCCGGGGCCAAAAGGGGACGCAAGTGCGGCTGACCTTGACGACGGCTAATCAGCCGGACGTGCGCCGTCCCCCCGTGGTCCTGATTCGAGATGCGATCAAACTGGCCGATGAGCACGCGAAGGCGGATTTGATTGAAACGCCCGATGGCGAGGGAGGGACCAATCGCATTGGGATCATCAAGCTGCCTTCGTTCTATGCCTCGATGGACATGGGCGACAGTTCCCAGCAGGGAGCGCCGAGTTCCACGACGGCGGACGTGGAGAAACTGATCGAGGCACTCAAAAAACAAAAGGTACAGGGCATCATACTGGATTTACGCGGCAATCCCGGGGGTTCGTTGGAGGAGGCGGTCAATTTGACCGGGCTGTTCATCAAGGGCGGCCCGGTGGTGGTGGCGCGCGAGTCGAATGGGAGGGCCGTCACCGATTCGGCGAGCGATGAAAAACCCGTGTATTCAGGGCCGTTGATCGTGCTCACGGACCGCGGCAGCGCGTCGGCGGCGGAAATTACCGCGGCCGCCTTGCAGGACTACGGGCGGGCGGTGGTGGTGGGTGATTCCAGCACGTTTGGCAAGGGCAGCGTCCAAAAACTGATTCCCTTGCGCGATTGGGTGCCGTCGGCAGATGAGACGAACGATCCGGGTTACGTCAAAATCACGATCTCGAAGTTTTACCGGGTCACCGGCACATCGACGCAGTTCAAGGGGGTGGAATCGGACATTGTGCTGCCCGACGCGTTGAATTACAACACGGAGATTGGCGAGATGAACCTCCAATATCCCCTGCCCTACGACACGAACTCCAGCGTGCCGTTTAATAAATTGGATATGGTCCAGCCCTATCTCGCCCAACTGCGGGCGGATTCGAAAGCGCGGGTGGCCACCAACCAGGATTTCGCGTATGTGGAGCAGGACATTGAGCAATTCAAGAAATTGCAGGCGGACAAAACCACGACGCTCAATGAGAAACAGGCGCTCAAGGAACGGCAGCAACTCGCCGAGCGCGAAAATGCCCGCGCCGCCGAACTCGCTTTGCGGCCCGTGCCGGATGAACAAGAGTATGAAATCACGATGGACAATTTGAATCCCACTCTGCAGCCACTGCTCATGACCAACTTGGACGCAACGTTGATCTCCACGAACGCCAATGGAACAGTAATGGCGCTGAACACCAACCAGGACGTGATTGTTGGAATAAAAGCCGATTTCGGAACCAATGGGGCGACGGCCTCTGTTATTACGCAAAAACAGGAACAAACGCCCATCGGACCCGTCGCGAGCAATGGCGGCGCGGAACTCAAAGGCAGCGCCGCCGTCATTACCAGGCCAGGACCTGATGCGATGCTGGATGAAACCGAGCGCATCCTGGAGGATTATATTCAGCTTTTGGCCGGGAAGCGTCCGTTGGTTGCCGATCAATGAATGAACGCCGCCGGCAAACGGCCTGTCCAACTTGCAAAAAGAAGGGTGATTGGCTGGGGGGAACGTTCGCGCCCTTTTGTTCGCATCGGTGCAAATTAATTGATCTGGGAAAATGGCTGGGGGGCGAGCATGTGATTTCCGAGCCGTTGAAGCCGGATCATTTTGAACCGTACGCGGAATTGCCGCCAGGAAAGGACCTGGACAAACCGGAGGAATAATTGAAATCGTTTTACATGATCACGGCCGTGCTGGCGTTGAATCTTTCCGCGCCGGCGCAAACGTCTCTTTTTATGAATGTCACGAACAAGACCGCTGCCGTAAAGACCGAGACTGCCGACCTGGGCGGGGGTTGTTTTTGGTGCATGGAAGCCGTTTTTGAGCGTCTGCCCGGCGTGATTTCGGTGACGAGCGGGTATGCCGGCGGCCATACCGAGAACCCGACTTATGAGCAGGTGTGCTCCGAAACCACGGGCCATGCCGAGGTGACCGAGATCGTCTTTGACCCGGCCAAACTTTCCTACGACCAATTGCTGAACGTATTCTGGCAGGCGCATGACCCGACGACCCTGGATCGCCAGGGCGCGGACGTGGGCACGTCGTATCGCTCGATTATTTTGTACCGGACCGAGAAGCAAAAATTGGAAGCGGAGAAATCGCTGTTGGAAGCGCAAAAGGGCTTTCACAATTCCATCGTCACGGAAATCGTGCCGTTCAAGAAATTCTATCCGGCGGAAAATTATCACCAAGAGTATTACGACAACAATTCCAACCAGGGATATTGCCAGGTGGTCATCGCGCCGAAACTGGAGAAATTGGAAAAGGAAAAAGTAATCCAGGAAACGCCGCAAACGGGGAAGTGAGAGCGTGTCTGAAAAATGCAGTGTCAGAGAGGCTGCCTTGCCGCCCGGAATCGGCTCACACACGGCGGGATGTCTCTTAGAGCATGTCTGAAAAAACAAACTGCGCCGGGATCGTAGCGGCGGACAACCCTGTCTGCCGTAGAGGGCGGCATCTTGCCGCCCGGACCAACGCTTGATTTTCCGCGGTTTTCCAATTTCAGCGCCGGGTCCACCGGGCTGGAAGCGCCGGCTCTACGTCAGGCTGGGAAGCCTGCCGCTACATTTTTCAGACACACTCTTAGATTTTTTGCGCTTTCGACTTGGGAGCGTTTTGTCCGCCGGGCTGGAAGCCCCGGCTCCACGGCAGACAGGGATGTCTGCCGCTACCGCGCCTGCCGCCAGGGTTTTCCGGCGCGATAGCTTTGCAAGAAATGTTGGCCGGCGTTGGCGAGTTGGGTGTTGCCGGCGGCCGTGGCAATGGTCATGGCGGATTGAATAGTGGCGATGGCCTGGGGGAAATCACCGGTTTCGGCCTGGGCGGCGGCGAGGGCGCTGAGCATTTCCGGGCGGCGGTAGGAGGTAAGCTGGCAGGCGCGTTCGGCGTCGGTGAGGGCCTCTTTTCCATTGCGCAGGGAGTCGTCCGGCGAGGTGGCCAAAACCCAGGCCAGGTTGTTCAGCGCTTCAGGATTGTCCGGGCCAAGATCGAGGGCCCGGCGCAGGCTGGCGGCCGCCTTGCGCATGTTTCCGGCGGCGTAATACCAGGAACCGAGTTCCATCGCGGCCTGGGCGGAGGGATGGAGAATGACGGCCAACTGCAATTGTTCGAGCGCTTCGTTGCTTTTTCCTTCCTTGGCCAAAGCTTCGGCGTAAGCCTGGCGCATCGGTGCGTTGCCGGGAGCCATTTTCAGCGCCGCCTGGAATTCGCCTTCGGCCTCGTCATACCTCCCCAGCAGGGACAAAGCGTGGCCGAGGTTCATGCGCGCCTCGAGGTTGGCGGGATTGGATTGCAGCGAGAGCGCAAATTCACGGGCGGCGCCGGCGTAATCATTTTTGCGCGCCAGAATGGTTCCGAAGTCATTATGCGCGGCCCAGGATTGCGGGTTCTTTTGGAGCGTGTCGCGGACGATATTCTCTTCCGAGACAAAAATATGGGCGCGTTGAAAGCTCAGGATGGAAAACGCCGCGAGCAGAACGGCGCCAACGGCGGGAAAGGCGGCTTTCTTCAACCAGACCGCCAAACCGGCTGTGACCAGGGCTACAATGGCCGGCAGGGAATTGTATTGCAGATGGTCGGACACATTCCACATGGTGAGGTACTGGGCGTCAAAAAAACCGAGCGCCGGGAAGAGGGTGACACCAAAACAGGCGAGCGCAAAGAGGACCTGCCGTCCCCAGGAGCGGCGGAAGCGCCAGCAGAGCAGCAAGGCCGCAACAATTCCAAGCAGCGGCAGGCAGGCCAGGAACGATTTGGCATCCACCGGCTGGCGCGCATAAGCCACACTCAAATGGACGGGGAAGACCGCCTTTCCCAGGTAAAACCAGAAATCATTACCGGACGCGGCCAACCGCTGCCAGAAAGTAGTGGGGACCAGTTGCGCGTCGATGCCGGCCAGCGCCTGGTTTTTTTGGAACCAGACCGACATGAGGCCAAACGCGAGCGACAGCGCAAAATACGGCAGGGTGTGCAACACGTCTTTCCAGGCGATGCGGTTGCGCTGCCACGCGGCGCATAGGAGCAGGACGACAGGCAACATGGCCGCCGTGGTTTTGGCCAGCAACGCGGCCATGAACGCCAGCAGGGAAATACAGAGCCAGAGGGTCGCCAGACGGGACGGCGGCTGGTCCGGTTCTGTTTTGACAGGGTACAAAGCCAGCGCTTCGTAGCGTAGCCAGGCGATGAAGCTCAACAGGAAGAACGGCAGGCAGAGGGTGTTTTTTTGTTCGGAGATTCGGGCCACGGAATTGACGCAAACCGGGTGAATGGCAAAGAGGGCGGCAGCGAGCCAGGCGCCGGGAATTTTCAATCTGGCCAGCAAACGCCAAAGCGCCAGCGAAGCGAGCGCCTGGAGCATGAGGTCCACGAGATGATAACCCATGGGGTTGGCGCCGAAGGCCATCCGTTCCAGCCACCACGCGAATGTGGCCAGCGTAAAGTCGGTGCCGAACCAGAGGGTGCGAAGGTTCAGGTTGCCGTTCACCAAGGGATTGTCCCCGCCGGTCAGGCGCGCATCGTCCATGACAAAACTGCCCGGCAACACGGGCAGATAGACGAGGAAGATGAGGGCGACGATCGCCAAAGCGCCGGCTACCAGGCGAAATCGCCGCGAGTTATCCGTTTCTGGAGACATGTGGCAGCACCAGCAGACAGTCCGCGCAAAAGGCAGTCAAACAAAAAAGGCGATCCGTTGCCGGATCGCCTTGAATCGTTTGTTTCGCGGGGATTAGAGGCCCTTCTTGATGATGAGCTTCAGCAAGTCGGCCACGCGGCAGCTATAACCCCATTCGTTGTCGTACCAACTGACGAGCTTGAAGAAACGTTTATTCAATTCCATGCCCGAACCGGCGTCAAAGATCGACGACAGCTTGCAATGGATGAAATCACTGCTGACAACTTCGTCGTCGGTCCAGCCAAGGATGCCTTTGAGATAGGTCTCGCTGGCTTTCTTCATGGCGGCGGAGATTTCGGCGTAGCTGGTCTCTTTCACGGTGCGGACGGTGAGGTCCACGACGGAGACCGTGGGGGTGGGCACGCGGATCGACATTCCGGTGAGTTTGCCCTTCACTTCGGGGCAGACGAGGGCGACGGCCTTGGCCGCGCCGGTGGTCGAAGGAATCAGATTGATGGCCGCGCTGCGGCCGCCCTTCCAGTCTTTCTTGCTGGGGCCGTCAACGGTCTTCTGAGTGGCGGTATAGCTGTGGATGGTGGTCATGAGACCTTCCTCGATGCCAAAGCCTTCCTTGAGCAAAACATGGACCACCGGGGCCAGACAGTTGGTGGTGCAACTGGCGTTGGAAATGACATGATGCTTTTTCGCATCGTATTTGCCCTCGTTGACGCCGAGGACGACGGTGACATCTTCATTTTTGGCCGGGGCGGAAATAACAACCTTTTTGGCGCCGGCGGTGATGTGGCCGTAGGAAGATTTCGGGTTATCCTTGGCGGCGTCGGTGAAGAGGCCAGTGGATTCAATGACGAGGTCAACGCCGAGGGCTTTCCACGGCAACTCCGCCGGGGTCTTGGCGCTGACGACTTTGATTTCCTTGCCGTTGACGATGAGAATATCGTCGTCGGTTTTGTCCGGCGCGGATTTCCTGGAGCCGACTTCGCCTTGGAAACGACCCTGGATGGAATCGTATTTGAGGAGGTAGGCGAGGTTGTCAGCCGGGACGATATCGCCGACGGCGACGATTTCAACGTCCTTGCCGATCATACCTTCTTCCGCAATGGCGCGGAAGACGAGGCGACCGATGCGACCGAATCCATTAATTGCAACTTTGACTGCCATATTTTTGGTTTCTTTCTATTTAAATTGTTAAAAAACCGAGCCAGCAGGCTAACAAGAGGGGGAAATTCAAGCAATGACGAACTTCGGAACAAAATTGTCCAATCCGCATCATTTTTTGCCCAAAGGGAAACGCTACGGGCTGGGCGGATTGGTCTTTGGCTGGAGAAAACTTTGCGGGTTGGCCACGCCATCCACCGTGAGCTGGTCATTGTTGGTCAACTGCATTTCGGGACGGTCATGGTAATTGGTGATTTTGCCGCTGACTTCGATGGCATGCCCCCGCAACGCGTTCGCGTCGCCCTGAAAGCCGCTGTGTCCGCCCAGAATGACGACCGCAAACGGCGAATGAAAAAGGTTCCTCTCATGCGGGATATTGGACGGATTTTGCGGGGCATTCGCGACAAAAAATTTGGCAGTGTTCGGGAAAGAGTTGATTCCAGCAGGCCAGCTTGCGATGATTGCGAACAGCTAAAATTTATCCATGCAATTGTGTCCTGATGGGATGACGCGGCTTTGAGCTTTCTCAAAGCTGCCTGATCCGAGTGGAGATGATTGCGCCTTATTTGCCAACAAAAGTAACAATCCGCCAATGAAATCACGACCTGCCACCGTTGCCAAAGCGCTCATCACGATAATGGTAATGATTCTCCCTCTCGCCAAAGGGCAATCGCCTCCGAGCGCCGCTGCCACTGCGCCGGACCCCATTGATTACGCCACGATGCAGGTGATTTCCAACGGCGATTCCGACGCGCTGATTGCCGAAAAAGCGGCGAAGGTTTTGCCGCGGGCCAATCAGACGGACTGGATGCGGCTGGAGCGGACGTTTTTCCTGCACTTCGGCGTGAACACGTTCAACGGGGTCGAGTGGGGCAGCGGACATGAAGACCCCTCGATTTTCAATCCGACGGAGTTCGACGCCAACCAATGGTGCAGCGCGATGACAAATTTCGGCGGCAAAATGATCGTGCTGGTTTGCAAGCACCATGACGGATTCTGCTACTGGCCGACCCGTTACACGCCGCATTCGGTCGCGGCCAGTCCGTGGCGGGACGGCAAGGGCGACGAGGTGCGGGAAGTGGCCGATGCCGCGCGCGCCCACGGCCTCGAACTGGGCGTTTATCTCTCGCCCGCCGACCTTTACCAGTTGAGGATAAATCCGAAAAATCCGGGCGGATATTATGGCGACGGCAGCAGCAATGTGCTCTCGGTGATCCCGACCGATCCGGCCAGCTTCAAGAGCAATCCGACGATTGGCCGCACGCCGCCGGCGGGTTTCACGAATTACACCTACGAAGTGGACGACTACAATCGTTACTTTCTGAACCAGCTATACGAATTGCTGACGCAATACGGGCCGATCAGGGAAGTCTGGTTTGACGGCGCGAACCCCAATCCCAGTGTGCATGAGACTTACAATTACGAGGCATGGTATGATTTGATCCGTCATCTCCAACCGGGGGCAATTATTTTTGGCAAAGGGCCGGACGGGCGCTGGGTGGGCAATGAAGGGGGGGTTGGCCGCACCACGGAGTGGAGTGTGATTCCCCTGCCGGCGCCGCCGGACCAGTTCCGATGGCCGGACATGACGTCTTGGGACCTCGGGGGGCGCGACAAACTCACGCCCGGCACATATCTCTGGTGGTATCCGCCGGAAATAAATGTCACCATTCTGGCTAACGGCTCATGGTTTTGGGCGCCGGGGAAACATCCCCGGAGCCTGTCGCAGTTGATTGATATTTACTACACTTCGGTGGGGCGCAATGGAAATCTCATTCTTAACCTTTCTCCCGACCGGCGCGGTTTGATTCCAGACGACGAGCTGCTGGCGTTAAGCCGGATGTCGCAAGTGGTGAACGATACGTTCGCCAACAATCTCGCCGCCGCCGGCAATCTCACCGCCGACAATTCGAATCCCGCCAACAGCCCGTCGCTGGCGTTGGACGGAAACCTCGACACCTGGTGGGAAGCCGCGCCGGGCCATACCACTGCCGCATTAACCTTGACGCTGCCGGCGCCGGTGACGTTTGATGTCGTTTCGTTGCAGGAAGCGGTGGATCATCGCGGCCAACGAATCGAGTCCTTTGCCATCGATGTTTGGAACGGGACTGACTGGGTCGCGGCGGAACACATTGCCTCGGATGAACTCACGACCGTGGGACATCGCCGGCTGATCCGGTTGAAGTCGCCCGCGACCACCGACCGGGTGCGCATCCGCATCACGGGTTCACGCCTGGAGCCGACGCTGGCGGAAATCGGACTTTTCAAGCAAGCCGTCGGCGCTTTGCCGCCCGCCATTGCGGATCGCGACACCAACGGTTTGGTGGCCATCAATAACAACGGCGGTTACCGGATGGTTTATACCATTGACGGGACCGCGCCGACGGCCAACTCGCCGGTGTACCAAACGCCGATCGCCGTGCCTTCGGGCAGCACTGTGCAAGCGGCCTGCCTGATGCCGAACGGCCTGCTTGGCATCGTGGCGTCAAAGGCTTTCGTCGGTTTGTCGCCCATTGGCTGGAAAGTTGTCGCGGTGGACAGCCAGGAAACCAATCAGGGTGACAACGCGGCCGCCAATGCGATTGACGGCAATTCATCGACGTATTGGCACACCCGTTGGAACTCCGATATGACTCTGCCGCATTATATCACGGTGGACATGGGCGTATCGCACCGGATTGCCGGGTTCACCTATCTCCCGCGGCAAGACGGAAACCCCAATGGCACCATCGAGAGCTACCGTTTTGAAACGAGCACGGATGGAGCAAACTGGACGACCAATGTTGCATCGGGGACGTTCGCCAACATTCGGAACAACCCGTCGCTCCAGCAAGTCACGTTTGCGCCGGTCAACGCCCGATTTTTTCGTTTAACGGCCTTGCGGGAAATCAATGGGGGCGGTTGGACGAGCGCCGCGGAGATTTCAGTTTTGCCCGCCGACGTCGAGGGCGGGAGTCAATGACGTTCCCGGACTGTTTGATTTAATCATTCGTTGCGCGCGGCCAAAAAGCGCTCGGCATCGATGGCCGCGGCGCAGCCCATGCCCGCCGCGGTGATGGCTTGGCGATAGACGTGGTCCGCGCAATCGCCGGCCACGAAGACGCCGGGCACGCTGGTCATGGTGCCTTGCCTGGGAATCACGAAGCCGTTCGAGTCCATCGCGATCTGGCCCTGGAAAATGGCGGTGTTCGGCGAATGCCCCACGGCGATGAAAACGCCCGCGCAAGGGAGAACGCTTTCCGCGCCAGTCTTGAGGTTCTTCAACTTCACGCCGGTCACCTTGTCCTGTTTCGGGTCCAGGATTTCCGTCAGCACGGAGTCCCAAACCGGTTTGATGGTTTGGTGCGAGTGGACGCGTTCGGCCATGATTTTTGAGGCGCGCAATTTGTCGCGGCGATGGACGAGGAAGACTTCCTTGCCGAAGCGGGTCAGGTAGAGCGCCTCTTCACAGGCGGAATCGCCGCCGCCGACCACGACCAGCGGTTGATTGCGAAAAACCGGCAGCGCGCCGTCGCAAGTGGCGCAATAAGTGACGCCTTTGGTCTCCAGCAAATCCTCGCCCGGAACGCCGAGATGCTTGTGGCTGGCGCCGGTGGCGATGATGACCGTTTCGGCCTCGACTTTCTCGCCGTCCACGATCAACTCAAATGGCGACGCGGCGAAATCCACCTTTTCGACGGAGCCAAACGTGGATTTGGCGCCGAAACGTTTGGCCTGCTTTTGCAGGCGCGTCATCAATTCGCAGCCGTCAATGCCTTCGGGGAAGCCGGGGAAATTTTCGACGATGCTGGTGGTGGTGAGCAGGCCGCCGGGCTGCGCGCCGGTGAGGACGAGCGGTTGCAGGTTGGCGCGCGCCGTGTACAGCGCCGCCGTCCAGCCCGCGCAACCGGAACCGATGATGACAACTTTGTGCATGAGGGCGAAAGGATGGGTGTTTTGAGAGGGGGTTTCAAATTGTTTTTAAGAGCGTGTCTGAAAAATGAAACTGCGCCGGGTCCGCCGGGCTGGAAGCGCCGGTCCCGCAACCGCGGGAGCAGGCTGGGAAGCTTACCGCTACATTTTCAGACGCGCTCCAACCCGGATATTTCATATTGCGCATGAAACGACGACAGACCGGAGCGCCGACAGGTCGTCGGCCTGGCACTTTTGGATCGCCGAAGCCGGTTGCAAACCGGCGCTCCGGCTTTGCGGTGTGAAATATCCGGGTTATCTGAGGTTCGCAAGGTTTGCAATTGAGGCTTTTCTGTTTTGGCGGCTTTGCGCATAATCTCGAAAACCCGAAAGCGCGAATGCGCCGTTTTCTAAAATTCTCGACGGTCAGAATGAAATTGGTGGGCACGGTGTTGCTGCTCACCACCCCGGCGCTCATTCTGTTGTACATCTACAATATCCCCATGACGGGTTTCATCGTCGGCTTCCTGGCCCTGGTCGCGGCATGGGTCGGCGGAGAGCTCTTCGTGCGCCGTCAAATCCAGGCCATGTCCCGCACGGCCGGAAAGATCGTTGACGGCGATCTCGGCGCCCGCACGGGCCTGCCTGATTCGAATGATGAAATCGGCCAGCTCGCCAAGATTTTCGACCGCATGGCCGAATCGCTCGAGATGCGCATCAAGGAGCGCGAAAAACTGGCGGCGTTTGCGCAACTGAATCCCTACGGCGCCATGGAATTTTCCGCCGATGGCGAATTGATTTACTTCAACGAGGCGGCGCGGAAGCTCGCGCTTTCCATCGAAAAGGATCATCCGTCCGAAATTTTGCCCGAAAATGCCAAAAAGATCATCCGGGAATGCCTGGTTTCCGGCCGCAGCAAAATGAATTTGGAAACGAAGACGGGCGACCGGACCTTTTCCTGGTCATTTCATCCCATGCTTGCCAGCTTCGTGGTCCACTGCTATGCGGAGGACATCACCAGCCGGCTCAATCTGGAGGCGCAATTGCGACAGTCCCAAAAAATGGAGTCCATCGGCCTCCTCGCCTCCGGGGTGGCCCATGATTTTAACAACATGCTCACCATCATCCAGGGACACTCGAGCGTCCTGCTGGCGCGTCCCACGTTGATGCCGGACGTGGTCGATCCGCTGCAAGCGATTTACTTTGCCGCCGAACGGGCGGCCAATTTGACGCGCCAGTTGCTGCTTTTCAGCCGTAGAAACGTCATGCAGCCCCGCCCGCTCAATCTCGCCGAGGTCATTGGCAATCTCGGCAAGATGATCCAGCGGCTCATCGGGGAGAATATCGCTTTCAATTTCAAGCCGCCCGTCAACCTGCCGCCGGTTCGCGGCGATTGCGGCATGATTGAACAAGTGGTCATGAACCTGGCCGTCAACTCGCGCGACGCCATGCCCGCCGGCGGCAAATTGATTCTCGAGCTCCAAACCGTGGGGATGGACCAGGACTACGTGGAAATGCATCCCGACGCCCGCGCCGGACGTTTTGTGCGCCTGCGGGTCACCGATACGGGCACCGGCATCGATGCCGACACCATGAATCACATCTTTGAGCCGTTTTTCACGACCAAAGAAGTCGGCAAAGGCACGGGCCTCGGCCTGGCCACCGTTTATGGCATTGTGAAGCAGCACGAGGGGTGGGTGGAGGTTGAAAGCGAGGTTGGAAGAGGGACCACGTTTGACATCTTTCTGCCCGTTGATTCCGGGGTGGCGGTGGCGGAGAAGGCCAAGGAATCTTCCGATGGTCCCGCAGCGGGTGGAACGGAAACGATTCTGGTGGTTGAAGATGAACCGGATTTGCTGGAAATGACCCGGGACATTCTCACGCAATATGGGTACAAAATCTACGAAGCCCGGAGCGGCAAAAAGGCGCTGGAGGTGTGGCGTGATCGCGGCAAGGAAATCGACCTGTTGCTCACCGATTTGGTCATGCCCGACGGGGTTTCGGGAATAAACCTGGCCGAACATCTCCTGCGCGACCGGCCGGACTTGAAAATCATCTTTACGAGCGGCTACTCGCCCCAGGAAATCAACGAGAAATTATTGAGCCGTTCCCAGGCGCACTTTCTCCAAAAGCCTTACAGCCACTCCACCCTGGGACGAGCAGTGCGCGAGTGCCTGGACGAAAACGGCGGGGCGGCGTGAAAAGCAAGAGGGTTCCGGCGGATACACACTTGATTCCAGCCGTCCCTTCGGGACTCATGCCCGGCGGCGATTGGGTCCCGGCATTGAAATGCCGGGCTAGCAGCCTGTCTGACTTAGAAAACGCATTTTTTGTCAGACAGATTGAACTGCCGCAAGGCGTTCGTGTCTGAAACTCATGGCGACCCGCTTTGTTTCGATTGACCGCGACACCCCGCTGCTGC
>JBKQUF010000181.1:0-9568 GCA_052140285.1 Limisphaerales bacterium | reverse complement strand
AAGATTCGCGCCTTGTCCCCCTGAACCCCCGATGTTCCTCGACACGTCCGCCGGTTTCTTCCTTCTCCCCACAAAGGGGAGAAGGATTGAGGATGAGGGGTGAGAATGATAGCCCTCCTCCCGCTTTGTCTCTTGAGGTTCATGGAGAGGTGAGGGTCAGTCCGTTGCCCCCCTGAAGCCGAGGAAATGCCCGAACAAATCCAACTCTGGTAGCTTTGCAAGAGCGGCAAAATCAGGGACTTACGCCCACCGATTTTGCCACCCCCGTTTTTGGAATCAAGGCAAAGCGTTCATAAGTATGCCTATTGAGTAACTAACATTTTGCCACCCCCGTTTTTGGAATCAAGGCAAAGCCTTCACAGTCTGCATCGATTACGTATTGGGATTCCTTCCTGCTTTCCTTGGCCGCCGTAGCCTCGGCGAAGGCGGCTGCTTTTCGCGTCTTTCCCCCCGGCGACAGCGGTTCGTTTTTGCGCGAATTTGCGCGAATTTGCGTGTTTTTGCGTGTCTGGTCGCGACGCCAATTATCCTGTTCTACCCTGTTTTAACGCGAATTAACTTGTCACCCTGCAGAGGACGGAGCTTCCGCGATGCCCGGTTTGCCGGATTTTTCGTGTCTTTGCGTCCCGGCGTCTTTGCGTTAAATTCACCTCATGCAACTTGCGAAACTTGATCCGAGAAAAACGGCGTTGCTGACGCTCGATTGTCAAAAGGGGATTTTTGGATTTGTCCCCGGCGCCGAGGCCATCGTCCCCACTGCCGCCAAAGCCGTGGAGTTCGCCCGCCGACAGCAGTTTCTCATCATCCACGTGGGACTGGGATTTGCCGAAGGCCATCCGGAAATTTCGGAGGTCGAGTCCCGATTCCAGCGGGTGAAGCAAGGCAATCTCTTCGTCATCGGCACGCCCTCCGCCGAATTTCACAGCGCCATTGCGCGTCCCGGCGAGTTGGTGGTGCATAAGCAACGGGTCGGCGCGTTCTCGGAGAACCAGCTTCATCTGATTCTTCGCGCGCGCGGCATCGAGAACCTGGTGTTCTTTGGAATCTCGACGAGCGGCATTGTGCTTTCCACGCTGCGCCGCGCCTCCGATCTGGATTACCGTTGCGTCGTGCTGAAGGACGCCTGTTACGACGCCGACGAGGAGGTTCACCGCGTGCTCACCGAAAAGATTTTCGCTGCCCAGGCGGCGGTGGCCACGGTGGATGGGTTCATGGCGCAGCAGGGCGGATGTTCATGAGAAAGGCCATGATTCAACCGTTTCCCAAAGTGCCGGCATGAAGACACCTCCCCTGCTCCTGGGCGCGGCATTGGTGTTTTGGGGCTGGCAATCGGATTTGCTGGTGGCAGGGGTGATCATGGGGCTGATCCTGGAAGCCCCGCGGTTCATCACCGTGCGCTGGGAATTGACGGAACCGGATTTCCGGCGGGCGGCGATGTTTTGCACGGTGCTCTCGCTGGCCCTGGCGATCTATGCGATTTCCGAAAATGACGAAGGCGGGGGCGTGGCCAATCTGTTTCACGGCCATAATCTGGAGGGGACCACGATCAATTCCGCGACGGCCTGGTTGCGCTGGCTGCCAATCATTCTGTTTCTGTTCGTGATGGCGCAATCGTACAGCACGCGCGAGGCGGTGCCGCTGACAATGTTTTCGATGTACTGGCGCTGGCGCGAGCGGCAGGAGAAGAAAAACGGAAGGGAGCTGGCCGTTCCCTTCGTCAACGCGACGTATCCGTACTTTATCGTCTGCCTCTTTTCCTCAAGCATCCACCGAAATGAGGGTGGATTTTCCTTTTACGCCGGTTTATGCGTGCTGACAGGCTGGGCGTTGTGGCCGGTCCGGTCGCGCCGGTACGGCATGGTGGTGTGGGGCGTGGCGTTGGTGACGGTGTGGGTGGCGTCATTTGGAGGGCAATTGGGGCTGGGCCTGGCCCAGCGGGACCTGGAACGAAACACGCACTGGATGATGCGATTTATGCGGACATCGACCGATCCGAGGGAATCGGCGACGGCAATCGGCCAGATCGGGGAAATGGAATTGTCCGACAACATTGTCATCCGTTTGCAGACGAGAGATGGAGAAATGCCGCCGGAGTATCTGCGGGAGGCGAGTTATCGCGTTTACAAACCCCGGCAAGCGACTTGGCTCGCGATGAACCCGGAGAGAAACCCTGATCCAATCTACTCCGAGACGAATCAAACGACGTGGCTATTACAGCCGGGCAAAATCAACGTGTCGTCGGTGAATATCGCCTGCTATTTGAAAAACCGGGGGAAGGACGGATACCCGCAAGGTTTGTTGCCACTTCCGTTGGGGTGCGGCGAACTGGATAACCTCGATGCATTTTCTCTAACCAGGAATTATGTAGGCGATGTTATTGCCGACGGTCCGGGACTGATCATGTTTGACGCTTTATATGCCTTTGGCCCTTCGCTGGATAACCCGCCGGATACGAATCGCGACCTGGACGTGCCCACCAATGAGATTCCCGCCTTGAAAAAGGCCATCAATGAGATGAATTTTACCGGGCGCGACGAGCGGCATACGTTGGACGCGGTGGCGGGTTTCTTTCAGCAAAAATTCAGGTATTCCCTCTGGCAGGGACCCGAGAAGGCGGCGACCACCAACGAATCGTCGCTGTCCCGATTTTTGATCGAGAGCCGGTCGGGTCATTGCGAGTACTTTGCGACGGCGACGGTGCTGCTGCTCCGGGAATTGAAAATACCGGCGCGCTACGCCGTGGGGTATTATGTGCATGAAGCCAGCCATAATGGTTACGTGGTGCGCGAGCGCGACGCGCACGCGTGGTGCCTGGTGTGGAACGAGAAGGCCAAATTCTGGGAGAATTTCGACACCACGCCGTCCTCGTGGGTGGGGGTCGAAGCGCACCGGCCGGCGCCGCTGCAGGGAATGCGGGACTTTTTTTCCTGGATCCACTTCCAGATCGCCAAGTTTCGCTGGGGGCAAGGGAACTTGCGCGAATACATTCTTTGGGGACTGATCCCCGTGCTGGCGGCGTTGCTGGCGCAGATGATTTTCTCGCGGCGGGGCCGGAAAAAGAACGAGCGTCCGGCGATCCAGCGCCCGATTTTCTGGCCGGGCCTGGATTCGGAATTTTACGCCCTGGAGAAGGCGCTGGCCGCGCGCGGCGTGCCCCGTCCGCCCAACCAGCCACTGAGCGTCTGGCTGGCGCGCGCTTTGGAGAATCCGGCGCTGGAGGAATTGCGCGAACCGGTGAACGAATTGCTCCGGCTGCATTATCGTTACCGGTTCGACCCGCGCGGATTGGCGGAGGATGAGCGCGCTGTGTTGACCCGGCAGGCCAGAGATTGCCTGGAGAAGGTGGCCAGGGCGGAAAATGCCCCGGCAAAGGTTTGACCTTGCGGGCGGTTGCTGCTAAAGATGTTGCGATGCTTCACGCATTTCAATCCTTATGACCACCGGCAAAAAATCAAAGTATTCCCGCATCCTGATCAAATTGAGCGGCGAGTCGCTGGGCGACCAGCAGGGCGTGGGGATTTGCCCGGAAGGGGTGCATCACATGGCCAGGCAGGTGTGCGAGGTGCGCGAACTGGGCGTGCAGGTGGTGGTGGTGGTGGGCGGGGGAAACATTTTTCGGGGACTGAGAGGCAGCGAACGGGGCATTGAACGGGCCACGGGCGATTACATGGGGATGCTCGCCACGGTGATCAACGCGCTCGCATTGCAGGACGCGCTCGAAAAGCTGGGCTGCCCGACGCGCGTGCAGAGCGCCATCGCCATGTCACAGGTGGCCGAGCCGTTCATCCGCCGGCGCGCAGTCCGGCATTTGGAGAAGGGCCGGGTGGTGATATTCGGCGGCGGCATTGGCAATCCCTATTTTTCCACGGACACCGCGGCCGCCCTCCGCGCCACGGAAATCGGCGCCGAAGTGATTTTGAAGGCGACCAAGGTGGACGGGATTTACGATAGTGATCCGAAGAAAAATGCGCGGGCGAAACGGTTTGCCCACATCTCCTATCTCGACGCCTTGCAGCGGCAATTGAAGATCATGGATTCGACTGCTTTTTCGCTGTGCATGGACAACAAGATGCCAATCATCGTTTTCGATTTCTCGAAGCCGCACAATTTGAAGCGGATTGTCCTGGGGGAAAAGGTCGGAACGCTGGTCAGTTGATTTTTTGAGCGCCGAAAAATTGAATGATGGAGGCGGCGCCAATGATCAGGGATATTTGTAGGTGCCGTGTTCGGCAAGCCATACTGGATCATGGTCGCCTGACACATAAGAATTAGGATACTTTAAAAAAAGATCCACCCATTGATGGAGTTCAGTATGGCCATCCGCAAAGGAGAACGAGGTGGAATTGCCATGATTGACCGCCGGCGTATCATCGGAGCCTTGCCCATCCGGATAAAAATCAAACCACCCATCATTCAAACTCACCGGATTTTCGTCCAGGAACACAAAGCAATCCGTAGGACTCAGCCTGCTGTTGAAATCTGTATCCTTTGTGAATATCTGATATCCAGGGCTGGGAGATCCACCTCCTTGCGGGACTCCAACCATATAGTTCATGGAACACGACCGCACCCGAACCTGCTTGTGAGAATCCGCAGCCTCGCCAGGGAAATGGTCGGCCGGGCAATGATACACTCCCGCTGATTTGGCATAAGGTCCGATGGAACCAATCAGCGTCAAACCGTTCCGGGTAATCGACTCCACCCCCAGATACCAAGGATCAGTTTCACACCCGGTTGGGGTTTCGGACTCCGGGCCATTGACAGATTGAAAAACGCCATCCACCCAATTAGGTTTCCCGGAGGTTGAATCGCCGCCGCTATGCAAAATGGTATTTACCGGCAGGTAATCGGTGTTGTCATTGCAATAAATGATGGCCCCGGTTTGCAACTGTCTCATATTGCTCTGGCAAGAACTTCCCTGGGCCCTGAGTTTAGCCTGGGCCAAGGCGGGTAAAAGCATGGCCGCGAGGATGGCAATAATCGAGATGACCACTAATAATTCGATCAAGGTAAAGCCCTGCCGCCCTTCGTTGAAAGACGATTCACCGCCGGGAACATTTTTAAAGACTACTGACGATTTCTTCATTTGTTGCAAAAAGTTTTGAGGTGCGAAACCGCTGGTTCGGCAAGTCGGCACACCTGCTACTGTTTGGTACGAATTGAATAAAACACATTCATTAGAGATTGTCAACAGTCAAATGCGCCCCAATTTCATTGCTTTTTTTTTCAAAATGGACAAAATATTCACTGATGATTTTCGCCTCGCGCCAGGACGGCGGGCAGCAGCTCGGCAAATTCCTGAACCGGCGCGGCATTTCCGCGGACTTGGTTCTCGGCCTCCCCCGCGGCGGGGTGGTGGTGGCTGCGGAAGTGGCGCGGGAATTGGGATTGCCCCTGGACGTGCTGGTGGTGCGGAAGATCGGGCATCCCTTGCAACGCGAGTTTGCCATTGGCGCCCTCGCGGAACCTGATTTTGTTTTTTTGAACGGGAATTCGCCGGCTGAATTCCCCGCGGAAAGGGCCGAACTCGACCGGATCATTGCCGAAGAAAAGGAACGCTTGCGCGCGTACCGCGCGAGGTTTCATCTGGCCGGATTGCCGGTGGTGAAAGGAAGGAAAATTCTCATTGTCGATGACGGCCTGGCCACCGGCGCCACCGCCGAGGCCGCCGCCATATCGCTCCGCGAACAGGGGGCAAACCAAATCATCGTCAGCGCGCCGGTTGCTTCAACGGAAGCGGTGGAACGACTACAAAGGGTGGCCGATGCCGTGGAGGTGTTGTCCGCCGACCCGTCCTTCAGGGCGGTGGGACAGTTTTATCGCGATTTTTTCCAGACGACGGATGAGGAAGTCGTGAGGCTGTTGGGCGCGGCGGGAAAATCTGAAAAATAAGCCATGCCCGAATTACCCGAAGTTGAAATTCTGGCTCGGCATCTGGAGCCGGTGTTGCGCGGCAAAGTGATTCGCCGCGCGACGATCCATCGTGCCCGCGCGGTGCGGCCAAACACGCCGAAAGAATTTGCCAACGCGGTTTTTGGCGCGCAATTCAAGGGACTTTCGCGTCGCGGAAAATACCTTCGGTTTGAGATTCAACGCAAAAAGGCGCGCCAGACGATGACGTTGCTGGGTCATCTGGGCATGACCGGGAGAATGTTTGTGGCGTTGAAAAAGGAAAAATTGCCGAAGCACGCGGCGATTGTTTTCGATCTGGGAGAATGGAATTTCGTTTATGAGGACGCCCGGTATTTTGGGCGCATGACGCTGGACCTTGGGCCGCTGGAACACCTCGGCCCAGAACCGCTGGAGAAAACATTCACGCCCACACATTTGGCCGCGGGGCTCCGGTCATCGCGCCAGGCCATCAAAGTCAAATTGCTCGATCAAACGCTGGTGGCGGGGATCGGAAACATTTACGCGAGCGAAGCGCTGTTTCGCGCGCGCCTTTCACCGAAGGCGCTGGCGAACCGATTGACGCGTGGACAGGTTGCCGCGTTGTGCCGGGCGATCCGCGTGGTTTTGAAGGAGGCGATCAACCAGGGCAGCACGGTTCCGCTCAAAACGACGAGCGGAAAATCGGACGCGTTGTTTTATTTCTCGAATGACGGCGAGGGTTTTTATGAGAAGCGATTGCGGGTTTACGACCGCGCCGGGGAACGCTGTTGGAACTGCGGCACGGCGATCCGGCGCATTACACAGGCGGGACGAAGCACGTTTTTTTGTCCGCGCTGCCAAAAAGGGTGACGAATGAAATTGACGGTTGGCGGGGTGGATTGTACATTACGCGCCCGTTTGTGATCCAGAGTAGCTCAATGGTAGAGCACGCGGCTGTTAACCGTGTGGTTGCAGGTTCGAGTCCTGCCTCTGGAGCCAACTTCAAAACTCCTGATTTTTGAGTGGTTTTGAGCCAAAGGCGGGTCGAAAAAAGCCAAAGTGAGGGGGGAAAACTGTTTTGCGGCGTTTCAATCGCGCAGCAATACGGGAGCAAGTCGCCAGCAAGGCGGTTGCAAATTGACGGTCTGAATCTCGTGCGAGTAGCTTTCTCCAATGTGTGCAGCGATGAATTGCTCACGGTAAAAGCGCAAGAACGTCCAAGACGTTCAACCGCGTCATCCTGTAATTTTCATGGCTGTCCTGAAGCACCACGCTCATTCGTCTTTATATTGAAACTGAAATTGAGGAAATACATTTTATGCCGAAAATAAAAACGGTTCGCGGAATCGAAAGACATCACAGACAGTGAAAGGAGAAACTATGACAAACATTAAGACCGGAACACGTGAAGAGTGGGTTGCAGCCCGGCTGGAACTGCTCAAGGCCGAGAAGGAGCACACGCGACGCGGCGACGAACTGGCGCGACAGCGGCAGCAATTGCCGTGGGTTCGGATTGACAAGAAGTATCAATTCGAGACTGACGAGGGCAAGGCATCTCTCGCCGATCTCTTCAAAGGACGTTCGCAGCTCGTTGTTTACCATTTCATGTTTGGTCCTGATTACACCGTCGGCTGTCCGGCCTGCTCGGCGACGGCAGACAGTTTCAACGGGGTTCTCCCGCATCTCGAGGCCCGCGATGTGACGATGATCTGCATCTCACGCGCGCCGGTCGAAAAGTTGCTTGCCTACCGCCGGCGGATGGGCTGGAGCTTCAATTGGGCGTCCAGCTACGGCAGCGACTTCAATTTCGACTTCGGGGTATCCGCCACCCAGTCGCCGCATCAGATCGCTTCGCCCCTCGAGTCCAATGAAGTTGCGGCGTTTCGGATGCTGGGCGACCAGCGGTTCCGTGACAACCTGCCGCCGGTCGTCGCCCAGAACGCCAGCACGACCGGCACGGACATCGCCGGTTATATGTCCGAGGGGCATGGGTTCAGTGTCTTCGTGCGCGAGGGCGACAGCGTTTACCACAGCTACTCCACCTACACCCGCGGCACGGAGTTCCTGATGGGCTATTACGCGATCCTCGACCGGATACCGAAGGGCCGCGACGAGGACGGCCCGATGGGGACATGGCTACGCCGCCACGATGAATACGACAAAGGCGCATCTAAAGGCTGCTGCGCTTGAACAACCCCACAGATAGATGGCGGGCCAAACGAAACAAATCATGAAAGGAGAGAAATGATGAATACGCACAAAACTAGAAGGCTGGTCAGGCTGAAAGCGCCAGGTGGCTTGGAAAATCTCAAATTGGTCGAGGAAGATCATCCCGAACCAAGGCCGGGTGAATTGCTGGTCAGAATCCGGGCCAGTTCGTTGAATTTCCATGACGATATGGTGGTGCTGGGGAAAATTCCGTGCGGCGACGGCCGTGTTCCGTTGACCGATGGTGCCGGGGAAGTGATAGCGGTCGGAGACGGTGTTGATGAGTTCAAGGTCGGAGATAATGTCGTCAGCACTTTTTTTCCCTATTGGCTGGGAGGCGAAATGACGTCTGCCACCCGGCGGGATGTGCCCGGAGACAGCGTTGACGGCTATGCCCGTGAATATGCGTGCATGCCGGCGCACGCCTTCACGAAGGCTCCGACAGGCTACACGCATGCGGAGGCGGCGACGCTTCCCTGCGCGGGAGTTACCGCTTGGAGAGGCTTGGTGGTATGCGGCCAGGTGAAACCCGGTGATACGGTGCTGATCCTTGGCACGGGTGGCGTATCGCTGTTCGCGTTGCAATTCGCCAAAGCTGCTGGCGCCCGGGTCATCGCCACGTCTTCCTCCGAGGAGAAGTTGGAAAAACTCAAGCGTCTTGGGGCTGACAACGTCATTAATTACAAGGCCGTGCCGGAGTGGGGCCAGAAGGCAAAGGATTTGACGGACGGACGCGGTGTTGATCATGTCATTGAGGTCGGCGGACCCGGCACGTTGGCGCAGTCCATAAAAGCGTGCAGGACAGACGGGCACATCGCTCTAATCGGTGTCTTGACGGGTTTTGCGGGCGAGGTGGCGCTCCCGGAAATTTTTGTGAGACAGATTCGCATCAGCGGAATCTTCGTCGGCAGCAGAGCCGATCAAGAGGATATGATTCGGGCGATTACGGCCAATCGTTTGAAGCCCGTTATTGACCGCAGTTTTCCTTTGCAGGAAATCGTTGCTGCCTTTAAGTATTATGAATCCCAAAAGCATTTCGGCAAAGTTTGCCTCGAACTTTAGGATCAGCCCTGTCGGCAGCGCTGGAGCCGCGCTGCCGACCGGATTTATCGTGGTTTGCGCCATGGCATTCGTCGCCGGCGTCGCGGCGACGGTTTATTTCTGCCGCTCGATGGCTGGCGGCATGGATATGCCGGGCGGCTCTGCGCGGCGGTTTCAGCCACTCCGAAGGTGGCAGCATGCTACCCCGATTGTACACGGGGCGGGACCGGATTCCGTACGGGAAGTGTCACGATTCGGTCAGGGAGAGCGATTGTTCACCACAGAGACACAGCGCGGCTTCGCCACAAGCTTTCAGCAATTAGCTTTCAGCCGTCAGCTTTTGAATGAGAGCGGTCAGCACAGCGATCAGCGAGTGAGCGAATCGATCAGCGAGCGCATATCCGCGGGCAGCGGCGACTCGATGGTCACCGTCTCCCGCGTGACCGGG
>JBKQUF010000180.1:0-4479 GCA_052140285.1 Limisphaerales bacterium | reverse complement strand
GCGAGTCGGCGGTGGCTCAGCTTTTTTCGTTAGGCCGATTTGTATGCCGATACTACATTACATCGCCAACTTTTTTGCCGGCCTGTTTTTCTGCAATTGCATTCCACATATTGCTTGTGGCTTGAGTGGCAAGTCGTTTCCCACACCGTTTTCCAAGCCATCAGGTGTCGGCTTTTCATCAGCCGTTCTGAACTTTTTGTGGGGCTTCTTTAATTTGTTGGCGGGGCTTGTCTTGTGTTACTTTGCTCCGATTTCTGTCGGTTTTAATGTAGGCTTTATCGCGTTTCTGGTTGGATTTCTTTTGGTGGGAATTTTCAACTCATGGCATTTTTCGGCAGTGAGGTCAAAAAGAGATGATGAATCGGCCTAACAAGTCGCCGGAGCCAACCGCCGTTGGCGCTTGCCGTTCCGCTATCGCGGTTCACGTCGCGAGTCGGTCCACCCTCCGCAGTGCTGCTACGGAGGACGGGCGGTGGCTCAGCTTTGGATCGTTAGGCCACTATACACATTTATGAAAAACACCATACTAAGTCTGATACTCGTCCTATTCGTTTCGGCTTGTTCACACAAGACCGAGAGCAACGTCGCCACAAGCAAAGTTGCCACGGACACACCACAACCCGAAGCGACAGCCCAGAAAGCAGCAGCTCAGAAATCGGCAGAACAGTGGCTGGCACTGGTTGACGCAGGCAAGTATGCCGAGAGCTGGAAGACCGCAGCAGGATATTTTCAGACGGCTGTTCCGCAAGATCAGTGGGAACATACAATTGCTGCTGTCCGCGGTCCACTAGGCGATCTGGTCTCTCGCAAGCTGAAGAGTGCTCATTACACCCAATCGCTTCCCGGCTCACCCGATGGCGAATACGTAGTCTTACAGTTCGACAGTTCGTTTGCTAACAAGATGGAGGCGGTTGAGACTGTTACGCCAAAGCTTGACCCGGATGGCCAGTGGAAGGTTTCGGGATATTATATCAAATGACTAATTCCAAGTGGCCTAACACCGCGCTGGAGCCAACGCCGACTGCCTTGAAAGTTGAGGGTTGAATGTTGAAAGTTGAAAGTTATTATTTCGGTGCGGAGCCACTTGCCGGTCGGCGTGGCTCAGCTTTGGATCGTTAGCCGGCAACATTCTTATACTCAATCATACTGTTCGCAAAGGCACTCCTTGGCCAGCCAACGGGTCAACTTTATTTCGCGGTGGCGTACTCGGGGCTTCCTGCTCGTCATTAAGCAATTCATCAAGCTCTTCCGGCTTCATCCGCTTGATTTTCGCCTCAATCTTCCGGCTATAATGGCGGTCATTCGGCTCAACGAGGCCGCCCTGCGCCTTGCGCTGATATTGGCGCATGAACTCTCCAATCTTGGCCCGAAGTTTCTCCTTACGCTTGTTCATTTTGTGAATTCGAGAATGCCGCCTCACGACCCAAAACTTGAACCCGCTCCGCCCAACAATCAAGCCGGCAAATTCTCAATTTCGTCCAAGCTCCAAACTTGGTGAGCAATTCCCGCTTCCATCTCGCCCACGCCTCTGTTTCCTTTGTTTCCTTCTGTTCAAAATCCTTTTATCTTCTCGTTCCGCAATTTAAAAAATCCGCGCCCATCCATGGTTGAATAAATAATGAATCCGCCGGCCAATTCCCTCACGCCCTCGCAGCAACAAGCTGTTGCCGCTCGCGGGAATGTCCTCGTGATGGCCGGCGCCGGCACCGGCAAGACGCACACGCTCGTCGCCCGTTGCCTGGAATTAATTCGCAACGAAGGCGTCTCGCTGGATGAAATCCTGATTGTGACGTTTACCGAAGCCGCCGCCGCGGAAATGAGGCGGCGGTTGCGTTTGGCGCTGGAAAATTCCCCCGAACCGCGGAGTGCGGCCCAACTGGCCCTGTTCGACGCCGCGCACATCGGCACGCTGCACGGTTTTTGTTTCAAGCTGGTCCGCGGTCATTTTCAAGAGCTGGCTTTGGACCCGCAACTTGCCGTGCTCGACGAGGCGCAAACACGCCTGCTGGCGGAGGAAACGCTCGAGGAACAGTTCAACTCGCATTACGAGAAATCCGATGCCTTTTCCCTCGCCTTCCAGGACCTGATCAAGGTCGATGGCGGCGGACGCGACGAAAAAATCCGCGCGCTCCTCTGGCGCTTGCATCATTACATCCAAACCCGGGCCGACGCGGAGCAATGGCTGGCCGCGCAGATTGCCGTCTTTTCCTCCGCCGAACCAGTCCAATGGCGCGAATGGTTCGGTGAGGCGATTTCGGATTGGCGAAACGAATGGCTCCCGGCGCTGGCGGTTCTTAAGGCGGAAAATCCGAAGGCTGCCGAATGCCTGTCCATCCTGGAGAAAACGGATTCGCGCGATTTATTCCGGAGCATTCTCGCCATCGACGGCAAAGAGAATTATCCGCGGGGAAAATTCACCGCCCTGCGCGAGCCGCTGAAGAAATTTTTTGAAGAAGCGGCGTTTTTGAATTCTCTGAGGGGCGAAGACGGAACGGATCCGCTGGCCGAAGATTGGAATTGGGTCCGGGGTCACATGAAAACGCTGCTGGAACTGGCCGGGGAATTCGCCGCCAATTTTTCCGCGCGCAAAAACAACGATGGCGTCCTGGATTTTCACGACTTGGAACAGTTCGCGCTGAAATTGCTCTGGGATTTTGAGGCTGAAAAGCCCTCCGCCATTGCCAGACAATGGCGCGAAAAGTTGCGGTTCGTTTTCGTGGACGAATACCAGGACATCAACGCGGCGCAGGACCGGATTATTTCGGCGCTGACCGGCGGGGACCGGGATGGCAACCGCTTTCTCGTCGGCGACGTCAAGCAGAGCATTTACCGGTTCCGGCTGGCGGACCCGGAGATTTTCCGGGGTTATGCGCGGGAATGGCGCGGCCAAAACGGCCAGACCATTCCGCTCACGGAAAATTTCCGCAGCCGGGAATCGCTGGTAAATTTTGTGAACGCGCTGTTTGAACCGCTCATGCGCGGGGACGTTGGCGGCGTGGATTATGACGACGAGGCCAGATTGCGATTTGGCGCGCCGGAAAAGCGGGCGGTCCTGAGCTTGCTAGAAAGCGCCCCGCCCCGGACGACGTTGCTTCTGCGCTTTCAGAGCGCCCCGGATGATCCGGACGCGGCCGATGACGTGGCAGATTTGGAAGAGGCCGAAAAAGAGGCGAGGATGCTCGCGCTGCACCTCGGGGAATTGAAAAATTCGGCTCATCAGATTTGGGACGAAAAAATTTTATCCTTTCGCGCCGCCGACTGGCGGGACATGGCGGTCTTGCTGCGCGCGCCGTCCGGGAAGGCGGAAATTTTTGCGAAGCAATTCGCGCGCGCGGGCGCGCCGGTGCTGGTCGAGCGCGGCGGATTCTACGACCGCGGCGAAATCGCGGACTTGTTAAGCCTGTTGCAATTGCTGGATAACCCGCTGCAGGATGTTCCGCTGATGGCCGTGCTGCGTTCCCCGCTGGTCGGCCTGTCGCTGGATGAGTTGGCGGAAATCCGTTTGCTGGGAAGCGGGAAGTTCTGGTTCGCGCTGAACCAGGTCCCGGGCAAAGCCACCCTCGGCCAGGAAACCCAGGCGAAGGTCGGGCGATTCCTCCATCGGTTTTCGCAATGGCGAAAGATTGCGAAACAGGCTTCGCTATCGGAATGCCTCGAAGAAATCCTGACGGCGACGCATTACGATGACTGGCTGCTCTCGCGTCCGGACGGCGCGCAGCGGCAGGCCAACATTCGGCGGTTCCTCGATTTGGCGGGGCAATTTGACCAATTCCAGCGGCAGGGCCTGTTCCGCTTTTTGCGGTTCATCCAGGCGCAGCGCGAGATTGAGGCCGAACCGGAAGTGGCGCCGGTGGCGGAACAAAATGCGGTGCGGCTGATGAGCATTCACCAGAGCAAAGGACTGGAGTTCCCCATCGTGGCGCTGGCCGACCTTCGCAAGAATTTCAACGAACAGGATCTGCGCGGCGAAATTATTTTGGACGCGAAATATGGCCTGTGCCCGCGCGTGAAACATCCGGACGCCGGCGGACGCTATCCCTCCCTGGCCTGCTGGCTCGCTGGGAAAAACCAGCGGCGCGAACTGCGCGGCGAGGAAATGCGCCTGCTTTACGTGGCGCTGACCCGGGCGCGGGACACGCTGGTGCTCTGCGGCAGCGTCCCGAAAAAAAAATGGGACGCGATTGCCCCTCAGAGCCCAACATCGTCAGCATGTTCCTACCCACTGGCCCTTCGTCGGTCGCCTTCTACAAGACGTTCTCAGATCTTGGCGGGCACCGTGCGGGCATCAAGATGATCGGCACCGGAGAACTCAACGAACTCGATCTGCCCGCCATCGGCGAGCCCGCGCTCGGATTGTATTCGGCGTTCTACTACTCCTGGGTATTGAACACGCCGCGCAATCGAGAGTTCGTCGCGTTGTACCTCAAGGTGCACGGGCCCGATGCGATGCCCGACCCCTCCGCGGTTAACGCGTACGAC
>JBKQUF010000179.1:0-3838 GCA_052140285.1 Limisphaerales bacterium | reverse complement strand
CATCACCCAACAATACTGTCCTGGTATCAGAAGGGCGCTCACATAATTGATCGTCAGATTGAGGCGTATTCTCCGAAAATCATTTTTGGTTGCGCTCCACATTTCAGGGAAATCATGTTGCGAGTGGGGATAAAACCAAATGAGATTCGTTCGCATGGTTCTGTGAATTTTGCACATTCGCGCGACCGTCTTTTTTTGGAGGTTTACCACCCAGGACAGACACAAATTGAGCGTGCAGATTATGTTAATGACGTGCTTCACATAATCTCAACGGAACTCGTATCGCCGCCAGTCGCGGCGGCAGAGAGCGACAGAAGCACCGTCTAAAATTTGACCGTGAGTTTCGCGCATCGTAAAATTACACCCTAAAAGCCGTCTGAAAATTAAATCCAGTGTCAGTGGAACTGTCAGTGAAAATGCCAGCGCAAGGGCTGAAAAGTAGTGAAAAATAGTGGCGAGGAATGACGAATTTACCTTGATTTTACAAGGGTTTCTGCTATTTTACTGACGTTCTGAACAGTGTTTACAGACTGTGTCCATCCGTGGTTGAATTCCAATTCAACCCGCGCCCAGATCAATCCCCAGCAGACAGACATCGTCGTCAAATTCCAGTTTCGCTCCAAACGCCCGCGCCGTGGCCAGCAACCGGTCCAGCAACAGCGGCGTTTCCAATGACGAATGCCGCTGCAGCGTTTCGACCAGTCCCTCCAGCCCAAACTCCCGGTCCCCGTTAAAAATCTCGTAGATGCCGTCGGTATAGAGCAGCAGCCGGTCGCCCGGAGATAGCGCGACTTCGCCCGTCGGATACGTGGATTGCTCCACCAACCCCAATACTTTGCCGCGCTTTTCCTGCGGCAACGGCAGGGTCTCCACCGAACCGTTGTCCGCCCGCAACCGCAGGGGACCCGGATGCCCGGCGGTGGCCCAGCAGACCTGGAGCGTTTGCGTGTCGAGCACCAGATAAATCGCCGTGGCATACATCGTCTCGTCGTTTTGCCGCAGGATCATGTAGAGGTTGTGATTCAACCGCTCCAGCAATTCGCCGGGATGGCCGGCTTCCGACTGCATTTCCTCGACCAGCGCGCGCAACATGGCGGTGATCATGGCCGACCGCACGCCGTGGCCCATCACGTCGCAGATAAAAACGCCCGCCGTCCGGTCGGAAATCCGCCGCACGTGGAAAAAATCGCCGGAGACCCGCCCTGCCGGCAGGTAACGATGATGAAACCGCACTCCGGGCGAGGGCGGCGGGAACGCCGGATACGATTGCGGCAACATGGCGCACTGCACTTTGCCCGCCATGATGAGTTCCTGTTCCATCTGGAGGTTCTTGCGTTCAATCTCAATGCGTTTGTGTTCCAGCAGATGGATGTTGTCGAGCAAGAGTCCGTGCTGCAAGCGCACCAGGTTGCGCACAAAAATTGAGCCGAGGAACGCTCCCGCCTCGTCCTCCAGCAGCACGTCGGTGTAGAATAATTCGTCCGGGCGCGCTGACAGCCGTTTGAGGACGTCATGGATGGAATCCGAAGTGCGGATGACCAGCGTCTGCGGCACCAGGTAATCGCGCACCGGGTGGCGCGAGAACAGCGAGAAACCGTAGCGCGAACCGAGCGCCATGCCGATTTGCCGCCGCGCGCACAGGCCGATGGCCCGGTCGTTTTCCAGCACGGCGATGAATTCCAGATCGTGGGAGCCGAAAAATTTCTGGGCCGCCTCCAGCGGCGTGTCCGCAGTGAGCGACAACTGGTGATTGACCAGCGAACGCAAATCTCCCGGCGCCGCGCCGGAAATTCCGGGAGCCGGGCCGGGGCCGGCGGGACGTTCCAGCGGCGCGGCGGTTGCCGTCAAGGGTTCAACAGTTAAGACTTCTTCCACCATGGCCCCAATTTTAACCGCAACCCGTCCGCCAGATTGTGACAATCACGTGACTTCGTCGGCGGGTTCATTAATTCCTCTGATTTTCGATTTCAGAAAACCCTGCGGATGAGGTGTTTGCATTGACAAGTGCGCTTTTGCGAATATCATTTAGTTGCTTGTGCAAGGTGGAAAGATGGGCTGCACAAATTAAGGTGGTTAACCAATTCATTGCCATGAACGAAATGTTTGAACAAATCCTCAGGGAGCTTCATTCGCTCCGTAATTCCATCGCGCCCATCAACATTACCATGGATAACCTGGATTTTCGGATGAAGAAAAACAAAGCGGAACAGGACCTGAAAATCGCCCATTTGGAGTCCCGGATCGAAGCTTTGTCCAAACGGTGTGATGCCACGGAATAATTTCGTTTGTAGCGGCGGGCTTCCCAACCTGCCGTAGAGCCGGCGCTTCCAGCCCGGCGGACCCGGCGCTGAAATTGAAAACCCGCGGAAAATCAAACGTAGCGTATTTTTCGGAAATTTCATTCCACTTCTTGAAAATTTTTTCAGGTTCTCGGGGCTAATTCGATCTCCACCGCTCCTGCGTTCGGCAATTTCTTCACTATTTCCCTTTGTTTCCACCGTTTTCCGCCTTTCTTCCCGTCCGGTTCCGAAAATCGACCCCCTTCATTTTATGTTTCCCAGCAACATTACACTTTCCGCATTTCGTGATTAAGTCACGACATGCAAATTGAAAATCGAGACCTAAAACGGGAAAACAGGAATACTGAAACTGAAAATGGCCGGGCGGCCGCTCCGGCTTCGACCGCCACCCTCTTCGGGTTCATCAACGAAATCACCATCGAGGAAGACGGTTGGGCCATGATCGCGCCGTTTGGCGATTACCCCAGCGAAGCCCTGCTGCCGACCGCCAATGGCCAACTCAAACGCCGGCGCGCCATCCAGCGCATCACCCCGCAATCCGCCGCCGGCATGGTGACGCAGTTCCATAATTCCCGCGCCGGGCTGAAGAAATTCATCCGCGGCTGCAACATCTACGTGGGCCATCCCGACATGCCCGGCCTGGAAAACCGTTATCCGGACAAGGAACCCAAGGGCGTGTTTGCCGACATGGAAGTGCGGGGAAAGGGCATCTATGGCCTGCCGGTTTTCACCAATGAAGGCATGGACCTGGTGGAAGGCCGCAAACTCGTGAACGGCCAAAAGGTGCGTGGATTCAGCGGACGACTGATTGACGCCGCGCCGGACGGACAGGTCCTTGCGGACGGCCAGCAGGTTCCCGTTTTTATTCCCACGCGGCTCGCCTCCGCGGGACTGACGCCGTACCTGCATTTGCCGGTGGAATTTTTTAACGCGGAAAATGTTTTAACCGAGGGGGAACTGCCGCGCGCCTCGCGCGGCAGGGCGCCCGGGGCGGGCGCGATCACCAACACAAACAAAGGGGAACAGCCGCACGGGGCGTGCGGCAGAGCGACCGGGACGGTCGCGCTCCCCAATACCAACCAAAAACCAAACCAAATGAAAAAGAAACTGCTGGAAGTCTGCACGGCTCTCGGCATCCAGTTCGCCAACGACGCGGATGATGCCGCAACGGAAGCGGCGCTTGACCAGGTACAATCCAAGGTCGATGCGTTTGCTCAAACCTCCAAAACGCTCAAACAAAAATTGTTCGGCCTTTGCCAGAAGGCCGGCATTGAGTTTGCCAATGAAGAAGCCATTACAGACCCGGCGGTGGCGCTGACGCAAATCGAGGAAAAAATCGAAAGCAGCAAGCAGAAAGCGGAAAGCGATCTGCAAGCGGCCCGGACGCAGTTTCTTAATGAGCGCGCCGCGCGAATCACCGATGAACTGGACCGCGCCATCACCGGCGGGCGCATTACCGATGCCGAGCGGTCCATCTGGGACCATCGCTTGCAGGCACAATTTGCCAACGAAGTCGCGGCCATTCGCGCCCTCGCCCC
>JBKQUF010000178.1:0-16732 GCA_052140285.1 Limisphaerales bacterium | reverse complement strand
AGCAGGCGAATGGCTGCGGTCGCTCGAAAGTCTGGCAGGATGCGGCAGGTTCAGGGGTTCAAGGCGCGAATCATTCGGGGAATTCTCTCCCCTCAACGGGGAGGGATTGAGGGTGAGGGGTGAGAATCATAGCCGCCTCCCTTCTTGTCCTTTGCGGTTCATGGAGAAATCGGCGATGGGGCCAAATGTCCCAGAATTTTTTTATGGGCGGAGGCAAAAGCCAGCGGCTCCAATTGCGCGCGGGTCCGCCAGATTCCGTCCGGAATTTCCGGGCGTTTCGGCAAATCAACGCGAAACGCTTCAAGGGTGATGCGGTACCGGGTGATGGAATGTTTAAAGGAGCAAAGCGGTTGCAATGCGGAGGGCGAAAGACCGAACTGGCGCTGAAACAAGTCCGCTGGTTTTTCGCCATTGACCTCGATGTTTGGAAATTCCCAAAGATGGGCGTTGACGACGCCGGCGGGACGTTGCCGGACGAGAAATTTTCCCTGGTGGCCGACGACAAACGCGATGAAGCGCCTGGTGGTAGGCGTGGCGCGTTTTCCAAGGTTGGGCAGCTCCGCGATGCGATTTTCCCGGAACGCCGCGCAGGACTTTTTTACGGGACAGACCCGGCATTGCGGATTGCGCGGCAGGCAGACTAATGCGCCCAATTCCATGAGTGATTGGTTCAGATGGGAACAGAAATTATCGCGCGATGACCGTGAAGGTTTTTTTACGTTCGATCCCTTCGTGTTCTTCGCGCGAACCACTAATTCTCCGGCAATCTGCCAGAGATGTTGGTTAGTCTCCTTGTCACGCGGGTCGGTGGCGATGCCGAAAATGCGGGTCAACACGCGAATGACATTTCCATCAAGAATCGGCGCGGGTTGGTTGAATGCAATGCTGCTGATGGCGCCGGCGGTGTAGCGTCCGATGCCGGGCAAGGCGAGGATGTCGTCGAAATTTTCAGGAAACTTGCCGTGATGGTCCTGGAGAATGATTTGGGCGGCTTTCTGCAAATTTCGCGCACGGGTGTAATAGCCCAGCCCTTCCCAAAGCTTGTGGATTTTGTCCGGCGACGCGTTGGCGGCGGCCCGGATGGTTGGCAGTTCGCGCATCCAGCGTTCCCAAAATGGTGTGACGGTTTTGACCTGGGTTTGCTGGAGCATTATCTCTGATACATATACACAGTAAGGGTCATTCTTGTAAGGAAATCGTCTCCAAGGTAAATCTCTTTTGTGGTTCGGATACCACTTCAAAAGATTTGTGACCAACAGCTCAACTTTACCACGGTGATTCATATTAAAAAACCGTTCCACAGATTAATGTGAAACGGTTTAAAAACGAAGATAATCCCTCAATCAACAATGGGAACGGTAATGATTTCGCCCCTCACCATTGATTCAAAATCCGCTTGTGCGAGCATATATTCCGGGGGTTGGATTGCAACTCTTTGACCCTCTTTCGTTGCCGGTATCGCAAGACTGATTGTGTTGCGTGTTGACCGATGTGGATAATGCTTGTGCCAAATGTCCCGCGTGCGTGTTCCCCGGCTGGACACATCACTTTTGCCTTGCATGATTCAGGCGGCGTGGTAAGATCCGCTCATCAGGGGCATTAGACAATGAAAACGCGCATCAAACAATTGTTCCTCTTGTTTGCGCTGACAGTCGGGCTTGGATTGATGCCGGCTGGCCACGTGTCGGCGCAGACTTGGACGAACCTCTATAGTTTCACGAAAGAAAGCTATGATTATTCAATTGACGCCGACACCAACGGCGACGGAGCTTATCCGAGTGCCGGATTGATTGTATCTGTATCGGGCAACACCCTGTATGGAACGACACAATATGGCGGCACGAATGGCGCGGGCACCGTGTTCGCCGTCAACACCGATGGCACGGGTTTTACGGTCCTGCATACATTCACGGCACTCATCAATTCCACCAACAGCGACGGAGCCAATCCGGAAGCCGGATTGCTTCTAGAGGGCGGCGCCCTGTTCGGGACGGCACAGCATGGCGGCACGAATGGCAATGGCACGGTGTTCGGCCTCACCACCAATGGCTCGGTATTTGCAAACCTGCATAGTTTCACGGCACTCTCTGCTCCTTTTGGTGGCACCAACAGCGACGGGGCCAATCCGGCTGGCGGTTTGATTTATATATCGGGCAACAACACCCTTTATGGGACGGCACAGGATGGCGGCACGAATGGCAATGGCACGGTGTTCGCCATCAACATCTTCGGCACGGGCTTTACGGTCCTGCATACTTTCACGGCAAACAAATCTGGCACCAACAGCGACGGAACCACTCCGCTGGGCGAATTGATTGCATCGGCCAACGACACCCTGTATGGGACGGCGGGTGGGGGCGGCAGCGGGGGCGATGGCACGGTATTCGCCCTCAATCCCGATGGCACGGGTTTTACGAACCTGTATAATTTCTCCGCCTATTCTCCAGTTTATATTAACAACAGCGACGGAGCTAATCCGGATGCCGGATTGGTTTTATCGGGCAACATGCTTTATGGGACGACCCATTCTGGCGGCACCAACAACGCTGGAACGGTATTCGCCGTCGCCACCAATGGCACGGGCTTTACGGTCCTGCATGCTTTCACCGGGAACAGCGACGGAGCCAATCCTTATGCCGGATTGGTTTTATCGGGCAGCACCCTGTTCGGGACGGCGGGTAATGGCGGCAATTCTTATGATGGCACGGTGTTTGCCGTCAACACCAATGGCACGGGTTTTTCGACCCCTCATACTTTCACCGGGCCTCCTCCAGATGGATATTCTCCGCACGCCGGTTTGATTTCATCTGGCAACACCCTTTATGGGACTGCGAATGGGGGCACCAATAGCACTGGCATGGTGTTCAGTCTTACGTTGCCGACGCCGCAACTGGGCATCACTTTTTCCGGGAGCGGTGTCGTGATGGTCTGGCCGACCAATCTCCTCAATTTCACCCTGCAATCCACCACGAACCTTGATCCCGTCTGGAGTCCCGTTCTCCTGTCACCGGTCATCATCAACGGGCAGAATGTGGTTACCAATCCCATCTCGGGGGCACCGCAGCAGTTTTTCCGGTTAAGCCTGTAGCTGGCCAAAGGCATCAGTTATGGTGTAAAATTGAAGATGTAACGGCTTTGGTTCAGCACCGCTTGGAGCATAAAGCGGATGATGTCAATGCGTGGCCCTTCAGCCGGATACGAGATGGAATGCTCCGGATTTCGCAAGTCCGCCACGCTTTTGAGCCTTCCCAGCCAATGCAAATTCTTTGTGCGCGGGTGGCTTTGCGGTTAAAATTTCTTGGTGAAACCGTTGACGTCCCATACATGCAAGCTGACCGACGACCAGGCGTCAGCGCTGGAGGCCGCGTTGCGGGCGCGGAATTGGAAGCCGCGCCAAGTGCCATACGCCCGGTTCGGGTTTGAATCCGACAAGTGCAACGTGGTTTTTTATGAAAGCGGCAAACTGGTGGCGCAGGGCAAGGGAACGCAGGAGTTCATCGAGTTTCTGCTCGAACCGGAAATTCTCAAGGAAGTCAAACTGGGCTATGAGACGGTCCTGAATCCGAAATTGCTGGAGCCGCGGATTGGCGTGGATGAAAGCGGCAAGGGCGATTTTTTTGGGCCGCTGTGCATCGCGGGCGCCTATATTAATGAAAAGGTCATCGGCGCGTGGAAAGACCTGGGCGTGCGCGATTCCAAAAATATCTCGAGCGATAAAAAGATTTCGGAACTGGCGGAAGCCATTCGCAAGACGCCGGGCTGTGTGTGGAATGTTGTGCCGATTGGAAACGAGGCTTACAACCGGCTGTACACAAAAATGAAATCGGTCAATATCATCCTCGCCTGGGGCCATGCGCGTGTGATTGAGAATCTGCTGGGCGAGAAGGCCCGGATGAATCCAGCGCCGGTACGGGCGATGAGCGATCAATTTGCGGCGAGCAAAACCGTGCTGGAGAAGGCCTTGATGGCGGCCGGTCGCGAGATTGAGTTCGTGCAGCGGCATCGCGCGGAGGAGGATTTGGCGGTGGCGGCGGCGTCCATCCTGGCGCGGGATGAATTTGTCAAGGGGTTGGCGAAGCTGGAGAAGGAATTTGGAATGAGATTGCCCAAGGGCGCCTCGGCGGCGGTGGACGCGGCGGCGAAGGACTTTGTGGCGAAGTTCGGCGCGGAGAAACTGGGCCGGGTTTCCAAGCTGCATTTTCGGACGGCCTTGCGCGCCCAGGGACTGCCGGAACCGCCGAAAATGGAATGGAAGAAACGGTAACGGGAGGACGGGCCCCGCGAGCCGAAATAATTACTGGTAATTTGTTTTCTTTCAGATTAATTCCAGTTTAATTAAATTGTTCTGTAAAAAAGCGAACGCAGTTTGAAGCATCAAACCAATTGAAAACAGAGTCGCCCAGATTTCTTGAAATTGTCGTGGCTTTTGGCTTGGCGATAGTGTTGACCGGAAGAACCTCCGGACAGACTTTCGGCATTGAGTCATGGAATTCGTTCTTGAGCGGCTATATGTTCACACCTCAGCAGAATTTTAGTTTGTCGAACATTACGCTCGGGATAACTGGATTTACCGACTCGACCATCCCGTCAAACGGAGGCACCCTGGATCTTTATCTTGCGTCAGATGTTAACAACACAAATCCGGGGTCGCCGATTCACGAACCCGGTCCGACCATTGCCTCGGCAACAGCGCCGATTAGTTACAGCACCGGCCCGTTATATTCTTTTGACCTTTCGGCATCGCTCCAGGCAGATACGTCATATTGGCTGTGGATTTATCTGCAAAGCCCGGATGGAAACGATTATGTGTCGGCTTCCTGGAACGGCATTGATGCCCTTCAAGGCATTGCAGAGGCAAACTCCGTTGATGTGGTGATCGACGGTAGCGAATATGGCATCGATTCCTTTGATCCAAACAGCTACACCCCATTCACCGCGGCGCCCGAGCCGGAGAGTTATGCCCTGTTGTTGGGAGCGCTCGTCTTGGCTGGTTTCTTCCGGAAGCAGTGCCAAAGGGTCGGAATACACTCGGCGGTAAAAGGTTTGAAGAAAAATTAGTTTAACGCCCGTCCTCACCCCGGCCCTGGGTGAGGTGAGGGTCCCCAAGGTTCATGGAAAGGGTGAGAATCGTCCCCGCCCAATAATGTTGTCCCCGCCGTCGTATCCGTCCCATTTGTCTTCTTCGTCTCAATCCCCCTGAATAAAAACCCCTCCCCATTTTCATGGGGAGGGGAACAATGATCCAACCAGTCAATCGTCCATCCTGAATTGCCGGCTATGGCGTTGTCGTGGTCACCACGCGGAAGAATTGCTGAACATTATATCGAGTGGGCGTCAGGAACGAGATGTCCTGGCCTGTGCCGGCGATCGGCGAACCGACATTTTGCCATCCCCCACTCAGCGAACCAATGGATTGGATTTGATAGGTCTGGCCGACTTGCGTGTTAAACACCACTTCCGCCGCCGTGTAAATTTGGACGACGTTGGTGCCGCCGAGCGCCGTCACATCGTTATACACCACGCCGTTCGTCAGTGTGACGCCGGACTGCGTGGGATTCAGTCCCAAGGCATACATCATCCAGTTGGGCATTCCATTCGAGTTGTTAATCGCGTTGGGCGCGGCGGCCGGATTGGTGATGGAACCAAAGTATTGGACGACCCAGGCGTCCGGCAAGCCACCCGGCACGGAGACACCGGTCAAATTGGCGATCGACGCCTGCAACAAGCCCGCCGCATACGCCGTGTTGTGGACGCCGAGGCTGCCGTCACTTTGCACGAAGAGATAATTATAAGCCGCTTCCAATTGCGGAACCGTCCAGTTCGCCGCGGGAGTAACCGTGTTACTGGCCACGTTGGCGGCGCCACCGGGCAGCAGCATCGCCACTTCGTTTAAGAGGCTTTGCACCTGCGTTTGCACGCCCTGGGTCACACCGCTCCCGTCAAAGTCCTCGACCGGGAAGTCAAATGAGGTCATGGTCCCGTGGCATTGTTCGCAGATGCTGACCATGTCCTCGTTACTATACGCCACTTCAAAAGTATGGCCGCCGGCGTGGAGATAGGCAGGGTCGGTCTGCGCGAAAGTTTCAGTTTGCATATGGCAGGCCACGCAGGTGTTGGAAACGGCGCCGGCATGGGCTGAACTGGGAATGGTCAAGCCATAGGTATAGCCGTTGGCGCCTTCCAGCATGTCCGCCTGCGGACCGTGGTGCGGGCCAAAATGACCGCTATACACCATGGCGGACGTGGAGGCCTCCGCACGGGCATGATGGCATTGCATGCACAAAAGCCCTTCACCAGCGTTGGTCACCACCGTGCCGTCCATCAGAGTCACGCTCGTCATCGCCCGGATCAAATGCAGATTGTTGGTCGGGCTGGTTTCGCCATGCGGATCGTGGCAGGCCATGCAGTTAATGGGATTGTAACTCGTGTCAGTTATCGTCGCTCCCTGCATCCGGGCGATGAAACCTTTGCCCGTATGGCAACCAACGCAACTGGCGCTGCCCGCCGGATCGGTGGTGGTCACGGCATGAATTGAATTGTCCCATTCCGCCGCGTCAATGTGGCCGGGTGGATCATCATGGCACTGGGCGCAAACGCCAGAATTGTAACTCACGGAAATGAAATTGGTGTTGCCGAGTCCGGAACCGTGTTGGCTGCCCGCGCCGTGGCAATTTTCGCACTGAATATTCGCCACGTTCGCCAGCCCCGGATAATTCGTCTCCATGCTGGTCCAGTTGCCCGCAGCCAGGTTGGTGTTGGCAATATTCGTGGGAAACATCCAGCTCGTCGTCTTCCAGACGCCGTAAAATCCGCCGTTGTTCAGCGCGCTGGCATTGGTGTCATAGCCCACCGTGTGGCACGGCAGGCAACTGACGCTGTAATGGCTGCTGATCAGACCGTCGATTCCCCGCGCAAACATGCTGGCGTGTTCGGTGGTCATCCAGGGTGTGACCTTGTCCGGCGCCACCTGGTTTTCGCCGCCGCTATGGCAGAGCGCGCACCCATAAGTGTTCGGCAACAAGCCCACGCCCAAATACGTGCCGGCGGTGATGGTAATCGTTAAATTGTTGGTTCCGGTTGTCGTGGTAATCGTCGCCGTCACAATATATTGATCGCTGGTGGTGTAACCGTTGACGTCCGGGCGCAACAGCATCCGGCTGCCCACTTGATAGACCAATTTGTCGGACGGTTCATAAACGGGAACGTTCGCGCCCAGCGGGCTGTTGGTCAGCGTGGCCGATGACAAAATGGGTCGGTGGGCCAAAGTCCAGTTGACACTCAGGACATTCGTTGCCCCAAGCGGCACGTCGGCTTCGAGATAGACCGGCTGGCCGACACCTACCGTGGCCAAGCCGCCGGAAGCTTCCGTGCCGGAGGGCAGGCCATACTTCGAAATCTCGCCGGGCGTGAGCGGGCGCGCGATCAATTGATATGGTGGGAGGGTTGCCGCTGATGCGGTGGTGAGACATGTTCCCGCCGCCATCAGGGCGACAGCCATGAGGCGAAAGGGCATTTTTCTGATTGCAGATTTCATATTCATAACGGGACCGTTGTTTTTTGAGGTTGAGTCATGCAGGCTGGAACTGAGATTGAAAACCGCCAAACGTCCAGCCGGGCACCAATTCCAGTTCGGCGTCCGCCTCTTTGACCGGGGACGGACTGATCTTCGCCATCAACGCCGCCGTCTGGCGCGCGATGATTTCATGGCATTTGGAAAGCTCCTGCTCGCGCATTTGCGAATTCTCCCGCACAATCGCCTCCAGGTGGTCGATATTGTAGAGATACACGTTGCGCAGCTCGTTCACGTCCGCCGCAATGTCGCGCGGCACCGCGATGTCAATCAGGATCAACGGCCGGTTCATTCGCGCCGAAACCACCGCCGCGATTTCGTCCTTGTGCAGGATCGTCGTCGGGCACCCCGTCGAGCTGACCACAATGTCCGCGTCCATCAGCGCCTGGAAACGGGCTTCGAAAGGAAGGGCGCGTCCGCCGAATTCTGAGGCCAGGGCTTCCGCGCGTTCAGGAGAGCGATTGGCCACCAGCACCGTCCGGGCGCCGCGTTTGGCCAGGTGGCGCACACAGGCTTCCCCCATCTTGCCGGCGCCGAGAATCATCACGGTCTTGTTGGAAAGATCGCGGTCAAAAATCTTTTCGGCGAGTTCCACCGCCACGCTCCCCACCGAGGTCGCCCCGCGCCCGATCGCCGTGTGGGTGCGGATGTCCTTGTTCGTCTTCAATGCCGTTTGGAACAGCCGGTTCAGCCGCGGCCCGGTCAGTTGCGCCTGTTGCGCGGCGGCATACGCGTTCTTGATCTGGCCGGCAATTTCCGTCTCCCCGATCACCATCGAATCCAACCCGCTCGTCACCGCAAACAGATGTTCCGCCGCCGCGGCGCCTTCCTTGAAATAAACATAAGGCGTGATGTCCAGGTCCGGGCAAAATTGTTGGAAAATGCGCACCACCTTCGACTCCGCCCACTCCGCCACCCCATAAACTTCCACCCGGTTGCAAGTGGAAAGGACCACCACTTCGTCCAGACCGGCGTTCAGCTTCAGGCGGCAGCCGTAACACGGCAGCAGCGACGGACGCGCGGCGAGTTTTTCGCGAACTTCCACCGGGGCCGTTTTGTAACTTAAACCCGCGACAAAGATTTTTGCCGCCGATGCTTGAAAGTTGTTCGGGCGATTCACAAGGTCACTCTAAAAGACCCTCTCCCCTGCCGCTCTCCATCTCTTGCTGTTTGTTTTACAATTATTGAATATCAAAACCGGAACTCCGCTTGGCAATAAACGCGAAAAGACCAAGTAATTATCACTTGCAATGCGCTTATGACGTGAAAAATAAACGGTCTCTTCCGCTCACGCCGGAAGCCGGATAACCACTGCGTTTCGTGGGAGGCGAGGTCGCGAGTCTCTAACTTTTTCATTCTGCATTTGCTGGATATTGGCCGCTTTTCTCATTCTGCTTAAAAAACCCCGCCGTGAGGAGTCTCTGATTTTTCTTCATCCTCATCCTCGCAGGAGGCGACGTATGGAGTCTCTGACTTTTCCCCTTCATCCTCATCCTCGTAGGAGACGTGAGGAGTCTCTGTCATCCCCTTTCCCGCGAGCCTATTCGGCCATTGGCCATTGCCAATTGGATATTTTTCTGAATCCCGCCCGAATGCGAAAAGCTTGCACATTGAAATGATGCGGCTAATTTCCTCCCATGAATCTCGAGGACCATTTGGGCGACATCATCCGAAAGGCGCGGGCCATGAACAATCTCTCCGCCGCCATCGTGGCGGCGGCGGCCGGCATTTCCGAATCCGAATTGTCCCGGATCGAGGAAACCGGCGTGCTCGCCGGAAAAATCAACTTTGCCGGCCTTGGCAAAATCACCGGACTGAACCCGCAAAAGCTCGAAACCGTCGCCCAAGGCTGGCTGCCCGCGCCGCCGGACCTCGGCCTCTGGCCCGAATTCCGCATGTTTACCTCCACCGGCGAAGGCCTCAGCGTCAATTGCTATCTCGCCTGGGACGAAGCCACTCGCGACGCCGCGCTCTTCGACACCGGCCTCGACGCCAAACTCATTCTCGATTGCCTCGGCCAAAATCAACTCCAGCTTCGCCACGTCTTCATCACCCATTCGCACTGGGACCACGTGGAAGCGCTGCCGAAAATCCGCGAGGCCTGGCCTCGGGCGCGGATGCATTCCGGTTCCAAAAACGCCCCCGTGGACCAGCGCAACAAGCCCAACGAAATCGTTCACCTGGGCGGATTGCGCGTCACCCATCGCGAAACCCCCGGCCACGCCGAAGACGGCATCACTTATCTCATCGGCAACTGGCAGGAAGACGCCCCCCACATCGCCATCGTCGGCGACACCATTTTTGCCGGCTCCATCGGCCGGGGAAACCAATCCTGGGACCTCGCGCGGCAAAAAATTCGCGAGCAAATCCTGTCCTTACCGCCCAAAACCTTGCTCTGTCCCGGGCACGGCCCCTTGACCACCGTCGCCGGGGAGAAGGAACATAACCCATTTTTCTGAAATACTCTAAAATTGGCCTGAAAATGTTCTGAATTGTCCTGAAATTGTCCTGTAATGTCTGACCCATTCTGATATCTTTTGGAATTGTTCTAAGATTGATCTGAAATTTCTGAAATGTTCTGATGCATTATCAATGTGCTAAAACGTTCTCAAATGTGTTGAAAAGTCCTGAACTGTAAATTGGATGCCTCGCACCATCTATGCCCACCTCCGCCCCCGAACATTTTAATGCCATCGCCGGCCAGTATGCCGCCAGCGAAGTCCACGCCAACAGTCCCACCATCAACCGCCTGCATGAACTCCTCGCCTCCAAGCCAATCGGCCCGGTTTGCGAGGTGGCCTGCGGCCCCGGTTACCTGGCCCTGTCGTTTGCGGGCAAGGCCGCGCGCATCGTGGGAGTGGACGCCGCCCCCAACATGCTCCGGCAATTCGAACGCCTCGCGCACGAGCGACGCGTCGTCGTCGAAAAGGTTTGCGCCTACGCCGAGTCCATCCCGCTCCCTTCGGACTCCTTCGATGTCGTAGTTTCCCGCCTCGCCCCCCATCATTTCCCAGACCCGCTGAAAGCCGTCCGCGAAATGACGCGCCTCGCCCGGCCGGGCGGTTGCGTCGCGGTGATTGACCTGGAAGGTGATGAAGACCCCGCTCTCGACAGTTTCATGCACAACCTTGAGGCGCTGCACGATCCGACCCATGTCCGCAGCTACACCGCCGCCCGTTGGCGCGATTTTTTCGAGTCCAGCGGCTTGGCCGTCGAAGCCCTTGAATCGAGGCAGACCGAACTGCCGGGCGGAATCGCCGTCACGCGCTGGTGCGATATTGGCCGGACTCCTCCCGAAGCCCGGACAAAAATTCAAACGTTGCTGGCATCTGCCCCCGAAAAAATGCTGGCTGAACTCGGCATCCGTTTTCAAGACGGAGAATTCCGTCTTCCCGTCCGCACGTTAATCATTCTGGGACGAAAAAGCTAACCTTCGAACTGGAAAGCCGGTTGCAAACCGACGCTCCGGTCTTGCGGGTGTGATTATCCGGGCGTCTGTTTCTTCATATCGCTTATTTTTGACGACAAGACGCGCATGTCGGGCAGGACAATAGTCTTATTGTGCGAATTCCCGATAAAACGTTGAATAATAAAATGTGACGAGGTATATTACATACATATGCCTTTTGTAAAATCAGTTAATGAATCCAACGAAAACCCATCAAGTCCGGAGAAAAATGTGAAAAAGACGAGACGACAGCTATTTTCATTGCCGGGTCACGGCGGCTTCACCTTGATCGAATTATTGGTGGTCATTGCTATTATCGCGATTTTGGCGGCAATGCTGCTCCCCGCGCTGGCCAAAGCCAAAGCGAGAGCCGCGACGGCGAGCTGTTTAAGCAACCTCAAACAGCTCGCCACGGCGTGGATAATGTATGCGGATGATAGTAATGGCCAGCTAGCCAATTTGAGCACCTATTCGACCACCGCTGGGGGTGCTCTTACTGCCGTCGGCTCGTCACCGTATGGTGTCCCTTGGCGGACGGACATTTTTAATAATCAGATGTCACCGGCTGCCAACAAAACGACCCAGGGGGGTTGGTTGGCGGCGCTGATACAGGGCTATCAGGACCCGACTCCGGGGCTACATGGTGGGATCTACCCCTACGCGCCGAATCCGAACATCATGCATTGCCCCGCGGACCCGCGTTATGGGCAGAGATTCTCTCCCAACGGAACCGGGCCGGGGGGCTCAGACGGGCCGTGGACTTACGAAAGTTATTCCACGGATAGGTATTTGAATGGTGAGGCGCATGGCGGCGACCCAAATTGCTTGTTCCAGATCAGCAGCGCCCAGTTCCTCCATCCTTCGGATCGGTTTGTCTGGACTGAATTAAACGATAACCGCGGTGAAAACGTTGGATCCATGGCTTTTAATGTCAGTGGCAACCAAGCTAACGGCTTTGCAGGGTCCACTTTTGCCGACCAGTATGATGTGCCTGGTATTTTTCACATTGCAAATGGCTGTTTCAATTATGGCGATAGTCATGCGGACAGTCATCCATGGGCGAACGCAACCGCCTTGGTCCAGTTTGCGACGACTGGGACTGGCACCCCGGCGCCTGCGGACGCGATGTGGGTGGCCCAGCATCTTGCGGGAAATCAGAATCCCTGAGGGTCAAGGCAACAGCAAAACGGTCAGTTTTTTCGGACCGTGTACCCCCAGCACCAGGATGCGCTCGATATCGCCGGTGCGGCTTGGGCCGCTGATGAAGGAGAGAAAGCTGGGGAATTTGCCCTTGAATTTTTCTTGCACCCGCCGCAAGGCCGCGTCCAAGTCCGGCGTCATTTGGTTCCGGCGCGCCAGCACCACGTGATGCGGCGGCAACACTGACAAAGCGCGGCCACCGGCGCTGGCCGCGGAAACCAGCGCGCTGCCGGTCTGCGCCACCAACGCCTCGCATTCCGTCAAACCGGCGTCGCAACTCTCCAGATCATTGATGGCATAGCCGCCGTCGGTCTGGACCTCGGCCAATCCCAGCGCCTGCGCCACCACGTCCGTATGCTGCCCCCGGTGCCGGCCGATTTTCTTCCAACCGCCGTCCGCCGCAAGCTTTTTCACGTGCTGAATGGCCTCGCCCACGTTTGCGCAAGCGCGAAATTCTACTTTCAACACTTCCGCATTTTGCCGGAACATTTCGATTTGTTCCTCCGGTGTCTGGCCGGACGGCGGCAGCCATTTTTGTGTCGTTCCAGGCAGCCGTTCCGCCACGCCGTCGTGAAAACCGGGATGCGGCGCGGCCACTGACAATGCCTTGCGAATCCGGCTCAATATGATTTCGCGATTACTCATGGCGTTTTCCTTTCCCGCCACTGGTCCCGGAAATTTTTTTTTGCCAATGGTGGAAAAGTGCGGGTTTTCGTCCATGCGCGCAACGGGTCAAAAATAGTCCCCTGAATCAAACGTTGCAGCGGTTGCGCGACGCGGGCCAACCGGATGGCGGCCCCGTAAAGTTTTGGCCGCCGCATCAAGAACGCAAACCCGCGATGCGCTATTTTTTCCGGCAACGACGGTTCCGCGCGCGACGCATTGCGCCGGTTGTGCAAAAGATGATGGTGCAGATTGATTTTTACGGGGCAGGTCTCGGTGCAGGCGCCGCACAACGACGAGGCTTGCGACAAATGTTTCCAATCCTGAAGCCCGCGCAGATGCGGCGTGATGACCGAGCCAATCGGGCCTTGATACGTCGTCCCGTAGCTGTGCCCGCCGACATTTTTGAAAATCGGGCACACGTTCAGACACGCGCCGCAGCGGATGCAATGCAACGCGTCGCGTTGTTCGCCGTCTGCCAGGAGTTCCGTGCGGCGGTTGTCCAGCAGCACCACGTGAAATTCCTCCGGCCCGTCCGGTTCACCGGGTTGTCGCGGCCCCCCGTAAAGCGTGTTGTAGCAGGTGATGGATTGACCCGCGCCCGCCGTCGCCAGCATCGGCAGGAACAGCGCCAGGTCGGAAAGTTTGGGTAAAATTTTTTCAATACCCACCAGCGCCACGTGAATTCTGGGCAGCGACGTCGTCAGCCGCGCGTTGCCCTCGTTTTCCGTGATGGAAATCATCCCGGTCTCCGCAATCGCAAAGTTCGCGCCGCTGATGCCCATGTCCGCCTCGCAAAACTTCCGGCGCATCACTCGCCGGGCAATCATCGTCAAATCTTCGGGATTGTCGGTCGGCGCGGTGCTTAACTTGTCTTGAAACAACTCGCTGATTTGCCCGCGCGTCAGATGCATCGCCGGAAAAACGAGATGATAAGGCGGCTCGCGGCGAAGCTGCACGATGTATTCCCCCAAATCCGATTCCAGCACCTCCAATCCGGCCTTTTCCAGCGCGTCGTTCAAATGTATCTCCTCCCCGGTCATGCTTTTCGACTTGATCACGGATCGGACATTCTTCTCCCGCGCCACTTGGAGAATGTAGTCCCGCGCAGCCTGCGCGTCCGGCGCCCAAAATACTTTCGTTCCGCGCGCTTCGAGTTTCGAGGCAAACTCATCCAGATAAACGTCGAGGTGATTGACGGCCTCCCACTTGATTTCGGCGGCAGCGTTGCGCGCGCCCTGCCAGTCCTGGAAACGGTTTTTATTTTCGTCGCGTTTGGTGTAATAACCCGCCAGCGCCTTTTGGATTCGACCGCGATGCTCCAAATCCGCCGTATAACGCCGCGCGGATTCCTGAAATTCCTTGGCATGGCTGTTCATGTTTGCGCCAGCACTTCGGCGAGATGCAACGTTTTGATGGGTTTGCCCTGCCGGTCGAGCAGACCGCGGATTTGCATCAAACAACTGGAATCATTGGACACCACGAAGTCCGCGCCGGTTTCAACGACAGACGCGCATTTCACCTCGCCCATCGCGGTGGAGATCATCGGGAATTTCACGGCGAACATGCCGCCAAATCCGCAGCACGTTTCCGCCTCCTTCATTTCCACCAATTCCAACCCCCGCACATGCTGAAGCAACTGGCGCGGCGGCTTTTTCAAATGGAGTTCGCGCAAGCCGTGGCAGCCGTCGTGAAACGTCGCGCGCCCGGGAAATGTTGCGCGAACATCCTGCACCCCGAGTCGATTGACCAGGAAATCCGAAAATTCAAAAGTCTTTCCCGCCAGCGCCCGGGCCTCGGCTTCGCGCGGATGATTATGAAATAATTCAGGATAAAAAACTTTGACCATTGCGCCGCACGAACCGGAGACAATCACCACCGTTTCCGCATCGCGAAAGACGGTCATTTGCCGTTCCGCCACCGAGCGCGCCTCGTCCCTATAACCGGAATTGAACGGCGGCTGGCCGCAACAGGTTTGCGCTTCGGGAAATTCCACCGTGTGACCGAGCCGTTCCAGGATTTTTACGGCGCTCATCCCCACTTGCGGATAAAATTGGTCCACGAAGCAAGGGATGAACAGCGAAATTTTCACGCGGCGACCGATTTATTTATAAAGCGGGCCGAAACTGGCACACGCACGGAAATCCGCGCCTTCGCGGTCGGCCGTGCCAAAGGCGTTCCATGCGTTCGGACGATAAATGGCCTCCTCGAAAACGTTGTGCATATAGACCGGGATGCGCAGCATTGAGGCGAGCGTAATCAGGTCCGCGCCAATATGGCCGTGGCTGATGGCGCCATGGTTTGCGCCCCAATTGTTCATCACGGTATAAACGTCCCGGAACGCGCCCCGCCCCGTCAAATTCGGAGCAAACCACGTCGTCGGCCAAGTCGGGTTCGTGCGCTGGTCCAGCGCGTCATGGACAGTGTCCGGCAGGTCCACCGTCATGCCTTCGGCGATTTGCAACGCCGGGCCAAGTCCTTTGACGAGGTTTAACCGGCACATCGTCACGGGCATGCCGCCTTTGGTCAGGAATCGTGTGCTCCAGCCGCCACCGGGGAAATACTCCGTGATGGATGGATGCCACGTCACGGCCTTGAGACAATCCTGCGCCTCCGCCTTCGTGATTTCCCAGAATGGCTTCATCGCGGGCTTGCCGTTGCGTGTTTGCCGGCCGGTGCCGTCAATCGTCGCCGGCCCGGAATTGATCAGGTGCAAGAGGCCGCCCGCCGCCGCGCCGTCCAGAGTGTGTCCGGCAACGCGCTGGACCGCCTCGGGACTCCAATACGTCCGCACGTCGGCGAAAATCTGCGCGGTGTTGGTGAGCAGATAACCGAACAGCATCGAGGCGCCGTTGAGCGAATCGTTTTCGGTGGCGAGCATGTAAGGCGCGCGGATGCCATTCCAGTCGAAGGACGTGTTTAGAATCGCTTCCATGAAATCGCCGTTGGGCTGGCCGTCGGTCCATTGGCGCTGGCCCTGAAAACCGGCGGCGAGCGCATTGTGGCCGTTGGCTTCTTCACCAAAACCGATTTCGGCGAGTTTGGGATTGCCAACCATCAGGTCGCGGGCGATGAGGGCCATCTTCACGGATTTTCCCCATTCGCCATCAAGCTGGGCGCGGGGGCGCGCCGTCTTTGGCGAATTGTAGTCCCTGCCTTCCGGGCAATTCTCCTTCACCCACTTGAGCGCCTTCCGGTATTCGGCCTGGTCAAAAATGCCGTGGTCCATGCGCCGCAGAAATTCCGTCATGTCAATCGTCTCAACGCGCATGCCGAGGTAACTTTCGAAAAACGGTTGGTCCACGATGGAACCAGCGATGCCCATCGAAACGCCGCCCATGCCCAGATAGGATTTCCCGCGCATCATCGCCACGGCGAGGCCGGCGCGGGCAAATTGCAGAATCTTCGCGGCCACATCGGCAGGGATGCTCTTGTCGTCGCCATCCTGAACGTCGTGTCCATAGATTCCGAAGGCCGGCAAACTCTTCTGCGAGTGGCCGGCCAGCACCGCCGCCAGATAAACCGCGCCGGGCCGCTCGGTGCCATTGAATCCCCACACGGCCTTGGGAATCGTTGGGTCCATGTCCATCGTTTCGCTGCCATAACACCAGCAGGGCGTCACGGTGAGCGACAGCCCAACCCCTTCGCGCGCGAATTTCTCCGCACACGCGGCGGCCTCCGCGATGCCCCCGATGCAAGTGTCGGCAATGACGCATTGCACCTTTTTTCCGTTCGGGTAAAAAAGATTCGACGACATCAATTTGGCCGCCGCCTTCGCCTGGTCCATGGTTTGTTTTTCGAGCGACTCGCGGACGCCCCGGCGCCGTCCGTCAATTGTGGGGCGAATGCCG
>JBKQUF010000177.1:0-6081 GCA_052140285.1 Limisphaerales bacterium | reverse complement strand
AATTTAGCAGCGAGTTGAAACTTTTGGATTGGTTCACGCCGGATAATTGGCAAAGCCTCAACCAACACGACTATGATTTGGGTTCCACAGGCCCGATGCTGATTCCTGGTACAGACTTGGTAATTGGCGGCGGCAAGCGGGGAATTCTGTACGTTTGCAAAACCGACAATATGGGTCATCTTCAGGCTGGCAACGCGCAAATCGCTCAAAGCTTTCAGATGGCCGCTGGACAGTTACGCGGGGGGACGGTTTATTGGAAAAATACCAAACAAGGCCCGCTGATTTACAACTGGAGTGCAAACGACTATCTCAAGTCTTTTCACTTTAATGGGTCATCAATTGACGTCACGCCAGTCGCCCAAAATTCGCTTCTTTCACCCGGCTTGCCAGGGGCATTTTTGTCCATTTCAGCCAATGGCGGCGAGCCGGGCAGCGGCATCGTGTGGGCCACCATGCCCAAAAACTCGGACGATGATCACGGTGTGGCTGCGGGTATCGTGCGCGCTTTCGACGCTGAAAATGTGGGTGTGGAATTGTGGAATAGCGACCAGAATTCCGACCGCGATGATATTGGAAATTTTGTAAAGGATGCCAACCCGACGATTGCCAACGGCAAAGTTTATATCGGCTCCTATTCCGGTAATGTCGCCGTATATGGATTACTAGATAACGACAATCCCAAACCTGCCACCGCGAAGACGGAGTGATGCGCCATTTTCTCTCCGTCATTCTGATTTTATTCGCCCTGTCGGCCGCGTTGTTTGCCATCGCCGGATTGCGGGGACGGATTTCAAGCAAGCCTCCCATCGAGATTTTTTCGGACATGAACCGCCAGCCGAAATTGCGTCCGCAGGAGCCGGACAGCTTTTTTACGAGCGGCGTTAGTTCGCAATTGCCGCCGCCCGGCACCATCGCACGCCGCCAGCCGATTCAAACGGTAAGCGGCGAAGTTTACACGTTTGAAGACTCGCCCGTGAACACTGGCTACACCCCCGGCGGGAACGATTATGTTGATGTCAATCCGCTGCCTGTCACGATGCAATTGCTGCAGCACGGGCAAGAGCGGTTCGATATTTTCTGCGCGCCTTGCCATGGACGCCTCGGCGACGGCAACGGCATCACAAAAGCAATTGGTGACATGCCAAGTGTGGCCAACCTGCACGAGAAACGCTTTGTGCAAATGCCCGATGGCGAGATCTTCATCAGAATCAGTTACGGCAGGGGTTTGATGCCTGCTTACGGCCCCCAGGTTCCGATCGAAGACCGTTGGGCTATCATCGCGTACGTGCGTGCGTTGCAATTGAGTTGGCTTGGTTCGACAAATGATTTGACAGCTGAACAACAGGCTGCGTTGAAATAGTTAGCTGCATGGTCAGGCCAGCGATTATTCCCGGACAAGGGAACCAAAAATTGTCAGCTCCGTTTCAAGGAGCGCAACGCCACCACCAGCGCATCCACTTCTTCGCGGGCGTTGTAAAACGCGAGCGATGACGTTGGCAATCAGATTTCACACGATGTGTAATTGCATTCGCCCAATCCCATAATATCATCAACCACCAAAGAAACACCGACATTATGAGTACACCAGCAAAAGGCCTTAGCACCCTGGCATTGCACGCCGGGCAGGTTCCCGATCCGACCACCACCGCGCGCGCCGTGCCGATTTATCAGACGACATCCTATGTCTTCAAAAACACCGATCACGCCGCCAATCTTTTTGCCCTGAAGGAGTTTGGGAACATTTACACCCGCATCATGAACCCGACCACCGACGTCTTTGAGCAGCGGATTGCCGCGCTGGAAGGCGGCACCGGCGCGTTGGGCGTGGCGTCCGGCTCCGCAGCCATCACCTTTGCCCTGCTGGCCATCACGGGGCTGGGCGACGAAATAGTGGCCGGCAACAACCTGTACGGCGGCACCTATCAGCTCTTCCATTACACCCTGCCCAAGCTGGGCCGCACGACCAAGTTCGTCAATTCCCGCGATCCAGAAGCGTTCCGGAAGGCGATTACCCCCCGGACCCGTGCGGTTTACATCGAGACGGTCGGCAATCCGAAACTGGACGTGCCGGACTTTGAAGCGATTGCAAAGATTGCGCACGAGGCCGGACTTCCGCTCGTGGTGGATAATACAGTGGGGGTTGGGCTGGTGCGGCCGTTTGACCATGGCGCGGACATTATCGTCACTTCGGCCACAAAATATGTCGGCGGCCACGGCACATCCATCGGCGGTGTCATTGTGGACTCTGGCAAGTTCAAGTGGAACAACGGCAAATTCCCCGAATTCACCGAGCCCGATCCGAGCTATCACGGTTTGGTCTATTGGGACGCCTTGAGCAACGTGCCAGGTCTGGGCAACGTGGCGTTCATCCTCAAGGTACGGGTCACATTGCTGCGCGACATCGGCGCGGCGCTCAGCCCGTTCAACTCGTTCCTCTTTTTGCAGGGACTGGAAACCCTGCCCTTGCGCCAGCGCCAGCATTCGGCGAACGCGCTCGAAATCGCGCGCTGGCTCAAGTCGCATCCGCTGGTGACCTGGGTGACCTATCCCGGCCTGCCGGACGACCCCAGCCACAAGATCGCCGCGAAATATCTGAAACACGGCTTCGGCGGTCTGGTTGGCTTTGGCGTCAAGGGCGGCTTGGAAGCGGGAAAAAAATTCATCAACTCGGTGAAACTGCTCTCGCATCTTGCCAATATCGGCGACGCCAAATCACTGGTGATTCATCCGGCCTCAACCACGCATTCGCAGTTGACACCTTCCGAATTGGAAGAAACGGGCGCCACACCCGATTACGTCCGTCTTTCTGTCGGCTTGGAAGACGTGGCGGACATCAAGGCCGACATTGAGCAGGCATTGGTGGAGTCGCAGAAATAAGTTCCGACCTCCGCCCACCGGGACGACCGCAAGGTTTCGCCGGTGCCATGTCTGTTCACCCGACATTAATGGCCAAAGACAATTTTGAAAGCACCGACACGGTTCGCACCGCGCAACCGTTGCACCATGCGCAAAGTATCACGCTGGACGAGCCGCTCGGCTTGGAATCCGGCGGCGCTTTGCCCGGCGTGACCGTGGCTTTTGAAACGTACGGAAAACTTAATCCAGCCGGCGATAATGCCATTCTGATTTGTCACGCCATCAGTGGTGATTCACATGTCGCCCGCCACGATGACGGGGATGATCCCGGCTGGTGGGACATTTTGGTGGGGCCGGGCAAACCGGTGGACACCGATCGTTTTTTTGTGATATGTCCAAATCTTTTGGGCGGCTGTCGCGGCACCACCGGGCCGGGCAGCCTCAACCCGGCGACCGGCAAACCCTACGGACCGGATTTTCCAACCGTCACCATCGGCGACATGGTGGAAGTCGAGCGCCGTTTGCTGGATCGGCTTGGCATCGGCCGGCTCGTCGCGGCCATCGGTGGTTCCGTCGGGGGGCATCAAGTGCTGACTTGGGCCATCCGGCATCCGGATCGTTTGCGTGGCGCGGTGGTGCTGGCCAGTTCGCCGCGGCTGACCAGCCAGGCGCTGGCGTTCGATGTCGTGGGCCGGAACGCCATCCGGCGCGATCCGCATTATCACGGCGGCCAGTATTACGACAAACCGCACAGCCCCACCGTCGGCCTGGCCCTGGCGCGGATGATCGGCCACATCACTTATCTTTCGCCGCAGGCCATGAGCCTGAAATTCGAGGCCGACCGGTTGCGGCCGCGCGAAGAGGCCATTGAGTTCGAGAAAACTTTTTCCGTCGGCTCCTATCTGGGACACCAGGGAACCAAGTTCGTGGAACGCTTCGACGCGAACAGTTACATTACGCTGTCGTTTGCGATGGATTTGTTTGATTTGGGCGGAACGCCGGACCAACTGGCGGCTCACTTACACTCCGCCCGTTGCCGCTGGCTGGTATTGAGCTTCTCCAGCGACTGGCTGTTTCCGCCCGGGCAGTCCCGCGAAATCGCGAGCACGCTGATTCACAATAACGCCGCCGTCAGCTACTGCGATATCCAAAGCGATTGCGGCCACGACGCATTTTTGTTGCCCGACGATTTCGATCGTTATGGCGAAATGGTCCGCGCTTTCATCCACAACCTCGTTCCGCGGGCGCACGCGACGGGCTTGGAGAAGGAGGAACCACCCGGACCAACCAGCATTTTTCACGAGCGCCGGCTCGACTACGACCGGATAGTAGAATTGATCCCGCCGGAGGCCAGCGTGCTGGACCTCGGCTGCGGCACCGGCCGATTGCTGGCGCGGCTCAAGCATCAGGGACGCGGGCGTCTGGTCGGCATCGAACTGGACGAACACAAGGTTTTAGGCGCGCTTCAGCGCAATCTGGATGTCATTCAGGCGGACCTTAATGAAGGCTTGCAAACCTTTGCCGACAAACAATTCGATTGCGTGGTTTTATCCCAGACGTTGCAGGCGGTGAAGGACGTTGAAGGGGTGATTGCCGAGATGCTCCGCGTGGGGGCGGCGGTCATTGTCAGTTTTCCCAATCTGGCGTTCCACAAACTGCGCCGCATTCTCGCCGAGGAAGGACGCGCGCCGCGCGCTTATGGCTGGTTGCGCGATAAATGGTATAACACCCCGGATATTCGCTTTCTGTCGATCGCGGATTTTGAAGACTTTTGCCGGGAAAAGGGGATTCATATCCAGCGTCGCATTGCTCTCGACACCGAAGCAGGCACAGAAGTGACGGAGAATGCGAACCGGGATGCTGATCTCGCCATCTTTGTGCTTAGTCGCAACGGGAATCACCCAGAGATGCAATAAACGCCAATGCTGCCATTCGCTTTCCCCGTGGAAACCTCTTCCAAATTATAAAAAACATTAAAAAAAGAAGTGTTTTGGAATAATGACTATATTTATCGTTAATAGAATAAAGATAAAAAATTAGTGTAGTGTATCACAAATAGCTAGACATATTGGGTTTTTCATATAAAATGGTTCCCGATGCCAAAAGTTGCCAGCGCGGTGGTCCTATCCGAGGCTGATCGAAGCCAGTTGGAAACCTGGGTGCGAGCCCAGTTTACGCCGCAGCAAGTCGCGCTCCGTTCACGTATTTTGTTGCTGGCGTCTGCCGGCAAACAAGACTTGGAAATTGCCTCGGAACTCAACGTAAACCGCCATACGCCGGCGCTCTGGCGAAAGCGGTTCCAGACCCAGGGACTGGAGGGCCTCTGGGAAATTCAAGCCGGTCGTGGTCGTAAACCATCCTATGATGGAGACCAGGTGGCCGCCATGGTCGCAGCGACCTTACAGACCAAACCCAAAGGTTCAACGCACTGGAGTTGTCGGACGATGGCGCGGGCCCAAAAGGTCAGTTCCAGCACCATCAACCGACTGTGGCAGGCTTATAATCTCAAGCCTCATCGAACGCGCAGTTTCAAGCTCTCCCGGGATGTCAAATTTTTGGAGAAACTGACGGACGTGGTTGGACTCTACTTGAATCCTCCAGACCGGAGCTTGGTCTTATGCATCGACGAGAAGAGCCAAATCCAGGCCTTGGACCGCACGCAGCCGGGTTTGCCGCTCAAGCAAGGCCGTTGCGGCACGTTCACGCATGATTATGTCCGCCATGGGACCACAACGTTATTCGCCGCGTTGGAAATCTTGGAAGGCAAAGTGATCGGCCAATGCTTTCCGCGACATCGTCACCAGGAATTCTTGAGATTCTTGCGTCGGTTGGACGACGAGTTTCCCGAAAACTTGAAACTCCATTTGGTGTTGGATAACTATGGCACGCACAAACATCCCAAGGTCGAGGCGTGGCTCCAAAGGCATCCTCGATTTACGGTGCATTTTATTCCCACCAGTTCCAGTTGGCTCAATCAGGTGGAACGGTGGTTTGGCGAGTTGACGCAGAAGGCGGTGCGCCGCGGGACCTTTATTAGTGTCGCCGAGTTACAGTCGGTGATCGAGCAGTTCCTGCAAGCATGGAACGAAGCCCCCAGGCCTTTCGTGTGGACGGCTACGGTGGAAAAAATTATGGCCAAGATTGAGCGAGCCCGCCAGAAGTTGGACGAGGTCAAACCCGGTTGGTCGCAACGCAAAAAGCGGAAAAAGCGGAGATCATATGTCT
>JBKQUF010000176.1:0-8835 GCA_052140285.1 Limisphaerales bacterium | reverse complement strand
GCGACCCAGAAGAAAATGATGTCCGGTCCGGTGACGAGGTCAGTGGTGGGATAAAAATTTTTCAATGTCTCGGTCTGCTGCGGCCAGCCCATGGTGGCAAACGGCCACAGCCACGAGCTGAACCAGGTGTCGAGAACGTCGGGGTCTTGTCGGCCTCCATGTTTTTCCAACAGTTTTTCAATGTCGGGATGACCGGGTTGAACAGCAATTCCTACAAAAATTTCACCACTCTCACCGCCAGGACGGAAGACTTGAGTGGCAATTAGACGATTCTGATCTTTGGTGAGATATGGTAAATCCATACGGACTTGTTGCGAATCGCTCGGTTCGGTTGCGATAGGACCGTTCCAAAGAAAAAACCATACGGGAATCCGATGTCCCCACCACAATTGCCGGCTGATGCACCAATCCTGGATGCCACTCATCCAATGGTCATAGACCTTGGCCCATCGGTCGGGATGGAAGCGCATTTTGGGGAGCGCGGGCGTCCCGCCCGCACCGATTGGCGTCCCGCCAATCGGATTTCCCACGCGCCCGAAAGATTCCGGCGGGACGCCTGAATCTGCGACCGGGACGGTCGCGCTACCTTCCTGCTCCACACAATTCCTTGCCTTTTCCACGCTCGGATATTTCAGGAACCACTGTTCGCTCAGGCGCGGTTCAATCGGCACGTCAGCGCGCTCGCTGAAGCCAACGTTGTTGGTGTAAGGCTCTTCTTTTTCCAGCGCGCCGAGCGCGGCCAGTTTTTCTGCGGCAATCTTGCGCGCCTGGAAACGATCAAGGCCGCGCAAATCCGCGCCCGCCGCGTCATTCATGTGGCCGTCCGCATCAATGACCTCGATTGGTGCAAGCTGATGCCGCCGGCCGATCTCAAAGTCCGCCTTATCATGGGCGGGAGTCACTTTGAGCACACCGGTGCCGAACTCAAAATCCACGTGTTCATCACCGATGATGGGGATGAGTTTTTGCTCGCGCGGCAATTCGGCGGGCAGGGGACGAATGACGTGCTGACCAATGAACTTTGCGTAACGCGGGTCTTTGGGATTCACGGCCACGGCGGTATCGCCGGGGATGGTTTCGGGACGGGTGGTGGCGATTGTCAGAAAAATTTTTTTGTTGGGGAGCGCGGGCGTCCCGCCCGCACTGATTGGCGTCCCGCCAATCGGATTTCCCGCGCGCCCGAAAGATTCCGGCGGAACGCCTGAATCTGCGACCGGGATGGTCGCGCTCCCCATATCAATCTCGACCTTGAAGTAATAGAGTGAACCTTTCTGTTCCTTCATGATCACTTCTTCGTCTGACAAGGCGGTGAGCGAAACGGGGCACCAGTTCACCATGCGTTTGCCGCGATAGATGAGACCCTTTTTATAGAGGTCCACGAAGACTTTTTGGACGCAGCGGGAATACTCCGCGTCCATGGTAAAGCGTTCGCGGGTCCAATCGCAGGAGGCACCGAGCTTCTTGAGTTGTTGGATGATGATGCCGCCGTGTTTTTCCTTCCATTGCCAGACGCGTTCGAGGAATTTCTCGCGTCCCAAATCATCGCGATGGCGGATTTCGCCGGATTTTTTGAGGGCGCGTTCCACGACGGTCTGGGTGGCGATGCCGGCGTGGTCGGTGCCGGGGAGCCAGAGGACTTCCTTGCCGTCCATGCGGGCCTTGCGGGCGAGGATGTCCTGGATGGTGTTGTTGAGGACGTGGCCCATGGTGAGCACACCGGTGACGTTGGGGGGCGGAATGACGATGGAATACGGCGGCTTGGGCGAATTGGGATCGGCGGTGAAACAATTTTGTTTCAGCCAAAAGTCGTACCATTTGTCCTCAACGGATTGCGGCTCGTAGGCTTTGGAAATTTCGGTCATAGTTTCAACCACGCGGTTGGGCATGGTCAGTAGCCCTAATTCAGAATAAACCAATTCAATCCAGCCGAAACGTGTCGCGCAGACGCGGGGGCAGGAGGGGCGCCCCTTTCTTGAAACTGATCCAATCTAGTTCAACATTGTTGTCTTCATTTTGAGTGACAACGAGGTCGTGGATGCCCTTGGGAGCATGGACCACCTTTGAATTAACGATGTTCCATTCGGAACTTTTTCCGATTTTCACCCGCGCCAGCAAAGGACCATCCGCCGTATCCAAGTGGATTTCCACCACGCCGCCCGTCGGCGACAGGGACCTGACATTCACTGAACTCAAACCATTCCTGCCAAAATCGACGCGATCGAATTGAACCCAGGCATTCGTCCCATTGAGTGTAATTTCCCATCCCGCCCACCTGTTGCTGTTATCCAGAAACGATTCAGATGTTCCCTCCGGGCTGACGGCGTTGTACCGGTCAATCTGGATTTTACTGGTTGCGTCCACAATCCCGACTCCCCGCAGAGTGCGGATGACTTTCTGGATGGTTCCGTCGTCATTGAAATGCAAATAATCCGCCCTGACGGAGCGGTTCTTGTCGAAATCCGGGGACAAATCCTTGTCGTGATAAAACAAATACCACTGGCCATTATATTGAACAATGGAATGCTGAATGGTCCAGCACCCATCGGGAGCCTCATCCATGATCACGCCGGTTTGTTTAAAAGGCCCCATGGGATTGGAGCTGATGGAGTATTCGAGCCGCTCGGTGGTGGTCTGAACGTGCGGATAAGTTAAATAATAAATCCCGTTTCGCTCAAACGCGAAGGGGCCTTCCACGAGTCCCCGGGTGGGAAGGTTGGTAATGACCATTGGGCGGGAAGCCAGTTCCAGCATATTGTCTTTCAGCTTGGCGACAAAGACCCGGCCCATGGCATAATATATATAGGCCTGTCCATCCTTGTCGATGAGCACGCAGGGATCAATTCCGCGCGCGCCGGCGATCGGTTGCGGCTGCGGGGTAAACGGGCCGGAAGGCTTGTCGGCGATGGCCACGCCGATATTAAATCCGCCTTCCCTGGCCGTCGCGGGAAAATAGAAGTAATATTTTCCATTTCTGAAAACGCAATCGGGCGCCCACATGCTGTAGGCGGTGGGGTTGGCCCAAGGGACATTGGTCTGGTCCAGAATTACGCCATAATCCTTCCAATCCGTCAGATTTTCGGAGGAAAAAACGTGATAATCTTCCATGCAAAACCAGTTGGGGCGTCCCTTGCCCGGACTGGAGGGAATATCATGGGAAGGATAAAGATAAATTTTGCCGTCAAACACCCGGGCGGTGGGATCGGCGCCAAATTGGTCCATGATGAGGGGATTGGTGGCAAAGGCGGGGTTGGCCAAAAACAGTCCGCCCAAACCCAACGCCAGCAGATAAAATTTGCAGTTCTTCATATCATTATTTTCTCAAACGATTTTCACTCCCCTCGAAATCGGTCCAAATCGGGACCGCGACCAAGGGCGTGGATTTGATGCAGTTTAATACTGGTGGCCGATGAACGGCGAGAAAATTCAGTTTGGGCGGAGCAAGTGGTGGGCGGCGGAAAATTCAGGACGATTTCAAAAACCGGCGGGAGATGAAAAAGGCAAGCCTGCGGACTCGACAAGGGTTCGGTGCGAGTGGAACATGGGCGTGATGTGGAGAGGACTTCGCAGGAAGAAATTGCGCTCCGCTCCGTTTCCGCCGGAGCGGCGGCGGATGGTTGAAGCGATGTGCCCGTTTTACGCGGGGTTGCCGGAACCGGACCGCCGGGAACTCGAAGGGCATATCCAGATTTTTCTGGCGGAGAAACAATTCGAGGGCTGTGGCGGCCTGGAGTTGACGGAGGAAATGAAGGTCTGCATCGCGGCGCACGCCTGTCTGTTGCTGCTCCATCGCGAATCGGATTATTATCCCGACCTGAAGACGGTGCTGGTGTATCCGGGCGCGTATGTGGCGCCGATCACCCGGCACGTGGGGTCGGGTGTGTACGAGGAGGGCGAGCAGACGCGGGCGGGTGAATCTTGGCGGGAAGGCGCGGTGGTACTGGCGTGGGACGCCGTTTTGAGCGGCATCCGCGACCCCGGCAACGGGCACAACGTCATCCTCCACGAATTTGCGCATCAATTGGATTACGAAGACGGCCAGACGGACGGCGCTCCGTTGCTCGGCCACGGCGAAAATTTGTTGGAACAGAAACGCCGGTATGCCGACTGGTCGCGGGTCATGCAATCCGAATTTGAACAGCTTCGCACCCGGGTCCAACGGGGCCAAAGCACGGTGTTGCGGGATTATGGCGCCACCAGCCCGGCCGAATTTTTTGCGGTGGCGACGGAATGCTTTTTTACCAAGCCGCGGGAAATGCAGCAGCACCATCCGGAGTTGTATGAACGGATGAAATGGTATTATCAACAAGACCCGGCGGGGGCAAAGGCGGCATGAAGAAAGGAGAAGGCGTGGTCGGAGGTCAGAAGGCGGAAGATGGAAGGGGGAAACATATTAAATATCCAACGCTGAACGCATTCGCCCCGCCATGCCCTATTGCAAAAATGGGATTCGATGCTAAAATTTTTGGATGAAGCCAGGCCAATTTCGGGTCCTTTGTATTCTTCTTGTGACGTTAGTATTCGCCCCGCAACTCCAAGCGCAAATGCGGAGTCGTCCGCAACTCAACGCGGCCCGGACCACGTTTGTGGCCGACAACGGCCAGGATTTGCGCGGTCCCTATACTTCAACGGAGTGGACGGGGCCGGTGCCGGCGCAGGACATCGCGAACATAAGGAGCCTGGGCTTTAATGCGGTGCATCTGTACGCGGAGGATTTCGATCCAAACTACCCCAATGCGGGCAGCACCGCGCCGGGCTACTCGGCGGCGAATGTCGATGCGATTGTGGCGGAGACGGCGAGCAACGGTCTTTACCTGATCATCACCATCGGCAACGGCGGCAACAATGGCGACTACAATCTCGCGTATGCCACTAATTTCTGGAAGTTTTATGCGCCGCGTTACGCAAATGATACGCACGTGCTCTACGAAATCCAAAACGAGCCGGTGGCGTGGGGACCGCCGTATTCTTCCGCCAGCGCTACTCCGCCCGGAGCCATCAACATGGAAGTGGCCGCTTACAATGTCATCCGGCAATACGCCCCGAACACGCCGGTGTTGCTTTTCTCGTATTCGGTGTTTGGGGGCACTGGAGGAACGTCCGCCGCCTTGACGGATATTCAAGCCTTCAACACGGCGGTCTTTGGCCAGGCGAACGTGGTTTGGACCAACGAAGCCGTCGCGTTCCACGGCTATGCGGGGTGGCAGGGGACTACCACCGCGGTATCGGGACTGCTCAGCGCGGGAATTCCATGCTTCATGACCGAGTATTACGGGACTCCTTGGGGAACTGGTTTGGACACCCTCGATGCCGAAATGACGTCCGAGTTGGAAACTCTTAGAGTCTCCTGGCTGACGTTCCAGTATATCCCGCCCACCGGGGTGTCAACGGATGTGACGCAGCCGCAATACTATTCAAACATTGTGGTCAACGCCGGCCTTTCCTGGACTCCTGATTACGGTAATTTTCCGCCGGTACGCGGGCCATATGGCAACGGAGGGCAACCCTGGACCGTTCCGGCGAGTTATGTGAACAATTTCCTGACGGGGACACCGCTGACCCTTCAGGCGGAAAACTTTGATACCGGGGGAGAAGGGGTGGCTTATCACGAACTCACCACGACCAATCTCGGCGGCCAATATCGCCCCAACGAGGCGGTGGATATTGAGACGACCACGGACACTGGCGGCGGCTACGATGTGACCGGGACGGCGGCGGGTGAATGGCTCGACTACACCATTTGGGTGCAGGTGCCCGGCTACTACAATCTCTCGCTACGATATGCCGCTCCCACCGATGGCTGCGCCGTGGACGTGACTGGCAACGGCCATGACCGGACCGGGATTTGGACGCTGCCCGGCACGGGCAGCTCCACGAATTGGGTGACGGCAACCCAGCCGGTGTTGCTCGAATCAGGCCGGCAGGTCATGCGCCTCAATATTGTCAATGGCGGGTTTAGCCTAAACTGGATGGAGCTAACCCCGGCCTCCGCCGGTCTGGTCCCCAACGGCACATATAAATTCATGAATGGCGCGAACGGTTTGGTGTTTACGGGGGTGGCGAGCAGCAACACTGTCATCGCCAGCAGCTACTCCGGCTCGACATATCAGCAGTGGAACCTGCAGCATATTGGCGGCAACCAATACGAAATCACGGCGGTGGCCAACGGGTACAGTTGGAATGTGAATAACGGGACATTGGGGATGCTCTCCGGATGGGGCACCGGCGGCGGCCAGTGCTTCATTCTCTCGCCGAGCGGCAACGGTTTCTACAGTATTCTGCCTGTCGCCAACGGCTTGCCCCTGGAAACTTCTTCCGCCAACTCGAATACGATCGATCAGCACGTTTATTCCGGAGGCGCCAATCAGCAGTGGGCGCTGGCCTCGCCGTCCGCTCCAGTGTTTCCCACGGGCTTGAGCGCCACGGCCCTTTCCACTACTCAAGTCAGTCTCGTCTGGAACGCGGTCACGGGGGCGGCCAGCTACAATATCGAACGCTCGATCACCAGCGGCGGTCCTTATGCCACCATCGCGACCGGTGTCACCACGACGAGCTACACCGACACCGTGCCTGTGGGCATGAGATTCTATTACGTGGTCAACGCCGCTTCCGGCGGTGTGGAAAGCCCAAATAGTCCGGAAGCGCCCCTCAATCTGCTTTATCCGTGGATGACGCAGGACGTCGGCGCGGTCGGGATCACGGGCAATGCGGCCTACCGCAATGGTGTGTTCACGGTGACGGGAGCCGGCGCGGACATTTGGGGCACATCGGACGCGTTTCATTACGCTTATGTAGCCGTGACCGGAAATTGCACCATGATCGCACGAGTCAACAGCGTTCAAGACGTAGATCCGTGGTCGAAAGCCGGAATAATGATTCGTGGAAGCCTGAATGCCGGCGCCGCCAACGCCTACATTGCGGTGACGCCTGGCAACGGTGTGACCTGGCAAACCCGTTCGAGCACCGGCGGCGCCACCGTCAACACCGCCACCGCCGGTTTAAGCGCGCCTTACTGGGTCAAACTTGTGCGGAGCGGAAACACATTCACCGGATACCGCTCCCCGGATGGCGTGAGCTGGACTCAGGAAGGAACGGCGACGTTTACCGTGGCGTCCACCGCCTACATTGGATTGGCGCTCACCAGTCATAACAGTTCCTCGTTATGCACGGCCATGTTTGATAACGTGACGGCGCCCGGTTGGACAATTTCAGTACTTCCCCCGGCGCCGGCCAATCTGACAGCCACGGTGACGAACTGGAACGTGGCTTTGAACTGGATGCCCGTCAGCGGGGCCAGCAGTTACAACGTGAAGCGTGCCGTGACCTACGACGGGCCATACACCCTGCTGGCCAATCTAACCACGACAAACTTCACCGATGCCGCGCTGGCCGACGGCACGGATTATTATTACGCGGTTTCGGCGCTGGACTTGGCCGGCGAGAGTACCAACTCGGTCCAGGCCATAGTGCCCGCGCAAGACTTCGCGCCCTTCGGCTTGTCCGCCATACCGGTTTCCGCCACCCAGAACAGCCTGGTTTGGAACGCTTTCACTAATGCGACCAGCTATAATGTCAAACGTTCGGCCACCAGCGGCGGTCCTTATGCCACCATCGCAACCGGCGTCACCGTGACGAACTACACCGACACCCTGCCCGCCGGCATGAACTACTACTATGTCGTCAGCGCCATCTCCGGCGGCGTGGAAACGCCGAATAGTTCGGAAGCGGCCATCAATCTGCCTTTCCCTTGGGTGACACAGGATGTCGGCGCGGTCGGGGTTACGGGCAATGCGGCCTACGGCGACGGCGTATTCCCGGTGGCGGGAGCCGGTGCGGACATCCAAAATACCGCCGATGCGTTCCGCTTTGTCTATGTGCCCATGACCGGAAATGGCGCCATCATTGCCCGCGTCGCCAGTGTTCAAAACATTAATGCGTGGTCGAAAGCCGGCGTGATGATCCGCGCGAGCTTGAGCGCCAACGCGGCCAATGCCTTCATTGGCGTGACGCCGGGCAATGGGGTGACTTGGCAGTACCGCTCGAGTACCGGCGGCGGCACGACCTACAACAACACCACCGGTTTGAGCGCACCGTACTGGGTCAAGCTCGTGCGGAACGGAAGCACGTTCACGGGGTACTGCTCCCCGGATGGCGCGACCTGGACGCAACAAGTGTCGGTGACATTCACCATGTCGTCCACCGCGTACATTGGATTGGCGCTCACCAGCCATAGCAGTTCCACGTTGTGCCCGGCCACGTTCGATAACGTGACGGCGCCGGGCTGGGCTGCTTCAGCCGTGCCGCCATCGCCAGCTACTTTGTCCGCCAGCCCATGGGATTCGGAGGTGACATTGAATTGGCCGGCTTCAAGCGGAGCCAGCAGCTTCAACGTGAAACGCGCCAACACCAACGGCGGGACTTATACGATAGTCTCCAACGTGACCACGACCAATTGCGCCGACACCGGTTTGATCGATGGCACCAGCTATTATTACGTGGTTTCGGCGCTGAACACGGCCGGCGAAAGCGCCAACTCGGCACAAGCCACCGCCACGCCGCTCCACATGCCTGCTCCGCAGATAGGCAATGCTCTGATTTCCGGTGGCAATCTTATGTTCAGCGGCACGAATGGTTTCCCTGATGGCAGCTTTACAATTTGGTCCTCAACCAACCTGGCATTTCCACCCACCAACTGGGTGCAAATTGGCGGCGGCTATTTTGACGGCAATGGCAACTTCAACGTCACCAATACCATCAACCCCGGTGAACCGCAGCGGTTCTACCAGTTGTCTCAGCCGTGAGTAAGAACTGCTGGAACAGGCGCAAGACCAGACGTGG
>JBKQUF010000175.1:0-8013 GCA_052140285.1 Limisphaerales bacterium | reverse complement strand
GAATATCACCAACGGGATTCGCCGCCGTTGAATCGGAACCCATTGGCCTCCGCCGTCGGGACGGCTACCACCACAACCTTACCCGCTGACTTGAGTTAAGTCAGACAGGCTGCTAGAGGGTTGAACTCTTTTGTTTACGACCCGGCAATTTTTGCTCTTCCTGGCAGCTTTTGCCAACGTCCGCCGCCTTCTTCCCGGCAATTCCCTCCCTTTTGGCCGCTGGCACAACCGGTGCTATTCATTGTCAAAATGAACGTGAGTCTGTACCAAGCCGCCGCGGGGATGAACGCCCAGGAACGCTGGCAGGAGATGATTACTCAAAATCTCGCCGCCGGCAACGTTCCCGGTTTCCGCAAACAGGAAATCTCCTTTGCCGACGTCGCCGCCTCCTCCCCCGTCGGCTTGGATGGCGCTTCCAATAGCAATTTCTATCTGCCCACCCCGATTTCCTCCACCAGTTTCCAGCAGGGCGAAATGCGCCCCACCGGCGATTCCACCGATCTCGCACTCGACGGTCCCGGGTTTTTCCAGGTACAAATGGCCAACGGCCAGACCGGTTACACTCGCAACGGTCAATTTCAATTGAACGCCCAGGGCCAGCTCGTTACCAACCAGGGCTATCACGTGATGGGAAACGGGGGGCCGATCCAACTCAATCCGGCCGGCGGCTCGCAATTTACGGTTGCCGCCAACGGTCAAATCACCCAGGGCGGCAACGTTATAGGACGTTTGAACATCGTTGAATTTGCCAATCCCGGCCAACTCACGGCCTCTCCGGAGGGTTATCTGCTGGCCAACGATCCCAGTCTGACGCCTACCCCCACCACCGGCAAAACCTCCGTTCGCCAGGCCTATCTCGAAGCCGCCAACACCTCGCCCACCAGCGACATGGGCAGCATGATCACCGCGATGCGCGAGTTTGAGGCCGACCAAAAAGTCATGCAAACCGAGGACGATCAAATGGGCAAAGCCATCTCCGACCTGAGCGGCGTTTCCACGTAACCTGACACCTTCATCAATTAACATGCAACTTTTAACTTTCAGCCTGCGACTCTCAACTTTCAACCCTCAACTCCCGACTAGCTGATGCTTCGCGCTCTTTATTCAGCCGCTGCGGGGATGGAATCCCAGCAGATGAACCTTGACGTCATCTCGAACAACCTCGCCAACGTCAACACCACCGGCTTTAAGAAGAGCAAGGTCGAATTTCAGGAACTGTTGTATCAGACCACCCGCGAACCCGGCGCCGACCTCGGCTCCGGCAACCAGGTGCCGACCGGCATTCAGGTGGGGCAGGGGTCGCGGCCCGTTGCCACCGCCCGCATTTTCACCAACGGCGATCTCAGCCAGACCGGCGAACAACTCGATGTCGCCGTTCAGGGCGATGGTTTCTTTGAAGTTCAGATGCCCGACGGCACCAGCGCCTACACCCGCGACGGCGCCTTCAAAACCGATTCCACCGGACGCATTGTTACCAGCGACGGCTTGCCCGTCCTCGGCGGGTTCCAACCCGTCCCCGCAGGCACCACGAATATCACCATCAGTTCCAACGGCAGCGTCACCTACACCGGCGCCAACGGCGCCACCACCTCCCAGGTGCAACTGGTCCGCTTCAACAACCCCGCCGGCCTCAGCAGCGCCGGCAGCAATTTGTACACGGAAACCCCCGCTTCCGGCACCCCGGAACTCGGGACGCCCGGCCAGAACGGCTACGGCACCCTCAACCAGGGCTATCTCGAACTTTCCAACGTCAGTGTCGTCGAGGAAATGGTCAATCTCATCGAGGCCCAACGCGCCTACGAAGTCAATTCCAAGGCCGTCCAGGCCGCCGACGAAATGATGCAGGAAAGCAACAACATGAAAAAATAATGATTTTCCGCGCCGCCATCCCGTTCTTGCTCGCCGCCGCTCTCGCCGGCGTCTCCTGCCTTGCCAGCCTCCCACCGGTCGCGCCAACGACCGCCCCATCGGCCGTCCTCGCCACCAATACTGTTCTCGACGAAGCCGCCGTCACTAAAATGCTCACCGACACCCTTCGCAACCAGTTCATCGGGAACGATGGCGACTTGGACTTGCATTTCACCCGGCCCTGGACGGTGACCAATGCGCCCGCCGGGCCGCTCACGATGAGAATATTGGAGATGCCCGCCGGCGGCGTCACCGCCAACTTTATCGTCCGCTTCCAGGTCTTCGGCGCCAATGGCAGCCAAATTGGCGACTGGCAGATGCCCGCGCAGGCCCATCTTTGGCGGCAAATCTTCGTGGCGCGCTCGATGCTCAAGCCCGGTCAATTGGTCGCCGATGCCGACATCGGCCTCGAACGCCGCGATGTGCTCGCCCTCCATGCGCCCCTCGCCCAAATCGCCCGCGACGATACCGCGCATGAAATCGCCGAATCCGTTCCCGCCGGTTCGCCCATCTACGACTGGAGTGTAAAATTGCATCCCGTCATCCATCGGGGCCAACTGACCACCGCCCGCCTCGAAGACGGCGCCTTGGTCATCACCATGAAAGTTGAGGCCCTCCAGGACGGCACCCCCGGCCAAATCATCCGCCTCCGCAACCTGGATTCCGATCATGACTTCAGCGGAACCGTTCTCGACGAAGCCACCGTCCAAGTATCCCTTTAATTATGAAAACACCTTTTGCCCTTTCTCAATTCTGCCGTCTGGTCCTCCTGGCCTGCGCCGCCGTGCTCCCCCTCTCCCCCCACGCCGCCTGGTCGCAATCCCTTTGGCACAACGATTCGTCGCGCTCCATGTTCGCCGACAAACGCGCCGTGTCCGTCGGCGACATCATCACCGTCATCGTTTCCGAATCCAGCACGGCCAGCAAAAACAACTCCACCGTCACCGAGAAAAAATCCAGTCTCAGCGCCGCCGTCACCTCCTTCCTGTTTCCCGGCTTTCTCGCCCATAAAGGCGCCATGCCCGCCATGAATTACAGTTCCGACCTTGCCCACAACGGCAGCGGCACCATTAGCGATTCGGAAACCGTCGTCGCCCAGATCGCCGTCCGCGTCATTGACGTCCTGCCCAATGGAAATTTTGTCATCGAAGGCAAACGCCAGACCTCCTTCAGCGAGGAGCAGCAGACCATTGTTCTTCATGGCGTCGTCCGCTCCGATGACGTCAGTTCCGCCGATACCGTGGAAAGCTATAACATCGCCGACGCCACCATCCAGATCATCGGCAAAGGCACCGTCAGCGACACCCAAAACAAAGGCTGGTTCACCCGCATCTGGGACAAAGTAAATCCTTTCTGATCATGCCCCTCGTCCCCCGAACATTGCGCCCCAAAACCCGCCGTTGCGGCGGGCAAGTGAAAATCCCCACCCGGCCCGTTCGCGCGGTCAAGCTGGTCGCCCTGTCGTTCTCGCTGCTGATGTTCACGGCGATCCTCCCCGCGTCCCGCGCCGACGGCGTCCGCGTCCGCGATTTGGCCATGCTCTCCGGCGCGCGCGACAATCAATTGGTCGGTTACGGCCTCGTCGGCGGCCTCGCCAACGACGGCGACAAGGACCCCATCTACACCCAGCAAACGTTCGCCGACATGCTCCAGCGCTACGGCCTCAACATCCCCGCCGCGTCCATGACCCAAATCTCGTCCAAAAACATCGCCGTCGTCATGGTCACCGCCGACATCCCGGCCTTCGTCAAATCCGGCCAGCGCCTTGATGTCCAGGTTGCTTCCATGGGGGACGCCAAGTCCCTCCAGGGCGGCGTCCTCTTTCAAACCCCCTTGTTCGGCGCGGACAATAAAGTCTATGCCGTCGCCCAAGGACCCCTCTCCATTGGCGGTTTTTCCGCCGGCACCGGCGGCGCCAGCGTCACCAAGAATCATCCCACTGTCGGCACCATCATTGGCGGCGCCCTTGTTGAAAATGAAATCCCCACCACCGTCGTTCATGATCACAGCGTTGAATTGCTGCTCAACGACCCCGATTTTACCTCCGCCGCCAGAGTGGCTGCCGCCGTTAATAACGTCTTTACCAACTGCGCCCACGCCGTGGACTCCACCTCCGTGCGCGTCAACATCCCGCCTTCCGCCGAGGCTTCCCTGGTTGATTTTATCGCGCAACTCGACAGTATTGAAGTCACCCCGGACACCCCCGCGCGCATCATCATCAATGAACGCACCGGAACCATCGTTGCCACCTCCCGCATCCAGATCTCGAGCTGCGCCATCGCCCAGGGCAACATCACCATCGATGTTGCCTCCACCCTGGATGTCTCGCAGCCTGCCCCCTTCAGCAGCACCGGCACCACCACCGTCACCCCGCGCACCGACACCACCGTCAGCGAAACCAAAGCCTCCCTGGTCGCCCTGCCTGAATTACCCACCGTGGAAAAAGTCGCCTCCGCCCTCAATACGCTCGGCGCCACCCCGCGCGACATCATGGCCATTTTGGAAGCGATGAAACAGGCGGGCGCCTTGCAGGCCGAATTGATCATCAAATGAACATTACCCCGGTCAGCAACCAAGCCGCCGATAATGTTCCCCTGGAGGAAATCGCCGGTGACAAGGCGCTTACGCAACAGCAGAAAGTTTCCGAAGTCGCCCGCCAATTCGAGTCCTTGCTCTTGAAACAAATTTTACAGGAAACGCAAAAAACCGTTATTCCATCGAAATATGCGGACAATTCCACCGCCGCCGGGATTTATCACGACATGGTGAGCAACCAGTTGGCGGACAGCATTTCGAAGTCGGGCGCCCTCGGACTGGCGCATTCGCTCGAGCGTCAGCTCACGCACCAGCTCCAACCCGCTTCGACGGCCGGATCTGACCGCTCGGCGGTTACTAATCCACTCCCGGGCACCGAAACGGACACGGTCCGGCCAACCCTCTCACAAAATGCCGGGTCTTTTCGAACCTCAGGTTCCGAAGTCAGCCAAACCCTTCGACCACTGGGCAACCCTCTCCATCCCTTGCCCGCCACTGCTATATCAACCAAACCATTTTAAAAAATGCCCACTCCAACCATGAAAGACTTCCTGCACCATCTCGTTGAATCGCTCCGCGAAGAACTCAAAGAGTATGGCGAAATGCTCGCCCTCCTCGACCAGCAACAACAGATGGTCATGCAGCGCGAAACCCAGGACTTGCTGCAATGCGTCCAGACCATCAATTCCCAGGTCGAAAATATCATCGCCGCCCGCCTCGAACGCGAACAGCGCCAGCGCAACGCCGCCCGCCACCTAGGTCTCGTCGAGGAAACCACCTTTAACGATCTCATCCCCTGTTTGCCCGGCGATTATCGCCCCCTCATCCAGGCTCTCGTCCAGGAAAACAACGAATTGCTCAAACGCATCCAGCGCCGCGCCCGCCAGAACCATTTGCTCCTCAGCCGCATCGTCGAACTGATGCAACGCTTGTTCGATCCGTTTTTCCCCGGGAGCCGCCCCACCACTTACAACGACTCCGGGACCATGTCCGGGCCGGTTTTAACCAAGCATTCTCTCTACGAAGCGATCGGTTGAACCATCATGCTCGGCCTTTTCAACACTTTGAATCTCGGAACGAAGGCGCTTCAAGCCAATGAAGTGGCCATTGAAGTCACGGGACAGAATCTTGCCAACGCGAACAATCCCGCCTACACCGAGCAGAGCGTGGTGCTCCAGACCACCGCCCCCTTGTCAACTGACGCCGGCCAGGAAGGCACTGGCGTCGAGGTCGCCTCGATCCAGCAGGCCTCCAATCAATTGCTCAACAGCCAGATTCAGGCTGAAGGCAGCGTCGGCGGCTATTGGAACTCTCAACAAAGCGCTCTTACCGATGCCCAAACCCAATTGGACCAGTATCTTAATTTAAGCACCAGCAGCACTTCTTCCAGCACCGACGGCACTTCAACCTCGGACAGCCTCTCCGACCAGATCAACAGCCTGTTCAACGCTTTCCAAAGTGTCGCCACCAGCCCCACCGATGCCTCGGCGCGCCAATCGCTCGTGAACGACGCGCAATCGCTCGCTTCCACCTTCAACCAGGCCTCGCAAAATCTCAGCACCCTGAGCAGCCAGTTGAACACAACGGTCAGCGGCGATGTCACCTCCGCCAACCAGCTTTTGACCAATATCGCCAGCCTGAATTCCCAGATTGCCAGCGCCACCGCCAGTGGCGGCACGGCCAACGATTTGATGGATTCCCGCGAGCAGGATTTGGAGAACCTCTCCCAATTGGTCAACATTCAGACCACCAATAATTCCAATGGCACCGTTGGCGTGAGCATCGGCGGCCAGTCCATGGTTACCGGCGGCACGCTTTCCGATACCCTTGCCACTTACGATTCCGGCAATGGAAATCTGCTGGTGCAGGATGCCAACTCCGCCACCCCTCTGACCCTCACCGGCGGCTCCATCCAAGGCACCATTGACGCCCGTGACCAGGGCATCGCCAGCCTGAGCAGCAGCCTGGACACCCTGGCTTCCTCCCTGATCTCGCAGGTCAACAGTGTTTACAGCACCGGCTATGATTTAAACGGCAATACCGGCGCGGATTTCTTTACCGGCACCGGCGCCTCCGATATTGCCGTCAATGCCAATTTGGTGAACAACCCCTCCGCAGTCCAGGCCGCCGGCGTGCCCAATGCCTCCGGCGATAATGCCGTGGCCCTGCAACTGGCCCAATTGGGACAACAATCCATCGGCTCATTGAATAACCAGACCTTCAGCGGCGCCTACGATCTCGATGTCCAGAACTTTGGCAACGCCCTTGCCAACGCCAACGATCAGGTCACCAATTACACCTCCGTGAGCACGATGCTCGCGAACCAGCGTGATTCCACCAGCGGCGTTTCCCTCGAGCAGGAATGTTCCAATTTGATCACCTACCAGATGGCCTACGAAGCCTCCTCAAAAATCGTCACCACCGTCAATGACATGCTCCAGGCCATCATCGACATGAAGAGCACTTGAGCCAAATGAACAAAAATCCACCGTTGAATCATTAATCCTATGCGCATCGCCGGCACCTCTTACATGGACGCCATGGTCAACCAGATTAATTCCCTTTCGACCCAGGAGTTCCAGCTCGAAAACCAGGCCTCCACCGGCCAGGCAATTACCGCCCCGTCGGATAACCCGGCTGGAATGGCCGAAGCGTTGAGTCTCCAAACCGACGACAGTGACGAGACCCAGTATGCCCAAAACATTTCCACCCTCCAAACGTCCGCAACCATCGCCGGCAACGCCCTGACTTCCCTCCAGACCATCGCCGAACAAGCCAGCGAAATCGCCACCAGCGCCGACGGCACCGCCACGACGGCCCAATTGCAGGCCGACGCCGGCCAGGTCACCCAGTTGATCCAGCAAGCCGCTCAATTGATGAACACCCAGAACGGCAGCGATTATATCTTCGGCGGCACCGCTTCCACAACCCCGCCCTACACCGTCACCACCGACTCCAGCGGCAATGTCACCGGCGTTGCCTATTCCGGCAACACCAGCACCGCCCAAAGCGACATCGCGCAAAACACCGCCATTTCCGTGGCCGCTCCCGGTGAAAACAACACCGGTTCCGGCGCGCGCGGCATCATCAGCGACAGCCGGTACGGCGCGGATTTCTTTAACCATTTGATTTCGCTCCAAAACGATCTCCTTTCCGGCAACACCAGCGCCATTTCCGGCACCGACGCCACTAATTTGACCAACGACGATAACAACATCATTTACCAAGTCGCCTCCAACGGCGCGGCGCAGACCCAGCTTACCGCCGCCGCATCCCTGGCTTCCTCGCAGCAGACCGGTTTGCAGACCAGCCTCACCAACGTCGCCGGCGCGAACATGACGCAGACCCTCTCGCAACTCAGCCAGACCCAGAACTCTTATCAAGCCGCCCTTGAAACCTCCTCTCAATTCATGCAAATGCAGCAATACGTCCTCAGCTTGCTCCCCTAGCAGCCTGTCTGACTTAGAAAACGCATTTTTTGTCAGACAGATTGAACTGCCGCAAGGCGTTCGTGTCTGAAACTCATGGCGACCCGCTTTGTTTCGATTGACCGCGACACCCCGCTGCTGC
>JBKQUF010000174.1:0-3367 GCA_052140285.1 Limisphaerales bacterium | reverse complement strand
GCCCGACATCGCCGAGCACCCAGCCGTCGGGACCGGCGGCGGCGCGGGCCAGTTGCGCGGCGGCTCGATTCAGTTCCCCCACGCGGTCGGCGAGGCCGTGCCGGGCCAGCGCAAAGCGCGAGCCGCCAAAGGAATTGGTGGTGATGAGATCACAGCCGCAGTTTCGATAGGCCAGATGGATCGCTTCCACGTCGCGGGAGCGCTCCACGTTCCAAACCATGCCGCACTCGCTGCTTTTGAGGCCGCGGCCCAGGAGTTGCGTGCCCATCGCGCCGTCGCAGCAAAGCGGCCGGCGGGAAAGCTCGTGGAGGAAAGAAGTGGTGTTCACGGACGGTTGGCGGGGCAGTCCGAAAGCACGGTGCGATTGCCGCGGAAACCAGGAAGAATGATACGGCGCATTTGCCTTCTTTCTAACTCATGCCGGGTCAGGGCGCAATTCCCACCTGCGCGCCAAGTACCAAACGGTGCGTTTCACATTTTTGCGTATTCGCTTCCATTTCTTAATCCTAATCCTAATCTTAATCTTAATCTTAATCGCGCCGAATCCTCAGATGCAGGATTAAGATTAGGATTAAGATTAAGAAAACGCACCCAACGCCATCGGCTAGACTGTGGACCTTATGAATGTGGAACATCCCCTGACCCAGGCCATCATTGCCGGGCGCCGCAAAGACGTGGCGCCGTTGGTTCAGCAATGCCTTGAGGCCGGCGAAAGCGCTGGCGCCATTGTCGAACAACGGCTCGTGCCCGGCATGGCCGCGGTCGGCGAGCAATTCAAACGCAACGAGATTTTCGTGCCGGAAATGCTCATCGCCGCGCGCGCCATGAAGGAGGCATTGAAGATTCTGGAACCCAGGCTGGTGGCGGACGGCCTCAAACCCGAACACAGCGCCGTCATTGGCACGGTGGAAGGCGATCTGCACGACATCGGCAAGAACCTCGTCGCCATGATGTGGAAAGGGGCGAACATCGGGGTGATTGACCTCGGCGTGAATGTCCCTCCCGCCAGATTTGTTGAGGCCATCCAGCAGCATCAAGCCAGATTGGTCGGATTATCCACCTTGCTCACTACCACCATGCCTGCCATGAGTGAGACCGTGAAAGCCATCCGGCAGGCGGGTCTCTCGGTCAAGATCGCCATCGGAGGCGCTCCCATTACCGGGGAATATGCGCGTGAAATCGGGGCGGATGGTTATTCGCCCGATGCCGGCAGCGCGGTGGACACGGCCATGTCCTTGTTGCAAGGCAAGGCTTGATGAAAAGCGCCATCGCGCCCGCCACCCGCGCATTTTTCATCGGTTGGATTGCAGCGAATAATGAATTCTATGAGACTATCGAAAAACAATCTGACGACGACAATCCTGATCGCCGCCTTTTTAATCATTGCCGGCTTTCGTCCGCTGGCAGGATCAGTTGTGCCGGTGAATTTGCAATGCGAATATCGTTCCAATCCGCTGGGCATTGATGAGGCGCAGCCGCGCTTAAGCTGGCAGGTGCAATCGAACGAACGCAATCAAGGGCAGACCGCCTATCAAATTCTGGTCGCGGACAGCAAGGAACTTCTCCAGAATAATCAGGGGGATTTGTGGGACAGCGGCAGGATTTCCAGCGATGAAACCCTCAACCTTGCCTATTCGGGAAAACCGCTGGCGTCTGGCGGCCGTTGTTTCTGGAAAGTCATGATTTGGGATAAAAATGGCCGGTCATCGGCCTGGAGCGCGCCTGCCTTCTGGAGCACGGGACTGCTCGAACAGAAGGACTGGCAGGGAAAATGGATTGGATTGGATCAAGGCGAGACCACAATTCCACTCGACGGCGCGAAATGGATTTGGTTCCCCGAGGGAAATCCGGCGGTCAGCGCGCCGCTGGGCACACGTTATTTCCGCCGCGTCTTTGCATTGCCGGCCAATCAGGCCGTTCGCTCGGCGACCATCGCCATGACCGCGGACAATGAGTTCCATCTGTTTGTCAACGGCCAGCAAGCCGGGGACAGCGACAATTGGATGATGCCGCGAAAGTTTGTCATAGGCGCTTTGTTGAAACCGGGAAAAAATGTTTTGGCGGTGGAGGCGCGCAACGTTGGGGAAGGACCGACTCCCGCCGGATTGATCGGCAGACTCAATGTTTTCTTTGAAGAAGGGAAGGCCTTGACGGTGGACACCGATGGAAGCTGGAAGTCGGCCACGAACCTTGAAAACGGTTGGAATGCCCTGGCTTTTGACGACTCCACCTGGGCCTTGGCCAAGCCGCTCGGAGAATATGGAATGCAGCCTTGGGGAATTATTGGAAACGAAGACCGGCGGTTGCCAGCCCGTTACTTGAGGCGCGAGTTTATCGTCGGGAAAAAAGTGCGGCGCGCCACGGCTTATGTCTGCGGACTGGGGCTTTTCGAGTTATACCTGAACGGTCGGAAAATAAGCGATGACGTCCTCTCCCCTGCTCTCTCCGAGTATGATAAACGCGCGTTTTACCTGACCTTTGACGCGACCGGTCAACTCCAGCAGGGCGCTAATGCCATCGGAGTCATTCTCGGCAACGGGCGCTTTTTTGCGCCGCGTACCAGTGTGCCGATCGGGACGCGGTCCTTCGGTTTTCCAAAGCTGCTGTTGCAATTAAACATCGAATACACCGATGGCACAACGGCGCAAATTGTCAGCGACGAGAAATGGAAACTGACTGCCTACGGCCCGATTCGCGCCAATAACGAGTATGACGGCGAGGAATATGATGCGCGGATGGAAATGCCCGGCTGGTGCCAGCCAAAATTTAATGATTCCAACTGGCAGCCGGCGCAACTGGTCAAGCCGGCCTCACCGCTGTTGTCGGCGCAAATTGGCGAACCGATCCGCGTCATGGATACGCTGCATCCTGTGGCGGTGACGAACCCAAAGCCCGGCGTGTATATTTTTGACATGGGACAAAACATGGCGGGCTGGTGCCGGTTGAAAGTCAGCGGGCCTCGCGACACCGTTGTCAAACTACGCCACGGTGAAACATTGCAGCCGGACGGTACGCTTTACACCGATAATCTCCGCAGCGCGAAACAGGAGGACATTTATACGTTGAAGGGGAAGGGCGCCGAAACTTATGAGCCGCGATTCACATATCACGGTTTTCGTTATGTGGAAGTCACGGGGTTTCCCGGCAAGCCAACAGTGAATGCCATCGAAGGCCGGCTGGTTTACGACGCCGTGCCCGCCGCCGGGCAATTCTCCTGTTCCAATCCCTTGCTCAATCAGATTTACCATAACATTTTTTGGGGCACGCGCGACAATTACCGCAGCATTCCCACGGATCTTCCCCGCGACGAACGTCAAGGTTGGATGGGAGACCGCCAGGAAGTGTCGAAAGGCGAAACGTATCTCTT